>NZ_JBFUKG010000026.1:0-41994 GCF_056400945.1 Polaromonas sp. P4_H1 | reverse complement strand
CCGGCGGCACCACGTTCGGGCTGCCGTCGTAGCTGTAGCTGCCGTTGGCCTGCAGTGTCAGCGTGCCGAAGCTGCCGGCAATGACCGTGTTCACGCCCGTCTGCACCGCCGTCGTGGTGTCGCCTCCGGCCACCCGCACGCCCACCACGCCGCCACCGGCTGCCGCGCCGTCGGCGCCGAACACGTCGTCCGTGCCGTCCGTCAGCACGTTGCCGCCCACCACAGCGCCTTCGGTCACGCTGTTGCTGTTCGAGAAGGCTGTCGGCACATCGTCCACGATGTCCACCGTGATGGTGCTGGTCACCGTGTTGCCGTTGGCATCCGTCGCCTGGTAGGTGAAGGTGTCGCGGTTGTTCTCGGTGTTGGTGCCGTTGTTGGCATCCGGGCTGGTGTCAAAGCGCTGCGTCAGCGTGTAGCTGTAGCTGCCGTCCGGGTTCAGCGTCAGCGTGCCGAAGCTGCCTGCGGCCGGACTCGTCAGCGCGTAGCTGTAGCCGCCTGCGCCGCCGCTGACGTTGCCCACCAGCGTGCCGGCCGCCGTCTCGGCCGTGCTCGACGGGTTGCTGCCCGTGGCCAGCGCCGCTTCGTTGACCGTGATGTCGTCGTTGCTTGCCGCCAGGCCGCTGTCGGTCAGCGTGATCGTCAGCGTCGTCGTGCTCAGGTCGCCGTCGCCGTCCTTGATGGTGTACACRAAGGTGTCGGTCGCACCRGCCGGCGGCACCACGTTCGGGCTGCCGTCGTAGCTGTAGCTGCCGTTGGCCTGCAGGGTCAGCGTGCCGAAGCTGCCGGCAATGACCGTGTTCACGCCCGTCTGCACCGCCGTCGTGGTGTCGCCTCCGGCCACCCGCACGCCCACCACGCCGCCACCGGCTGCCGCGCCGTCGGCGCCGAACACGTCGTCCGTGCCGTCCGTCAGCACGTTGCCGCCCACCACAGCGCCTTCGGTCACGCTGTTGCTGTTCGAGAAGGCTGTCGGCACATCGTCCACGATGTCCACGGTGATGGTGCTGGTCACCGTGTTGCCGTTGGCATCCGTCGCCTGGTAGGTGAAGGTGTCGCGGTTGTTCTCGGTGTTGGTGCCGTTGTTGGCGTCCGGGCTGGTGTCAAAGCGCTGCGTCAGCGTGTAGCTGTAGCTGCCGTCCGCGTTCAGCGTCAGCGTGCCGAAGCTGCCTGCGGCCGGACTCGTCAGCGCGTAGCTGTAGCCGCCGGCGCCGCCGCTGACGTTGCCTACCAGCGTGCCGGCCGCCGTCTCGGCCGTGCTCGACGGGTTGCTGCCCGTGGCCAGCGCCGCTTCGTTGACCGTGATGTCGTCGTTGCTTGCCGCCAGGCCGCTGTCCGTCAGCGTGATCGTCAGTGTCGTCGTGCTCAGGTCGCCGTCGCCGTCCTTGATGGTGTACACAAAGGTGTCGGTCGCGCCGGCCGGCGGCACCACGTTCGGGCTGCCGTCGTAGCTGTAGCTGCCGTTGGCCTGCAGTGTCAGCGTGCCGAAGCTGCCGGCTATGACCGTGTTCACGCCCGTCTGCACCGCCGTCGTGGTGTCGCCTCCGGCCACCCGCACGCCCACCACGCCGCCACTGGCTGCCGCGCCGTCGGCGCCGAACACGTCGTCCGTGCCGTCCGTCAGCACGTTGCCGCCCACCACAGCGCCTTCGGCCACGCTGTTGGTGTTCGAGAAGGCCGTCGGCACATCGTCAATGATCTCGATGGTGATCGCGGCCGGTGCGGAAGTTCCCGTACCGTCCGACGTGGTCAGCGTGAAGACGTCGCTCTCCGTACCGGCGGCATCCGTGGTCGGGCTGGTCAGCTCGTAGGTGTAGCTGGCGACGCCGCCGCTGTAGGCGGTGACCGTCAGCGTGCCGTTGGTGCCGGCGAAGCTCTGGCCCACCAGGCTGCCAATCGCGACGGTGACGCCGTTGATGGTGACGCTCTGGATGTCGTCCAGGCCGTCCGCATCCGATACCGTGAAGGTGCCGGAGGCAAATTCGCTGCTGGCCGCCGCATCGGAACCGATGGCCAGACCAGCCTCGTACACCACGTCGTTGCCGCCTTGATTACCGGGATCGACGGTGATCGTCGGCACGTCGTTGGTGCCGTTGATGGTGATGGTCAGCGTGGCGATCTGCTGATCGCCGTCCGCGTCTGTCATGGTGTAGTTGAAGGTCTCGGTCAGGCTCTCACCGCCATCGAGTGCCTGCACCGCCGGCAAGGTGTTGTCCAGCGTGTAGCTGTAGGTGCCACTGCCGGTGTCGGTAAAGGTGCCGTAGCTGGCCGTGGTGCTCGCCCACGAGACAAAGCTGGTCGGCGTATCCGCACCCGGCTGGCCATTGGCATGCAGGTCGTTGGCCAGGACGTCGCCTGTGATGGCTGCCACGGCGTCTTCGCTGGTGCTGTTGCTGTCATCCACCGCGTTCGGCACATCGTCAATGATCTCAATGGTGATCGCCGCCGGTGCGGAAGTTCCCGTGCCGTCCGACGTGGTCAGCGTGAAGATGTCGGTCTCCGTGCCGGCGACATCCGTGGTCGGGCTGGTCAGCTCATAGGTGTAGCTGGCAACGCCGCCACTGTAGGCGGTGACCGTCAGCGTGCCGTTGGTGCCGGCGAAGCTCTGGCCCACCAGGCTGCCAATCGCGACGGTGACGCCGTTGATGGTGACGCTCTGGATGTCGTCCAGGCCGTCCGCATCCGATACCGTGAAGGTGCCGGAGGCAAATTCACTGCTGGCCGCGGCATTGGAGCCGGCTGCCAGACCGGACTCGAACACCACGTCGTTGCCGCCTTCATTGCCGGGATCGACGGTGATCCTCGGCACGTCGTTGGTGCCGGTGATGGTGATGGTCACATCGGCCAGGTTGCTCAGGTTGGCGCCATCGGTCACCCGGTAGACATCGGGGAAGACCATGTTGATGGTTTCGCCGTCGTCCAGTGCCTGCGCGGCGGCCTGGGTGGCTTCGTTCACCGTGAAGGTGTAAGCGCCTGTCGCGCTGTCGATGACCAGCGTGCCGTACGCATTGGTCACCGTGATCGAGGGGCCGACCACGGACAGGGTCTGGCCGTCTGCATCGGTATCGTTGGGCAGCACGTTGCCCGAGACGGAGATCTGGTCTTCTGTCAGGCTGTTGCTGTCGTCGACCGCCACCGGTGCGTGGTCGTCGTCAATGATGGTCACGGTGGCCGTGTCGTTGATCAGGGTGGCGCCGATCGGGTTGCTCAGGACAATGGTGAAGGTTTCGTTGCCTTCGACCAGGATGTCGCCCACAATGTTCTCGGTGACGAAGAAGCCGATGTAGCCGGCCGGAATGGTGACCGTGCCGGTGGCCGCGCCGTCGAAATAGTCCGCCGGATTGCTCGCGCTGCCGGGCACGATGGTGTAGGTGACCGTCACATCGCTCGTGGAGACCTTGTCCAGGGTGATCAGGAAGGTGACGGCCTTGCTGCCGCCGCCGGAGCCCTCGATCACATCGGCCGCAGAGACCGTGCCCTGGATCATGTCGCCGGTGATGAGGCCGGGGCCGCCCTCGCCGATACCGACCTGCGTGCCCACGGTGACGCCGACGTTGACCGTGGGTGGCAGTGCCTCCTCCGGAATCTGCTGCACATCGGGCTGCAGTTCGGGCGGGACAAAGTTGTACTCGTAGGCCAGCGGGCTCACGCCCTCGGCGATGCGCAGCAACTGCACAAAGGTGCTGCCGCCGTCCACGCCGCCGCCGGGGGCCAGACCCGCCGCCGTGGCCTCGAGTGACTGGTTCAGGTCGGTCCCGCGTTCGAGTGCCTGGATGACGGTGTCGGCCGTGGCCGGGGTGGTGACCGCGCTGTCCTGGGCCGTGGGTCGCTGGTCGGACTCGGCCACGTTGTCATCGAGCCGCACGCTTTGCGCGGGTGCGACCGCCAGATGGTGGCCGTCTTCCATGATGAGCTCGACGCGAACGTCGCCCACGGTGCGCACGGTCTCGCCTTTTTGCAGGGTGTCACCGACCTTGAGCGCGCGGGTCTTGCCCTGCACGTCAACAGCCAGAACGGTGCCATTTCCTGTAATGGCGGCGACGGTAGCGAATTGGGCCATGATGCTCTCCGGTAAAAAAAAGCCTGGGCCCGCGAGCCCAGGTTATCAACATTGATGACCCGAAGAGTAAGGTGGCGTCGCCAGCCCGTCTATTGGACTTAGGTCCATATCTTGGGCTATCCGGTAATAATCCCGCAATTCCGCGACTATGTGGAGCGGCGCTGCCCCGCAGCGCGCCGCATCAAAGCGGGAAGCTGTCGCCGTCGTCGGGCAGCAAATCCAGCCGGTTGGCCAGGCTGGCCCGGGTCTGGCGTCGCTCAAGCAGCTTGGCTTGGGCCGCAGCGGGCAGGTCGGTGAACTGGATCAGCCCCCGGTTGATGAGTACGTCGATCAGATCTTCCAGCACGCGGGCCAGGCCGGCATCGGTCTGGCTCAGTGGATTGGTCTGGCTGGAGACCTCGCGTACAAATTCTTCCACCCCGGGATCAGCCCCATGCACGGCCTCCCAGCCTGCGGCCAGCGCATCTTGCGCGCTCATGGATTGATGGGTCAGTGCGACGATGCGCCCCGCAGCATTGCGACGGCACAGCAGGGCGCTTGCGGGTGGCGGTGTATCAGTCATGACAAGAGCTCCCGCTCAGGGGTCTGCGCCGCGTCGGTGGAGGCGGAAAGGCGCAGCACGAGTTGCAGACGATCGCGCACGCCAAGTTTTTCGAACACCGCACCGAGGTGGGCCTTGACGGTGCGCTCTGAAATGTGCATCAGGGCGGCCACCTCCTTGTTGGAGCGCCCGGCCGAAACAGCCTGGGCCACTTCGGCTTCGCGTGCGGACAATTGGGCCCAGACGTTTTGGCCAGGGGCAGCCGCGGCAGCAGGTGCCGCAGGAAGTCGTGCGAGCGCCGCATGGGTCGAGGCGACCAGGCGACGCATCAGGTCCGGGCCCACCCACAGGCCGCCATGCTCGACGACCAGGGCGACCTCCTGCAACAGCGCAGGCACGGCATAGGCATGGGTGTAGCCGCGCGCGCCCTTGTCGAGAGCGTCAAGGCCTTCGAGTGGATGGGGCAGGCCGGACACCACCACGACAGGCGCCCCAGGCAGGACCTGCAGAATCTCGCGCAGATGTACAGCCCATTGCGCATCGGCGGTGCTGATCCAGACCAGGCTTGTGTTCGCGGGCCGGCCCCGCAAACTGGTCAGCATGGCCGGCGCCTTGTGCACTTGCCCTGCGGGAAACGCCTCGCACCAGCGCTCCGGTACAGGCGCGGCAGGCGTGGTCAGGAACAGGTGCTCGATACTCATCGCTCGCTCAGCGCTCACTCAGTGCGTTGGCTTTGGCACGCAGTACGGGCTTGAGCAAATAAGCCAACACCGATTTCTTGCCAGTGAGGATGTCAACCTGCGCCACCATGCCCGGAATGATGGGGAGGTTCGGACCCAGGCTGGGTTTGTGCGTGCGCACCCGCACGTGGTAGAAGGCGTTGCCTTTTTCGTCAATGACCGAGTCGGCGCCGATGTTGATCACATCCGCCTCCAGGCCACCGTAAATGGAAAAGTCATAGGCGCTGAACTTCACCATGGCCTGCTGCCCGGGCCGCAGAAAGGCAATGTCCTTGGGGGTGATTTGCACCTCCAGAATCAGCGTGTCGTCCAGGGGCACAATCTCAACCACTTCCTTGCCGGGTTGCACCACCGCCCCCATGGTGTTGACCAGCAGGCGCTTGACGGTGCCGCGCACGGGTGACTTGATATCGGCATGCTTGACTTTGTCTTCAAGCGCCCGCCCGCCCTGCGACAGGCTGGCCAGCTTGTTCATGGTCTCCGACAGCTCGCCGCTCATCTGGTTGCGGCTGGTGAGCTGCACTTCCTCTATCTTGCGCGTAGCCTCCAGGATGGACGACTGCACACGCGAGATCTGCGCCGTGGCCTGCTCCCGGTCACCGCGCAGGCGAGCCACGTCGCGCTCGAGGCGCAACACCTCCACTTCAGAGACAGCGCCGGTGGCAATCATGGGGCGTGTGGCATTGAGCTCCTTGTTCATCAGTTCCAGGCTGCGCTCGGCCTGGTCACGGCGGGCAAGGACTTCGTTGAGCTCCTGCTGGCGCTGGGACAGCTGGGCCTGAGATATGTAAAGCTGGGCGCCGATTTCGGCCCGGCGTGATTCATACAGGCGCAACTCCTGCGCGACGATGTCGGGCGCTTCACGTACCAGTTCCGCGGGCGGGTTGAACGGATTGCCCCGCGTCAGGGCCTCCAGCCGCAAGGCCTTGGCCTGGTAAGACAGCTGGGCGGCGCGGCTTTCCTGCATGGTGGAGACAAAGCGCGTCGGGTCCACGCGCATCAGCAGCTGGCCGGCGTCGACCACCTGCCCCTCCTTGACGAGCAGGGCCTCCACCACACCGCCGTCGACACTCTGGATGATCTGCACCTGGCTGGTCGGCACCACGCGGGCCTCGCCGCGGGTGACTTCGTCGAGCTCGGCAAAGTAGGCCCAGATCACCAGCAAGCCCAGGACGCCCGCGGCCAGACGCAGCAGCCGCTTGGCGCGCAAGGGCTCCTGCTGCAGGCGGGCCCAGTCGGCATCGCCTGCCCAGTCGAGCGAGTCCTGCTCCTCAACCGGCGTGAGCCGCTTGACCAGCGGATCGAACGCCTTCTGGCTGGATTTAGTTGACCGGCTGATCCAGTCGCCCAGGCGTTCAAAGGCTTTTTCGCTGAGCCAGGCCATCATGCAGCCTTTCCAACGCGCCCCTGGCGCAGTGCGGTGACCACTTGATCCTTGGGACCGTCGGCCACGATGCGGCCACCGTCCATGACGATGATGCGATCCGCCAGTTCCAGCACCGAGGTGCGGTGGCTGATCAGCACCACGGTCTTGCCGACCGAAAACTCCTTCAGGCGGCGCTTGATATCTTCTTCGCTGGAGTAGTCCATCGACGAGGTGGGCTCGTCCAGCAACAGGATGGGGGGATCGTTGATGACCGCACGCGCAATGGCCACGCCCTGGCGCTGCCCGCCAGACAACGATTCACCGCGCTCGCCGACCAGCATGTCAAAGCCCTGGGGGTGCTGGTTCACCAGCCCGATAATGCCGCCGATTTCGGCCGCCTTCACAATGTCGGCATCTTCTGCCAGCGGTGCGCCCAGGGTAATGTTGTCCCGCAGGCTGCCATAGAACAGCATCACGTCCTGCTGCACGTAGCCGATCTGGCGCCGCAGTTCGGCGGGGTCAAGCTGGCGCAGGTCGACGCCATCCACCAGCACAGCCCCGGTCGTAGGCCGGTACAGGCCCAGAATGAGTTTTTCCAGCGTGGTCTTGCCCGAGCCGATGCGTCCCAGGATGGCCACCCTTTCCCCCGGCTTGATGCTCAATGTCAGGTTGCGCAGCGACGGCGTATCCTGGCCCGGGTAGGAGAAGCTCACATCGCGGAAGTCGATGGCTCCCTTGAGGTGACCACGGCTGATGAAAGTGGTGTCCGCCGGGCGCTCCACGTCGCGCGCCATCATTTCATTGAGCGACGTCAGCGCGGTGGCGGCCGTGTGGTACTGAACCAGCAGGCCCGCCACCTGCCCCACCGGCGCCATGGCGCGAGAGGCCAGCATGGTGCAGGCAATCAGGCCGCCTACGGTCAGCTCGCGTTCGGCAATCACGTAGACGCCGATGATGACGATGACCAGGCTGACGAGTTGCTGCACAAATGCCGAAGTATTGCTGGCGGTGGACGACAGCAAACGCAACTGCGCGCCCACCCGCGCCAGCAACGCCGCGCTTTTTTCCCATTTGCTCTGGATGGCTGACTCGGCGCCCAGGGCCTTGAGGGTTTCGAAGCCCACGAGTCCTTCGATCAGGGTGGCATTGCGCTGCGCCGCCGCGCGGTAAGTGGTTTCTGCCAGTTCGTGCATCCGGCCCTGCACGGCCAGCGCGTACAGCAGCATGATGGCCGCGCCCACGCCGAGGGGAATCAGCATGGGCCAGGAGATCCAGCCAATCACGATCATGAAAATGAGTGCGAACGGCAGGTCAATGAATGCCACCACGGTGGCCGAGCCGATGAAATCCCGCACAGACTCAAACGCCCGCAGGTTGGATGCAAACGAGCCGGCGGAGACCGGCCGCTGCTCCATGCGCATGCCGAGCACGCGCTCCATGATGAAGGCCGACAACTTGACATCGGCACGGCTGCTGGCGAGGTCGACAAACCGGCTGCGCAATGTGCGCAGCACTAGGTCGCTCACCAACATCAACATCAGCCCCAAGGCCAGCACCCACAGGGTTTCAAACGCATGGTTGGGCACCACGCGGTCGTAAACGTTCATCGTGAAGAGGGGCAGGCCGAGCGCAAACAGGTTGGCCAGCAAGGCGGCCAGCAGCACGTCGCGGTAGAGCGGCCGGCTCTCGGCCACGACGCTCCAGAACCAGTGGCCATGACGGCCGGCGCGCACTTCGGGGGCGCGAGCATCAAAGCGCAGGCTGGGTCGTACATAGATGGAGACGCCCGTGTAATCTGTCTCCAGGTTCGCCAGGGGCACCGTCACCGGCGCGTCGCCGAGCTCGGGATAGACCATCCGGGCGGCGCTGCGGTCTTCATTGAAGCCCAGCAGCACGCACGCCTTCTGACCATGCATCAGCACGATGGCGGGCAGCAGGGCATCCTTGAGCCGGTCGAGGTTTTTGCGGACCAGCTGACTGCTGAGCCGGGCACGCCGGGCCGCGCGGACAAACAGGCTGGGCGTCAGGCGCTGATGTTCGGCCGGAAGGCCCGCCATGACGGCGTCACGCGTCAGAACCTCGCCATGGGCTCGCGCAACAATCAGCAAGCAAGCGAGCAACTCATCGTGCGCGGAAAGCACCGCGGACGATTTTCCATCTCCTGAGATCTGGCCACTGGACATTGGTCCTCCCACTCACACCGACACACCTTGTACCAATTTCAGTGTAACAAGATATGTCCAGAGTATCCAGAGGTGTAGCCCGTGTGGCGCAGTGGCCAGAAGCCTGTCGGGCTTGGGGCGCCAAAAGCGCAAATCGCCCCCGAAGAGGACCGTTTTTTGCCGGATTTACAGGCCCATACCGATAGCCCCGCCATGGGGCAAAAAAAACGGGAAAAATGGGGAATATTACCGCTGCGGTCGATTTGCAGCCGACGATTTGCCGACGACTCCCCAGCCCGACAGGGTCCTAGGCGTTGGCTGGTACAGGCACAGGCACTGGTGCGGGCAATAAGGTGGCGTTTATGAGGGCGGCCGGGTCCTCCGCATCAAGCACCTGCGCAGCCCAGACGCTGAGCTTGCCGGCATCAGCCCGCAGGATTTGCTGCTTGACCGCCAGGATGCGCGACGGATGCATGGAAAAGCTGCGCAATCCCAAGCCCAGCAGCAGCCGCGTCATGCCCACGTCGCCGGCCATTTCGCCGCACACGCTGACCCCTTTGCCCTGCGCATTGCATTCCGCGATGGTCCCGGCCACCAGGTGCAGTACCGCCGGGTGACAAGGGTCGTACAAATGCGCCACGGACTCATCCGCCCGGTCTATGGCCAGGGTGTACTGGATGAGGTCGTTGGTGCCGATGGACAGGAAGTCAAAGTATTTGAGGAAGAGCTTGAGCGTGAGCGCCGCAGCTGGAATTTCGATCATGGCGCCCAGGCGCACCGGCCCATACGGCGTGCCCTTGCTGTCCAGTGTGGCGCGTGCGTGGTCAATCAACGCCATGGTCTGGCGAATCTCGGCGCCGTGGGCCAGCATGGGCACCAGCAAATTGACCTGGCCGTGGGCCGCGGCGCGCAGGATGGCACGCAGCTGCGTCAAAAACATCGGCGGGTCGGCCAGGCTCCAGCGAATGGCGCGCAGGCCGAGCGCCGGATTGAGGTGGCTGTCCTGCGCCTTGTCCAGCCGGTCCAGCGGCTTGTCCGAGCCCACGTCGACCGTACGGATGGTCACGGGCAGGCCGTGCATGCCCTCAACGGCCTTGCGGTAAGCCCGGTATTGCTCTTCCTCATCGGGCAGATCGCCACTGCGCCCCATGAACAGGAACTCGCTGCGAAACAGCCCGACGCCCACGGCGCCGGCATTGACAGCACCCACGGTGTCCTCGGGCATTTCAATATTGGCCAGCAACTCCACTTTCTGCCCGTCTATCGTCACGGCGGGGGTGTGCTTGAGCCGGTTCAGCCGCTCGCGCTCCAGCTCGCCCTGGCGCTGCTTGAAGCCGTACTCGGCCAGGATGATGGGCGAGGGATCGACAATCAGCACGCCGGCGTCACCGTCGATGATGACCCAGTCGTCCTGCTCGATCAGCTGGCTGGCGCTGCGCGCGCCGACCACCGCGGGGATGTCCATGCTGCGCGCCACGATCGCCGTATGCGAGGTCCGGCCGCCGACGTCGGTCGCAAAACCGGCAAACAGGCTCTGCTTGAACTGCAGCATGTCGGCAGGGGAGATGTCGTGTGCAATCAGCACCAGGGGCACATCCATGGTGTCGTCCAGCAGCAGCCCCTGCGAATGCTTGCGGCTGGCGCCGGCAGGCCCGACCGGCTGCACCGGTGAGGCCACGCCTTTCATGTAGCGCAACATGCGCTCCACCACCTGCTCCAGATCCGCCTTGCGCTCACGCAGGTACTCGTCTTCCATGTCATCGAACTGGCGGGCGATGATTTCGTACTGCGTGGCTAACGCCCACTCGGCGTTGTAATGGCGCTCGGTGATCCAGTGCTTGACGCCGCTGATTAGCTGCTCGTCCTGCAGCAGCATCAGGTGAACATCCAGCAAGGCAGCCAGTTCGTGCGGCGCATCCGGCGGCAGATCCTGCTGCAGGCGGGTAATTTCTTCCGCAACAGCGTTGCGCGCCAGCCGCGCACGCGTAATTTCTTCAATGGTCTTGCCGGGGTCAATAAAGTAGTGCGCCACATCGGCACGGCTGGACGCCACGAGCACGGCACGGCCAATCGCAATCCCCCGCGACACCGCCAGACCGTGGACTGAAAACGTCATTCAACTCCCCTATTAACAAAGCACAAAGAAAACACAAGACCAAAGAACAAGGGCCCGGTTCAATTCGTGACCTGGCCGACGCAACTGCTGCAACTGATGCAGCAGGCACGATGAAGAGCAACACCCATTTTCGCAGGGCCGCCCCAAGGAACATCAGCCCTTGGGGACATATCCTTACTCGCCCTCGCCGAACTTGTCGGCAATGAGCGCCAGCAAGGCATCCATCGCCGCCTGCTCCTGCTCCCCATTGGTTTCAATGTCCACGGTGCTGCCCAACCCGGCCGCCAGCATCATCACCCCCATGATGCTCTTGGCGTTGACCCGGCGCTCGCCCCGGCTCATCCAGACCTCACAGGGAAAGCTGCCGGCGAGTTTGGTGAGTTTTGCGGATGCCCGGGCATGAAGGCCCAGCTTATTGTTGATGTTCGTGCTGGTCTTGATCATGAGTTCTGCGTACCTGATTTTGCGGCGCGGTGATAGCCACCTGCATCACCCCCTGCGTGGCGCCCACCAGTGCGCGCGCCACCAAAGCATCGAGCGACTCGTGCCGGTAGGACACGGTACGCAGCAGCATGGGCAGGTTGACGCCTGTGATCAGCTTGGAATGGACCCCATCGACCAGTTTTTGCGCCACGTTGCAGGGGGTGGCGCCAAAAACGTCCACCAGCACCAGGGCGTGCGAGGTGCCCAGTTGCTCCAGCATGACGCGGGCCTGGGCCAGCGTTTCTTCGGGCGGCATGTTGGGCTGCACATCCAGCGTCGCAACGCCGGCGGCGTTGTCGGGAAACACATGCAGCATGCACTGGCGCAGGGCGGAAGCCAGCGGAGCATGGGCGATGATGAAAATGCCGTTCATTGGGGTGAATTATCAGCGTTCACACTGAGGAAATACCCATATGAGGCGATACAGCAACATAAAAACACTCCCATGGCCGCCTGAAAACTGGCCACTTCGGTCAGTCCTGCGGCCCTGAATGCGTCAACAGCCAGGCCAATGCTCCATTGCACCACAAACACGCCACCAAAGATCATCAGGTTGTAGGCCGACATGGCGCGCCCGGCCAATGACGCGCTGAAAGCCATGCCCACCGCCGGCTGGGCCAGGCCCAGGGCGCTGGAACTCATGCAAAAAAGAGCCCAGCCCAGCCACCCCGTGCCGCTGCCGGCGAGGATGTTGGCCGCCAGAACCAGCAGGCTGACAGGCACGCCCCAGCCGATCAGCCGATTGGCGCTCCAGCCTCGCCCGACCAGCCAGGGATTGACCATGCCCCAGGCCCAGAAAGTCACCAGCATGGCGGCGTTGATGTAGAAAAGACCCGTGGCCGCCTCCAGCGGCGTGTAGCCGGCCACCCTGACCATCCACGGGCCGGCCCACAGCGTCTGCACCGCCACCAGGCCGCCGTAGTTGAAGAAAGCCAGCGGCGCCATTTTCCGGAAATACCGGCTGCGCCAGACCAAGGCGTAGCTTGCTTCTGCGCCTGCCGTCTCGGGAACCCCGTGGGTTGTGCCGGCATTCTTCTGCCAAGCAGGCACCACCCAGGCGATCACGCCCATGGACAGCAGAATCATCGCCGCCAGAATCCAGAACAGCGGACGCCAGCCGATCAACGGCATCAGCCATTGCACCGGCAGGGTGGAGGCCAGCATGCCGAGCGAGCCTGTCATCAGCATCCAGGAATTGGCACGCAAAACGGCAGGCCCCTCGAACCAGCGGCGGTAGCCCGTGAGCGGGGCCATCAGGCAGGCGCTGACGCCCATGCCGACCAGCACGCGGGCGGCGAACAGCCAGGCAAAGGTGCCCGCCAGCGAAAAGGCCACGCAACCCAGCACGGCCACGCTCAGGAAACACAGGATCACGCGCTTGGGGCCATGGCGGTCCAGCCAGGCGCCCAGCGGCAGCTGCGTGGACGCAAACCCCAGAAAATAGCCCGCACCCAGCAACCCCAGGTCACGTGCCTGCAGGGCAAAGTCCTGGCTCAACACCGGCGACAGCGTGGCCGTGATGGCACGCACCAGCGCAGAACAGAAATAGGCGGCCGCAAAGGCCAGGAACACGATGGCGGCGGTTTTCCTGTCCAGCGGGCGTGGCGCGGCCGGACCAACGGTCGCAGCAGTCGCTACCGCCGTCGATGGCGAGGCATTCTGCGCCCTTGTCATACAGCAGGAGGTCTGGTCCGCATCGTTACATCTTTATCTTGTGGGAGGGTGCTGGCTTCATTCGAACTTGAGGCCTGCGAAAAAAGTCTCCGCCACCTCGGCCGCCGCGTCGCGCTTTGGCGTTGTCGTCCCCGCATACATCACCACCTGAAAGACCTGCGACCCTTGGGCGAAGTAGGCGGCCCGGCCCGTCACGGCGGTCCCGTCGGCACGCTGCCCCTGGGCGCTCACCAGCACGGGTGCGGGCTCCGCAGATGCGCCGGGGAGCTTGAATGAAACGACCTGCGTGACACCCGGGCCGGTTCCGGCACCTGCCGGAGCGGCCTTCATGTTGGCCAGCGTCAGGCTTTGCCACTGGGCCAGAACGGGAGCAGCCTTGGCCGCATCACCCAGGTCTGCCACCGCCACGGCAAAGGTCGCACCGCCGGCATCGCAGCCCAGCATGACCATCATGGTCGGCTGGCCGCCGAGCGGCACGGTTTTTTGCGCCTTGTCGGGCTTGCAGGGCAACAACAGGCTCAGGCGGGTGTTGTCGGGGCGTACCTCGCGCCAGTTGAAGGCGGGGCTGCAGGCCGCCAACGCCATGGCCAGCGCCAGCAACGCCGCCATGGCTGCCATTGAAAAGGTGGGGGTCTGTCGTGGCATCAGGTGCGCTCAGGGCTAGTCTTCGTGGGAGGGTCAGCAAGCATCGCACTTTACAGCCATTCGCGCGCCATCTTGGGGCCGGGTGGTGCGTGGCCTGGCGTGGTTTTAGCGATAACGGCGGGGTAATGCACCACTATGGAGCCATGACGGCACCTGTTTTTGCACCAATCTGGGCACGATGCTTGCTACTTGCACACATGGTTGAAGACACCCTCCTGCCCGAGATGCGCGGCCTGCCCCTGGGGCAAGCGGTGCCGGCCCACCTTCCGGGGGCCGGGCAAGTGATCTGGCGGGACAAGCTCTCGCAGTTGCTGGAATCCACCGGGGAAGGGATTTTCGGCATCGACATGGACGGCCGCTGCACCTTCATCAACCGGGCCGGGGCCGAGCAGCTGGGCTGGCTGCCTGCCGAGGTGCTGGGCCACAACATGCATGAACTGGCGCACCACTCCCATGCCGGCGGTGCACACTACCCCGAGCATCTGTGCCCCATCTTCAACGCCTTTCGCAAGGCCCTGCCCTGCCGCATTGACACCGAGCTGTTCTGGCGCAAAAACGGCAGTGCGTTTGCGGTGGAATATTCTTCCTATCCCATTGTCGAGGGCGGCGTGGTGCAAGGCGCGGTGGTCACTTTCGTCGACATCTCGGCACGCCGCCAGGCCGAGGATGCCCTGCGGCAGGCCCACGCCGTGCTGGAGCAGCGCGTGAGCGAGCGCACCCAGGCGCTGTCGGAAGCCCTGGAGCAGTTGCGCGAACTCTCAGCCTATACCCACAGCGTGCGCGAGGAAGAGCGCACCCGCATCGCACGCGAGGTGCACGACGAGCTGGGCAGCCTGCTGGTCGCGCTGAAGATGGACGTGGGCTGGCTCGACAAGCGCCTGGGCGAACAACAGCAACGCAGCCTGGATGAGGCCCAGGCCATGCGGGAACGCATGCGCAGCAAATGCCAGAACATGGGCCGACTGATTGAGGCGGCCGTCGACAACGTAGGCCGCATCATCACCGACCTGCGTCCCAGCATCCTGGACCACCAGGGCCTGTGGGCCGCGCTCGATTGGCAGGCGCATGAATTTGTGCAGTCCGCCGAACTCGCACTGGACTGGCAGATGGACGTGAACGATGCCACACCGCTGCCGGAGCAGGCGGCCATCGGCATTTTCCGCATCTTCCAGGAAATGCTCAGCAATGTGGGCCGGCACGCACAGGCCAGCCGGGTCGCCATCACCATCCAGGCCACGGCCCGGGACATCAGCATCGCGGTGCAGGACAACGGCAAGGGTGCCGAAGCCGCCGCCTTTGAGGCGGCCAACGCGTATGGCGTGATGGGCATGCGGGAGCGGGCGCGCCATCTCGGCGGCACGCTCGAGATTTCAAGTCAAGTTGGACACGGCGCCCTGTTTCACCTGCATATCCAGCTTCAAAAGCAAAACCAATAGCAATAGCAATAACAAAACTGTTTACCCACCATGAACACCGTGAAAATCCTGATCGGCGACGATCACCGCATCGTGCGCGAAGGCCTGAAACAGGTGCTGGCCGATGCGCCGGAAATCGAAGTGGTGGCCGAAGCGGAAACCGGTCCGGACATCCTGCAGCGCGTCGACGCTCTGGGCGGCGACAGCGGCCTGGACGCCGTGCTGCTGGACATCGCGCTGCCCGACCGCGACGGCCTGGACGTGTTGCAGGCACTGAAGAAAAGCTGGCCCCGGCTGGCGGTGCTGATGCTCAGCACCTACCCGGAAAAGCAGTATGCGGTGCGCTGCATCAAGCTCGGCGCCGCCGGCTAC
This sequence comes from Polaromonas sp. P4_H1, assembly GCF_056400945.1. Taxonomy (NCBI): domain Bacteria; kingdom Pseudomonadati; phylum Pseudomonadota; class Betaproteobacteria; order Burkholderiales; family Comamonadaceae; genus Polaromonas; species Polaromonas sp. P4_H1. The sequence goes on along the minus strand of NZ_JBFUKG010000026.1, from coordinate 26,423 downwards.
CTGAATAAGAGCGCCAACCCGGACGACATGATTGCCGCGGTGCGCAAGGTGGCCGCCGGCGGCGTCTACGTGTCGGCCATTGCCGCCGAAGCGCTGGCCAGCGCCGTCGGCAACAGCGCCACCAAAACCGGAGGCGGTGGTGGCACCGAATCACTGTCGCACCGCGAGCACCAGGTGTTCCGCCTGCTCACGGCCGGCAAGTCCGTGGGCGAAATTGGTGCACAGCTGAATCTGGCACCCAACACTGTCAGCACCTACCGTGCGCGCATCCTCGAAAAAACCGGCACCCGCAATGACGTGGAGCTGGCTTTGTATGCCGAGCGCCACACCAAAACCGCCCATTTGTAGGGGCGGCCCTACACGGCCTCGAAGACTGCACCGCGTTTTGCGGGTGCAGCGGGCCAAACCACCCCGACGGGCCCGTCCCTTGCATGGAGCATGGCATCTTTACCAACGGGGAACCCGATGTCCACTCGCTTCGATGCCTATGATGCCGACCGACCGCTGATGCTGCGCTGCGCCTGCGGACAGGACCATGCACCGGGCGAGCATGACGCGGCTGCGGCCAGCGCGCAGGAGCTGTCGCACAGCTTCATGGAGGCCAGTCTGGTCAAGGCGCTGTTCCCGGTCGACAGCGTACGCCGCAGCTTCCTGCGGGCGGTAGGCGCCAACACCGCACGCGCGGCGATTGCCTCCGTCTTTCCCATGGGTGCGCTGCAGGCAATGGCGCAAGACCGCGGCCCGCTGGAAAAGAAAGACCTCAAGATCGGCTTCATCGCCATCACCTGCGCCAGCCCGCTGATCATGGCTGACCCGCTGGGTTTCTATAAAAAAGAAGGCCTCAACGTCCAGCTCAACAAGACCGCCGGCTGGGCGCTGATTCGCGACAAGATGATCAACAAGGAGCATGACGCGTCGCACTTCCTGTCGCCCATGCCGCTGGCCATGACCATGGGCCTCGGGTCCAACCAGGTCAACATGAATGTGGCGAGCATCCAGAACACCAATGGCCAGGCCATCACGCTGCACGTCAAGCACAAGAACAACCGCGACCCGAAGAACTGGAAGGGCTTCAAGTTCGCGATTCCGTTCGAGTACAGCATGCACAACTTTTTGCTGCGCTATTACCTGGCCGAGAACGGGCTGAACCCCGACACCGATGTGCAGCTGCGCGTGGTGCCGCCGCCGGAGATGGTGGCCAACCTGCGCGCGGGCAACATCGACGGCTTCCTCGGCCCCGATCCCTTCAACCAGCGCGCGGTCTACGACGAAGTGGGCTTCATCCACATCCTGTCCAAGGACATCTGGGACGGCCACCCGTGCTGCGCCTTTGGCGTGAGCGACGAGTTCATCCAGAAAAATCCCAACACCTTTGCGGCCCTCTACCGCGCGGTGCTGGGCGCCTCCTTCATGGCCAGCCAGCCCAAGGACCGCGACCTGATTGCCAAGGTGATCGCGCCGACGCAATACCTCAACCAGCCGGAAGCCGTTTTGCAGCAGGTGCTGACCGGCAAGTTTGCCGATGGCCTGGGCAATATCAAAAATGTGCCCGACCGTGCCAACTTCGACCCGGTGCCGTGGCAGAGCATGGCGGTCTGGATGCTGACCCAGATGAAACGCTGGGGCTATGTGAAGGGCGACGTCAACTACCGGCAGATTGCCGAGAAGGTGTTCCTGCTCACCGAAGCCAAAAAACAGATGTCGCTGGCCGGCTTCAGGCCGCCGGAAGGCGCCTACAAAAAGTTCAAGGTCATGGGCAAGGAGTTTGACCCCGCCAGGCCGGACGACTATGTGAAGAGCTTTGCCATCAATAAGCTATGAGCCCCCACGGTCGCTCACTGCGTGTAGCTCCCTGCCCCCTCAAGGGGCCGCTGCGCCTGCGGCCCCTGCTTGGTTTTCATTGAAATCCCACGCTCGCTCACTTCTTGTAGCTCCATGAAATCATTAAATCTCAAAGCGGGCTTGGTCTCGCTGCTCATCTTCCTGGCCTTCCTGGGCATCTGGTACACCGCCACGCTGCCTTCGCCGGGCACGCCCGTGGCCAGTACGGCGGGGCTGAGCGCCGAGCAGATCGAATACCAGAAGATGATGGGCAAGGACCCGGGCAACACCAAGACCACCGGATTCCCAACGCTGGGCCAAATGGGCACGGCGATCTGGAAGCAGGTGTCCAACCCGGTGTATGACAACGGCCCCAACGACAAGGGCATCCTGATCCAGCTGGGCCATTCGCTGGCGCGCGTGGGCCTGGGCTTTTTGCTGGCCTGCGCGGTGGCCGTGCCGCTAGGCTTTGTGATCGGCATGTCGCCCCTGCTGCGGCGTGCGTTTGACCCCTTCATCCAGGTGCTCAAGCCGATCTCGCCGCTGGCCTGGATGCCGCTGGCGCTTTACACCATCAAGGACTCGTCCATCTCGGGCATCTTTGTGATCTTCATCTGCTCGGTCTGGCCCATGCTGATCAACACCGCCTTTGGCGTGTCCGCCGTCAAGCGCGAGTGGCTCAATGTGGCCAGCACGCTGGAAGTCAGCCCGCTGCGCAAGGCCTTCCTGGTGATCCTGCCGGCAGCGGCGCCCACCATTTTTACCGGCATGCGCATTTCCATGGGCATCGCCTGGCTGGTGATTGTGGCCGCCGAGATGCTGGTGGGCGGCACCGGCATTGGCTACTTTGTCTGGAACGAGTGGAACAACCTCTCGCTGACCAACGTGATCTTTGCCATTCTCGTGATCGGCATCGTCGGCATGTTGCTGGACCTCAGCTTTGCCCAGTTGCAGAAGATGGTGACGTATGTGGAGTGAAACCGCCTTGCGTCCCGCATCGCACACCGAAGCGGCGAGCCCTCAGAACCCTCAAGCGGCGTCCAGCCCCGCCCAGAAAGAACACAGCATGCAGGGATTCCTCAAAATAGAAAGCTTGAGCAAAGCCTTTGCGCCAGCCAAGCCGGTGTTTGCCAATGTCAGTTTCACCATCGACAAGGGCGAGTTCGTCTGCATCATCGGCCACTCGGGTTGCGGCAAGACCACCATCCTCAATGTGCTGGCCGGCCTGGACAGCGCCACGGCAGGCCACGTCTTCATGGACAACCGCGAGATTGCCGGGCCCAGCCTGGAGCGCGGCGTGGTGTTTCAAAGCCATGCGCTGATGCCCTGGCTGACCGTGCGCAAGAACATCGCGTTTGCGGTGGTGTCCCGCTGGCCTGACTGGACCGCCGCGCAGGTCAATGCCCACGTCGAAAAGTTTGTGGCCATGGTGGGCCTGAGCGCCGCCATCGACAAAAAACCGTCGCAACTCTCGGGCGGCATGAAGCAGCGTGTGGGCATTGCGCGCGCCTTCGCCATCCAGCCCAAGATGCTGCTGCTGGACGAACCCTTTGGCGCACTGGATGCATTGACACGCGGCACGATCCAGGATGAGCTCATGACCATCGTGCGTGAAACGCACCAGACGGTGTTCATGATCACGCACGACGTGGACGAAGCCATCTTGCTGGCCGACCGCATCTTGCTGATGAGCAACGGCACGGAAACCGCGCAAGGCTATGCCCCCGGCCGCATCGCCGAGGAAGTGCGAAACCCGCTGCCGCGCGAGCGCACCCGTGCCGGTCTGCACCACCTGCCGGGCTACTACGAGCTGCGCAACCACATTGTCGATTTTCTCGTCATGCGCGCCAAGGCGCATTGATGCCCGCACCGGCTACCACTACTGCACAACATCCTCACAACCCGTTCACCCCCCTCACCGCCACCTCAAAACCACTTCAAACACAGGAGCCATAAACATGAACCGCAACGACATCACCGAAAAAATCATCACCACCAAGGTTGCCAAGGGCATCACCTGGGAATCGGTCGCCAAAAAGGTGGGCCTCAGCAAGGAATGGGTCACCGCCGGCTGCCTGGGCCAGATGACCTTTGACGACAAGCAGGCCAAAGTCGTCGGCAAAATTTTTGGCCTGACGGCTGAAGAGCAAAAATGGCTGCAGGTCGTGCCGTACAAGGGCTCGCTCCCGACGCCGGTGCCCACCGACCCGCTGATCTACCGCTGGTACGAGATCGTCAGCGTCTACGGCACCACCATCAAGGAACTGATTCACGAAGAATTCGGCGACGGCATCATGAGCGCCATCGACTTCAGCATGGACATCGTGCGCCAGCCCGACCCGAAAGGTGACCGCGTCAACGTGGTGCTGTCGGGCAAGTTTTTGCCGTACAAGACCTATTGATCCTGTCAGCGGAGCCGCAGCCGGCGCGGTGCAATTTTCCGGCGGGCCGCTCCCAAGGAAAATTAGCCCCCTCGGGGGACGGCGTTTACACACAGTGAAAAAGCGTGGGGGCCAGTGAGCTAAAGCTTCGTGGGGTCACCGAGCGTCTTGTTGAGCCGCACCGCTTCTTTGGCGAGGCGGCGCGACAGGACAGCGTTGACTTCATCGCCTTCGCGCAGTTCTCTGGTGGCCATTTCGTACTTGCCGCCGGGCTTTAAAAGCGGGTCCATGCCTGCGAGGCGCTTTCCTCGCCAAAACCCGAACAGCACGCGACTCTCCTCCGCGCGGATGAGCAGCACAGGCCCGTTTGACAGGTAAACCAGGTGGCTCCACTTGATGACTTCAGCCAGCGTGCCGCCGCCCAGGACGGCCACCCGCAATTGCTCCACCGTGGCGCGCTGCCAGCCGGACAGGGCGGCAACATATGCGTCAGGGCTTGAGGCGGGGATGGCCTTCTTCATCATGGCAAGTTTTCGCGTCGCGTCCGTGGATTTTGAGCATCTTATGTCGATGTCGATGTCGCCTGTTGCGCAGTAATTGCAAAATGGCGGCATGACGCTTTACGAGCGCCGGTCAGCGATTCGGATTATCATCAAAATGGCGTGGGGCGGTAGCTCAGCTGGGAGAGCGCTGCGTTCGCAATGCAGAGGTCGTGAGTTCGATCCTCATCCGCTCCACCAGCTTTCAAAGTCGACCGTCCTCAGTCGGCTTTGAAGACTGGTATTCCCCCGCGCCACGGGGTTCCGGCCAGTTCTGCGTTATTGCGTGGTGCTCACAAGGGCGCCGCGCATTCCCACCCTCTCGATCGCCGCCTTGACCAGCCCCTCTGACTTTGCGTTCTCAACGAATTTGCGCGCGTAGGTCATGCCGGGGTCCCGTCCCGTCGGCATCGCCATGGCGTGCGGATCGATGCCAGGCCGACCGTCGAGAACCCGGGAACCGGGCAACTCCTTCGACAATTTGAACAGGATGGGCTTGATGCTGCCCATGACGTCAAATGCCCGCATGAAGGAGACTGCCAGGTCGAAGAACGCCGGACGGCACGCGGGCTCGTCCGTGATCATTACTGGTCGGCCTTGATGTTCGCCTGCTGTGCAATCTTGCGATACTTGTCGATTTCCGCCTTCTGAAAGGCCGCCAGTTCTGATGGCGAATTGCCGATGGCCTCGCTGCCCTGCTCAGCCATGCGCGCTTTGTACTCGGGCGACTGCACGATGCGTGTGATTTCCGTGCTCAGCTTGTCGAGCACGTCCTTCGGCGTCGCGGCCGGCGCCCACACCGCGTTCCACTGGGTGATGTCGAATCCGGGCAGCGTCTCGGCGAGCGCCGGCACGTCCGGCAGCAACGGCACGCGCTTTTGCGTCGTCACCGCCAGGGCGCGCAACTTGCCGGCCTTCAGATGTTGCATCGCCGGCAGCAGCGTGGCAAACCCGCTTGGTGAATGCCCGCCGAGCAGATCGGTGATCAAGGGGCCGGAGCCCTTGTACGGGACGTGCACGATATCGACCTGGGTCAGCATTTTCAGCCACTCGCCGGCGAAGTGATGGACGGAGCCGGTGCCGACCGAACCGAACGTCATCGATCCGGGCTTCGCCTTTGCGACCGCAATGTATTCCTTCAAGGATGTGACGGGCACCGACGGATGCACGACGAGCGCCATCGGGGTCACCGTTGCCAGCGTGATCGGCGCGAAGTCCCTGACGGGGTCGTACGGCATCTTCGGAAAGAGCGCGACATTGAGCGCGACTTCCGCCGAGGCGCTGACCATGATGGTGTAGCCGTCGGGCGGCGCCTTGGCGACGATGTCCGCGCCTATCATGCCGCTCGCCCCGCCGTGGTTCTCGATGACGACCGGCTGGCCCCAGCGTTCGCTGAGCATCTGCGCGATCGGCCGCGCGGTGATGTCGGCGCCGCCGCCCGGTGGGTACGGCACGATCATGCGAATTGCCTTGTTCGGGTAGGTTTGCGCCAACGCCGTCGCGACTGCAAGCGCGAGCAGTGCCGCGCAAATTCGGTGGGTTGTAAGGGGTTTCATTTTCGTTCCTTGGTTGGAATCAACTGGGATCAAGGTGTCGCGGTTCGTCAGGGGGACACGACTTGACGACTTGGATCGCACATGGACTTGCCTCGCGGCGTCAGCTCAGGCAGTCCGGCGTCTCGCGCAGCACGCGACGCGCGAGGTAATTGAAGGTCGCAGCGATGTACTTGGGACTGCCGCGATAGCCACGGGCCTCGCGCGCGAGTTCCGGCTTCACCCGTCTGATCGGTCCCACCGCGCGCGCCATGAGTTGCAGCTTGGCCGCGCGCTCCACGTAGAACGCGAGCACCGCCGCCTCCTCGATCGTCTTCGCCGCGGTCAGCAAGCCGTGGTGCGCGAGCAGCACCGCCTGCTTGTCGCCCAGCGCGGCCGAGATCATCTCGCCCTCCTCGTCGCCGATCGGCACGCCCGGCCACTCGGGCAGATAAGCGCAATTCTCGTACAGCACGCAGGTGTCCATGTGCGACACGATGAGTTCCTCCGCGATCATCGACAGCGCCGAGGCGTGCGGCGGATGGGTGTGCACGATTGCGTGGGTCTCGGGACGGGCGCGATAGATCCACAGATGGAATCGATTCGCGGGGTTGGCCATGCCCTCGCCTGCGAGGACGTTCAAGTCGTCGTCGATCAACAGGATGTTGCTCTCGCGGGCCTCGTCGAAGCCAAGCCCGAAGCGCAGCGTCCAGTAGGTGCCGGGCTTCTCCCCGCGCGTCGAAACCTGGCCCGCGAGCGCGGATTCGTGCCCATCGCGATCGAGGACGCGGCACGCGAGCGCCACCTTTTGTTGCAGCGTCCAGCCGGTCACCTGCACGAACTTGTCCAGATCGGCGCGAAACTTCGCGTCATACTCGGATTTCGGCCGGCCTGCCATGGCGTTCACTGGTGATTCCATAGGGGTGTGCATCGCTGCGCTCCTGGTTGATGGCACTACATCGAAGCTTGGACCCATCCGGCTGCGTTCGCAAATGATCTTTCGGAACGCTTGCCATCGCCGGCCGCGAAGGCTCAAGCCGCGGCGAGATGCGCCAGCAGCTCCTCGATCGCAGGAATGCCGGCCGCACCCCGGTCGCACACCAGGTAGAGCTGCATGCGCGCCCAATCATCGGTGAGCGGCAGCGCGCGCACCTGCAGGAGACCCTCGTACGGCAGAATGTTGGCCGCGGGCATGACCGCGATCCCGAGACCCGCCTGCACCATCGCGCGCATCGCTTCGTAACTCTGCACCTGCATGGTGAATTTCGGCTTGCGCGCGATGCGGGCTGCTGCTGCCAGGGCCCAGCCGCGGATGGCGGTGCCTTGCATCAGCGTGATCAGATCGAACTCGAGCGCGTCCGCGAATGAGAGCGCCCCGCGGCCGGCCAGCGGATGCACCGCCGGCATGACCAGCATGAGAGGAATGCTGCGATAGGGAACGACGTGCAGCCGGTCGGTGGGCTGAAAGTGGCCGATGATACCGATGTCGGCGCTGCCTTGCGCGACGCTTTCGATGATAGGCAGGCTTTGGCCTTCCCCGAGACGAATCTTCACCCCGGGCCGCCGCGCGAGGTGGCTCGCGAGGTCCGCTGCCACGACGACGACGCCGGTCTGATTCGCCAACATCCGGATATCGGGCTGATCGTCCGCGGCAAGCGTGCTGACCGCCCCGGGAATTCGGTCGAGCGTCTTGATGACCTCGCGCGCGTGGCGGGCGAGCGCTTCGCCCGCGACGGTCGGGACGACTCCCGCGTGCTGACGTACGAGTAGCGCGACTCCGAGCCCGGTCTCGAGGTCACCGATGCGTTTGCTCGCCGCCGAAGCGACGATGTGCTCGCACTCTGCGGCCCTTGCGATGCTGCCGTGCTCGATCGCGCTGACAAAGAGCCTTAGCGTGGTGAGGTCGAATCGCACGGATATTAGAGCGTTGGAGCATTCGGGAGGAACAGAAACATACTACTACTACGCACGACTCCTGGCGAACGCCGCGTTAAAAGCTCACCTGCCGACGCCAGGGAACTTGTATCCAGCATCGGAATGATCCAGAGGCTGACTCACCCGGTCGCCACGCCTTGATCGCCAACGCGGAGAATCTGATAACGCAAGCCGGCCTCCTGAAGGCAAAATAGGGGCATGAACTCACTCGACGGCATCCGCGTTCTCGATTTGTCCCGCGTACTCGCGGGCCCCTGGTGTACTCAGACGCTGGCCGACCTGGGCGCCGACGTCATCAAGATCGAGCGCCCGGGCACCGGCGACGACACGCGCACCTGGGGCCCGCCGTTTTTGAAGGACGACCAGGGCACAGAAACGCAGGAGGCCGCCTACTACCTCGGCACCAACCGCAACAAGCGCTCGGTGACCTGCGACATTGCCCGGCCGGCCGGGCAGGCGCTGATACGCGAACTGGCCGCGCATTGTGACGTCTTCGTCGAGAACTTCAAGGTCGGCGACATGGCGCGGTATGGCCTGGACTATGCGTCGCTTAAAAGCATCAACCCGCGCCTGGTGTATTGCTCGGTCACCGGCTTTGGTCAGACCGGCCCCTATGCCGACCGCGCCGGTTATGACTACGCCATCCAGGGCATGGGCGGCCTGATGAGCGTGACCGGCGAGCGGGACGATATTGGCGGCGGGCCGCAAAAGGTCGGCGTGGCCGTGGCCGATTTGATGACCGGCATGTACGCCACGGTGGCCATCCTCGCCGCACTCCGCCATGCCGAAAGAACCGGCGAAGGCCAGCAGGTCGACATGGCGCTGCTCGACACCCAGGTGGCCATGCTGGCCAACCTCAGCGCCAACTACCTGGTGAGCGGCAAGGCGCCGGGCCGCGCCGGCAACGCGCACCAGAACATCGTGCCCTACCAGGTGTTTGAGGTGGCGCCGGCGGCCGACGGCCACAAGGATCACCTGATCCTGGCCGTGGGCAACGATGGCCAGTACGCCAAGTTTTGCGCGGTGGCGGGTCACCCCGAACTGGCCAGCGACCCGCGCTACGCAAAAAACCAGGACCGCGTGCGCAACCGGGCGGTGCTGGTGCCGCTGCTGGAGGCCATCCTGAAAACACGCACCAAGGCCGACTGGCTGGCCGCGCTGGAAGCCGCCAAGGTGCCCTGCGGCGCCATCAACAACCTGGCCGAGGTGTTTGCCGACCCGCAAATCGAGGCCCGCCAGATGGTCACGCACTGGCAGCACCCTGTCAAACATGACCTGCGGCTGGTGTCCAGCCCCCTCAAGCTTAGCGCCACGCCGGTGCGTTGCGACCTGCCGCCGCCGCTGCTGGGCCAGCATACGGAGGAAGTTCTGCGCAGCGTGCTGAACTACTCCGACGAAAAGTTGTCTGAACTTGGAAGAAGCGAGGTGATCTGATGACCCACAATTTTGTTCTGGTGCACGGCGCCTGGCATGGCGGCTGGTGCTGGCGGCGCGTCACCCAGGCCCTGCAGCTCGACCACCACAAGGTCTTCCCTGTGACGCTGACCGGGCTGGGGGAACGTGCCCACCTGCTGTCGCCGTCCATCAATCTGGATACCCACATCGACGACGTGATCAGCGCCATTGAAGTGGAAGAACTCAGCGAAGTGACACTGGCCGTGCACTCCTACGCCGGGATGATAGGCACCGCCGTGGCCGACCGCCTGTCGAAGCGGATCAAACACCTGGTGTACGTCGATGCGGTGCTGCCCAAACCCGGCGAAAGCTGGAGCAGCACGCAGTCAGCGGCCACGCAGCAGCAGCGCCTGACGGCGGCGCAGGCCTCGACCCGGTTCAGCTTTCCGCCGCCCGATCCGGAAGTGTTTGGCCTGCATGACGCCGACCGCGAATGGGTGAAACGCCGCCAGACACCGCACCCCGGCAACACCTACCAGGCACCGCTGAATTTCGACATGCAGCGCGTCGCCGCCGTGCCACGCACCTACGTGAGCTGCACACAGCCGGCACTAGCCACGATTGACCCCAGCCGCCTGCGCGCGAAAGATCCGAAATTCTGGAACGGCGCCTGGCTGCCCAACTCGAAATTCGTCGAGATCCAGACCGGCCACGACCCCATGATCAGCGACCCGCATGCGCTGACGAAAATCCTGCTGGACTGCGCCGCTTGACGCGGCTCGTCAGCACAGCTGGCGGGAACAAAGACTTTGCCAAATCGACGGCAACGGTAGTAGCATTGCTCGTGGACTGCTTTCGTTGGAAGAGTTGATCCCCATGCCAAAAGACCATAGAGACCATAGAGACCATGGCGCCAATGTGCGCAAACAAGCGGGGGGAGTCCATCACCTCATTGCGGCAGGCCGCCTTTGATGCCTGCCGGCTTCAAACTTGGACAGCTCGTGCAATGAGCGCTGACTACACGCGCTGACTACGCGCAGTAGTCTCCACCCCTGGCGCCATCACAGCACGTCAGGGTTCGGTCCCACTGACCTGCCGGGAGGAACCATGGCGGACGATCCGATGTATCACGATGGAATGCGGCGTCTTCAGGAGGTGCGCGAAACACAGCCCCTGGCGGACCGCCTGGAGCAGGTGACCGTTCGCGCGGCGTTTACCGGGGAAGACCGTGCGTTTATCGAGCGTTGCCCCATGTTCTTCATCGCCACAGCTGACGCCGACGGTCATCCCGACTGCTCTTATAAAGGTGGCTTGCCAGGGTTCGTGCGCGTCCTCGACGATCGCACCCTTGCCATTCCTGATTACGATGGCAACGGAATGTACAGGTCTTGGGGAAATGTTCTGGTCAACCCCCATATCGGGCTCCTGTTCCTGGACTTCGAAAACCCGAAGCGACTTCGGGTGAATGGCACGGCGCAGGTCAGCGAAGATGACCCCTTGCGCACCGAGTACCCGGGCTCGGTGTTCATCGTTCGCGTCACGGCAACGCGCATCTTTCCGAACTGCCCTCGCTACATCCACAAGATGCAACTTGTCGACTACTCGGTCTACGCACCCAAGTCAGGGTACACGCCGCCAGTTCCCGCGTGGAAGACGTTTGATGCCTTTCGCGATGCCCTGCCGGCTCGCGACCGTCCAGACGGCGAGAAAGAGGGAGGCCCCTGAAGGCCGACTTCATCAGTCCCCGACTGCAAATCACCCTACGACAGCGCCCCAAACACCTTCTGCAGCACGGCGCTGCCGGTATCCACCGGGGCTTGGCGGACTTTCTTTTCTTCTTCCCCAATGATCAGGTGTAGGCCATCGAACGAATTGCCCATGGGCCCTACTCCACGAACAGCGTGACCGGGGATTCGAGAAACCCGCGCAAGGCCTGCACGAACCTGGCCGCATCCACGCCGTCGACCACGCGGTGGTCAAACGACGACGACAGGTTCATCATCTGCCGCGCCACCACCGCGCCGCCGCGCATCACCGGCCGCTCCACGATGCGGTTGACACCGACGATGGCCACTTCGGGATAGTTGATCACCGGTGTCGAGACGATGCCGCCCAGGGCGCCCAGGCTGGTGAGGGTCAGCGTCGAGCCGGTGAGTTCGTCGCGTGTGGCCTTGCCGGCACGCGCGGCTTCGGCGAGACGCGCCACTTCTGCCGCGCTGGACCACAGATCTCTGGCCTCGGCATGGCGCAGCACCGGCACCATGAGGCCGGCCCCGGTCTGGGTGGCAATGCCGAGGTGCACCGCGCCATGGCGCGTGACCACGCCGGCCTCGTCGTCAAACCGCGCGTTGACCTGCGGAAACTCGCGCACGGCCAGCACCACGGCGCGCACCAGCAGGGGCAGCAGCGTCAAGTGGCCGCGCTGCGCCCCCCACTGCGCATTCAGCCGCGCCCGCAGCGCCTCCAGTTCGGTGACATCGACTTCTTCGACATAGGTGAAGTGCGGGATGCGGCGTTTGGACTCCTGCATCTTCTGCGCGATGCGGCGGCGCAGGCCCACCACCGGCACCCGCTCCTCATCGTGGCGCTGTACTGGGCCCACGCCGGGCGGTGTTGCCAGTTCATGCGCGGCTCCATGCGCGGCGACGTAGGCCTCGAGGTCGGCCTGCATGATGCGGCCACCCGCACCACTGGCAGCTACCTGCTGCAGGTCGATGCCGAGCTCCCAGGCGCGCCGGCGCACGGCGGGTGAGGCGATGGGCCGTTCGCTCCTTCCCTCTCTGGGGGAAGGTTGAGATGGGGGCTGGCCCGCCTGCGTCGCTTGCGCTGCTTGCGGCGGCGGCCCCCACCCCGGCCCTCCCCCGGAAGGGGAGGGAGAAACAGCCTCGTCCCCCGCCACTTCAATGCGGATCAGTTCCGCCCCCACCGCCAGCACCTGGCCGACCGCGCCGCCCAAAGCCAACACTTGACCCACCACAGGCGACGGGATCTCGACCGTGGCCTTGTCGGTCATCACGTCGGCCAGCGCCTGATCCTCGGTCACGCGGTCGCCAGCCTTCACATGCCAAGCCACCAGTTCGACCTCGGCAATGCCTTCGCCGAGGTCGGGCACCTTGATGACGTGGACGCCCATGCTATGCCTCCATGGCCCGTTTGAACGCCGCGCCCACGCGCGCCGGGCCGGGGAAGTAGGCCCACTCCTGCGCATGCGGATAGGGCGTGTCCCAGCCGGTCACGCGTTCAATCGGCGCTTCGAGGTGGTAGAAACAGTGCTCCTGCACCAGCGCCACCAGCTCGGCGCCGAAACCGCTGGTGCGCGTGGCTTCGTGCACCACCACGCAGCGGCCGGTCTTTTTCACCGACGCCACCACGGTCGGCAGGTCCATGGGCCAGAGGCTGCGCAGGTCGATTATCTCGGCGTCAATGCCGCTCTCCTGCGCCGCCGCCTGCGACACGAAGACCATGGTGCCGTAGGCGAGCACCGTCAGGTCGGCGCCCGGGCGGAACACCGTGGCCGACTCCAGCGGCACGGTGTAGTAACCCTCGGGCACTTCGCCCAGCGGGTGCCCGGTCCAGGGCACGGCCGGCCGGTCGTGGTGGCCGTCAAACGGGCCGTTGTACAGGCGCTTGGGCTCCAGAAAAATCACCGGGTCGTCGTTCTCGATGCAGGCAATCAGCAGACCCTTGGCGTCATAGGGGTTGGACGGCATCACCGTGCGCAGTCCGCAGACATGCGTGAACAGGGCCTCCGGGCTTTGGCTGTGCGTCTGCCCGCCGTAGATGCCACCACCACAGGGCATGCGGATGGTCATGGGCGCTGTGAAGTCGGCGGCCGAGCGGTGGCGCAGCCGCGCCGCCTCGGACACGATCTGGTCGGAGGCCGGGTAGAAGTAGTCGGCGAACTGGATTTCGACCACCGGGCGCAAGCCATAGGCCGCCATGCCGACAGCCGCGCCGACTATACCGCCTTCTGAGATAGGCGCGTCGAACACGCGCGAGCGGCCGTACTTCGCCTGCAGGCCGTCGGTGCAGCGGAACACGCCGCCAAAATAACCCACATCCTGTCCGAACACCACGACATTGCCGTCACGCTCCAGCATCACGTCCATCGCCGAGCGCAGCGCCTGGATCATGGTCATCTGCATGGTCAGGCCTCCTGCCTGGGGTTGTCCATCTCACCCTTGAGCAGTTGTTCGCGCTGCCGGCGCAGGTGTTCCGGCATGTCCTTGTAGACATCCTCGAACATCGCCGCCGCGCCGGCCAGGTGGCCGTCGGCCAGCGAGCCGTAGCGCTCGGCTTCCTTCAGCGCCGTGCTCACCTGGGCTTCCAGCTCCTTCTGCGTGGCTTCGTGCTCCTGCTCGGTCCATGCACCTGTGCGCATCAGGTGTGCCTTGAGCCGCGCGATCGGATCGCCCAGCGGGAAGTGCGCCCAATCGTCGACGGGGCGGTAGCGGGAAGGGTCGTCCGAGGTCGAGTGCGCCCCGCCGCGGTAGGTGACCCACTCGATCAGCGTCGGCCCCAGATTGCTGCGCGCACGCTCTGCAGCCCACAGCGAGGCGGCATAGACAGCGAGGAAGTCATTGCCATCCACGCGCAACGAGGCAATGCCGCAGCCGACACCACGCGCCGCGAAGGTGGTGGCCTCGCCGCCGGCAATCGCCTGGAAGGTGGAGATCGCCCACTGGTTGTTGACCACGTTCAGGATCACCGGTGCGCGGTACACGTGGGCAAAGGTCAGCGCGGTATGAAAGTCGGCTTCGGCGGTGGCGCCATCGCCAATCCAGGCCGAGGCTATTTTTGAATCGCCCTTGATCGCCGACGCCATGCCCCAGCCTACGGCCTGGATGAACTGCGTGGCCAGGTTGCCCGAGATGGTGAAGAAGCCGGCCCGCTTGTAGGAGTACATGACCGGCAACTGCCGCCCCTTGAGCGGATCGCGTTCGTTGGACATCAGCTGGCAGATCATCTCGACCATGTCGATGTCGTCGCGCGCCAGCAGCAGGCCCTGCTGGCGGTAGGTGGGAAAACACATGTCGCCGGGCTGCAGCGCCAGCGCTTGCGCGGTGGCAATCGCCTCCTCACCCAGGCACTGCATGTAGAACGAGATTTTTTTCTGCCGCTGCGCGATCAGCATGCGGGCGTCGTAGATGCGCGTCTTCATCATGGCCCGCAACCCGGTGCGCAAGCGCTGCGGCTCCACCGGCGGAACCCAGGGCCCGACCGCGCGGTCGTCGTCATCCAGCACCCGCACCAGGCTGTAGGCCAGGTCGCTGGTGTCGGCGGGGGAGGCATCCACGGGCGGGCGCCGCACCGCGCCGGCCGGTGACAAATGCAGATAGGAAAAGTCGGTCTCGTGGCCGGGGCGCCCCGAGGGCTCCGGCACATGCAGACGTAGTGTTTGGTTCTTGTTCATCCGCGTCACCTGAAACACATCGTAGTCCTGTGCCGCTCAGGGTGCAAACCAGCGGAGGTGTT
Source organism: Polaromonas sp. P4_H1 (assembly GCF_056400945.1). Lineage (NCBI taxonomy): Bacteria > Pseudomonadati > Pseudomonadota > Betaproteobacteria > Burkholderiales > Comamonadaceae > Polaromonas > Polaromonas sp. P4_H1. The sequence goes on along the minus strand of NZ_JBFUKG010000026.1, from coordinate 11,345 downwards.
TGCCCAAGCGGTTCATCCTTTTGGGGGATGCGGCCCTTGCCAGACGCGGCTATAAGTGATGTACTTGCAGACGACTTCGGTCATGGCGCCCTGGCTGCCGCCATGACCCCCCGCTTGCTGTTCGTATCAGGCCAGAGAGGCGTGATGGAGCCGACGCCCCCCTGCCATGCTCCACGGGCTCCCGAAAATTCGCAGGAGATCCTCATGAAAAGCACGCTTGCCGCATTGTCTGCAACACTGGTCCTTGCCGGCCTGGCAGCGCCTCCGGTCTGGGCGCAATCGGGTAGCCAGCACATGATGATGATGCCGGATGAAATGAAATGGGCGGATATCCCTTCGTTGCCTCCGGGCGCGAAGATATCCGTGCTCGAAGGCCCGCTCGGTGAAGCAGTCCCGGTGACCTTCCGCATCAAATTCCCGGGGAACTACCAGATACCTGCCCACTGGCATCCCGGGATTGAGCATGTCACGGTGATCTCCGGAACCTTCAATATGGGAATGGGGGACAAACTGGACAACACGAAAACGATGGCGCTGTCAGCCGGTGGTGTCGCCATCATGCAGCCCAAGACGCCTCACTTTGCCTGGACCAAAGACGAAACCATTGTGCAGGTCCACGGCGTGGGGCCGTGGGGGGTTACCTATTTGAATCCGGCAGACGACCCGCGGAAGAAATAGCAAAGTAGCAGGAGCAGCAATAGCGCTTCTCCGCTTTGCCCTGCGATGGGGACTCTTGGCGGGCGGCGCCTGTCTGTCTTTCATTAGGAGGCTCCCAAGCTGCCCTCTCCTTTTGATGGCGGCTGTCGTTCCCCTTCACGCTGCGCAAGACCTGTTGGCCAACCGCCGGGGCCGGGTGTGGCCTTACTTCATCGCGCCAAACACCTTCTTCAGAATCTCGCTGCCGGTCCCCACGGGATCCTGGCGGATTTTCTTTTCCTCTTCACCGATGATGAGGTACAGGCCATCCAGCGTCTTGCCAGTGACGTACTGCTGGATGTTGGCGTCCTCTTTTTTGACCAGGCCGAAGCCGGCGGCCTTGCCGGCGACCTCGTTGTACTTGTTGGCCAGACCGACCTTTTCGGTGGCTTTGGTCACCACGGGCAGGAATTTCACGCCCAGCGGGGCACGCGTTTTTTCGGCAAAGAAATTGGTGACCGAGGTTTCGCCGCCCTGCAGGATGTTTTTGGCGTCGGTCACGCTCATGGCCTTGACAGCGCCAACCAGCAAGTCCTTGCCCATGGGCACGGCGGCCTCGGCTGCGCGGTTGATGGACACCACCAACTCGTCAATGCGCTTGCCCTGACCGAAGGTTTTGAGCAGTTTCGACGCGTCTTCAAGGTAACCAGGCAAAGGAATGCGAACTTTTGGGTTGCCGAGGAATCCATCCGTCTTGCCCAGCAGGGCTACGGCCGCCAAGGCGCCCCTCTCGAGGGCGGTTTTCAGGCCGCTGCTGGCCTCGGCATTGGTCAGATCGCCCAGCGAAAGCGCATGGGCCTGCTGGTAGGTGGCCAGTATCAGCGTGCCCAGCGCGCTGACGCCGGCCTGGTTAAAATTACGACGCAACATGGTGAGAACCTTCCTGATGAAACGTATTTCCGTCCTGGCAGTATGCCGCATGGCACTGGCTGGCGCAGCTGTTGCCGCGGCACTTGCCGGCTGCAGCGGCACCCAAACCGCGCCGGAGTCCACCTTCGTATTGCTGGACGGCAGCAAGAAAACCACGGCCGACCTCAAGGGCAGGGTCACCCTGGTCAATTTCTGGGCCACCAGTTGCGTGACTTGCGTGGCCGAGATGCCCAAGGTCATTTCGACCTATAACAAATACAAAAGCCAGGGCTACGACACGCTGGCCGTGGCCATGAGTTATGACCCGCCCAGTTATGTTGTCAATTACACACAGACGCGCCAACTCCCCTTCCAGGTGGCGATAGACAACACAGGCGCCGTGGCCAAGGCCTGGGGCGATGTGCAGCTCACGCCCACCACTTACCTGGTGAACAAGCGCGGCGAGATCGTCAAGCAATATGTGGGCGAGCCGGATTTTGCGGCGCTGCACCAGTTGATTGAAAAGTTGCTGGCTGAAACCTGACCCCGTCCAGGCCGAAGTTCCGGCGCTAACAAAGCAAAGAAAAAGGCCAATTTCGCGGGAAATTGGCCTTTTCTTGTTGTTCCGGTGAAGCGCGGGCTTTCACAGAAAAAGCTGACCCGGCAAGGGCCAGCCTTCACGCACAGTTCACTCCTTGCGGAAAGCGTCGTGGCAGGCCTTGCAAGAGCCACCCACGGCAGCCACGGCGGTCTTGATTTGATCGATGTTGCCGGTTTTGCTGGCGGCCGCCAGCTTGACCATCTCGGCCTGCGTTTTTTCTGATGCGTCCTTGAACTTGGCCGGCTCTTTCCAGATTTCCGGCTTGGCCTTGGTTTCGCCCTTGTCCGTGTCGGCCATAAAAGCGGCCCAAGGCAGCTTTGACAGGTAAGCTGCCGTTTCGGCGCTCTCTGCCGCTACCTTGGCATCAAAAGGCGTGCGGCCACTGGCCATGCTGGCGACGCGGCTAAAGTTTTGCTGCATCACGAACAGGGCGTTCTTGCGATATTTGATGGCATCTTCAGGCTTGGCAAACTGGGCAGAGGCCGGTGCGGCCAGGGCGAACAGGGTGGCGGCAACAGCGGCGCAGGCGAAAATTTTCATTGTTTTCATTTTCCTCGTGGTTCTTGACTGACAGGGGTGACTGGCGGCTTGTCGACAAACCGCCAACCTGCTGGAGTTTAGCCAAGCCTGATAAGTTCCACAGGAACTTCGGCGCCCTGGGAAAACCATGCTCGCGGGTTAGGACCTGTTATTTCAGACACATCCCGCAATCACCGGGCGTAAACCGGATTACTTGTTGCGAAAAGCGTCGTGACATGAGTTGCAGGTGTCAGCGGTGGCCGCGAAAGCGGTTTTCAAGGCGTCGAGGTTGCCCGTTTTGGCGGCAGCGGCCAGCTTGGCCGTTTCAGCCATCAGCTTCTCGTTGGTTTCCCTGAATTTGGCCTGCTCGGTCCAGATTTCAGGCTTGGCCTTGGTGTTGCCGCCTTTGTCAGTGCCCGGCATGAAGCCAGCCCAGGGCAGTTTGGACATGTCGGCAACGATCTCGGCATTGTCGGCCGCCACGGCGGCATCGAATGGTGCTTTGCCCGACGCCATGGCTCCGATGCGGGTGACATGCTGGTTCATGACAAACATCGCGCTCTGGCGGTATTTGATGGCATCTTCCGGTTTGGCAAACTGCGCGGCGGCCGGAGCGGCCAGGGCGATCAGCGTGGCCGCGGCAGCGATACAGGTTAAAGCTTTCATGTTGTGCCTCGTGGGAGTTTTTGAACATGCACCGACCGGCAACGCTATTTGGCTTGTTGCCAAGCTGCTAGAGCGTGCGGCGGCCCATGAGTTCCCCAGGAACTAATGCACCGCGGGAAAACACCAACCGGTCGGCCATCGTCCGGCAGGCAACCCGCACCTCTCAGCCCTGATATAAAGCAACCCATTACAAACGAGGAATGCGCATGTCCAACAACAACAACAAAAGCCTGAACAGGGTGCGGGTCTGGGATTTGCCAACGCGGCTTTTCCACTGGGCGCTGGTCGTCTGCGTGATTGGCCAGGCGATCACCGGCACCATCGGCGGCAACGCCATGCTCTGGCACTTTCGCCTCGGCTATGCCGTGCTGGCGCTGCTGCTGTTTCGCATCATCTGGGGCCTGGTGGGCGGGCGCTGGTCGCGCTTTGGCGCTTTTATCTATACGCCCCAAAGTGTCATCAACTACCTCAAGGGGCAAGGCCAGCCCGAGCACAGCGTGGGCCACAGCCCCATTGGTGCCGGATCGGTTTTTGCCATGCTCGGGTTTCTGCTGATGCAGGTGGGCAGTGGCCTGCTCAGCGACGATGAGATCGCCTTTGCCGGGCCGCTGACGCGCTTTGTGTCAAACGCCACCGTCAGCCTGGCGACCAGTTACCACAAGAACATTGGCAAATGGGTGCTGCTGGCGCTGGTGCTGCTGCACCTTTTGGCCATCATTTTTTACCTGCGCCGCAAAAACAAGCTGGTGAGCGCCATGCTGCACGGCGACAAGGAGCTGGTGATGCCCGCACCACCCTCGCGTGATGACACGGTCTCACGCGTGTCAGCGCTGCTGATTCTGGCCGCGTGCGCGGCTGTGGCGTATTGGGTGTCCAGCCTGTCGGCACCTGCGTTCTGAGGCAGGGACCGCAAACCGGGATCAGCCTGGTTCGCGGCAAACGGCGCTACACTGGTTATCGATTTTCCGCCGCCGACGCCGTGCAACCACCTTCCATCCAGTTCATCACGCCGGTCACGCCCGACCAGCTGGCCACGACCCGGCTGATCTTCACCGAGTACGCGGAGCAGTTGGGCATCGATTTGTGCTTCCAGGGATTCGAGGCTGAGCTGGCCGATTTGCCGGGCGCCTACGACGCGCCGCAAGGGGTGCTGCTGCTGGCCCTGGTGGACGGCGAGGTCGCCGGCTGCTGCGCATTGCGCGCCCTTGACGCCGTGGACTACCCCAATGCCGCCGAGATGAAGCGCCTGTATGTGCGCAAGGCGTTCCGGCGCTTCGGCCTGGGCCGCCAGCTGGCCGAGGCGGTACTCGATGCGGCGCGCGCGGCGGGCTACCACAGCGTGCTGCTGGATACGCTGGATGACATGGAGTCGGCCCGCGCCCTGTATACGGAGTTGGGCTTTGCGGAGATTCCGCCGTACTACCACAACCCGATTGCGGGTGCGCACTACCTGAAGGTCGACCTCTGAGCCGGCTCGGCTTCAAGGCCCATGAATCATGATTTTGCAGCTATTGAATAAATAGCAATATCGGCGATGCCCGGTGGCCCGCGCCCACCTGCCGCGGTCGCTTCCCGGGAGACATTAAAAAGCCACCGTTCTCGCGAACGGTGGCTTTTCTCCGGAATCGGCGAGCGTCAGGCCTTGGCTTGCGCCAGCAGCGTGGCCGCATCGCTGACTTCAAACTTGCCGGGGCCTTCGACGTTGAGGCTCACCACCTTGCCATCTTTGACCAGCATGGAGTAGCGGTTGCTGCGCAGGCCCATGCCGCGCGCCGTGAGGTCCAGCGTCAGACCGGTCGCCTTGGCAAAGTCTGCACTGCCGTCGCCCAGCATGCGAACCTTGCCGTCCGTCTTCTGGTCGCGCGCCCAGGCGCCCATGACAAACGCGTCGTTCACGCTCACACACCAGATTTCATCGACGCCGGCAGCCTTGAACTCGGCCGCCTTCTCGACATAACCCGGCACATGCTTGGCCGAGCAGGTGGGGGTGAAAGCACCTGGCAGTGCGAACAGGGCAATGGTTTTGCCGGCGGTGGCCTTGGCTACATCGACCGGGTTGGGGCCAATGCTGCAACCATTGCCTTCAACTTCGGAAAATTCCATCAGCGTCGCTGCCGGAAGGGTGTCGCCTACTTTGATCATGGAGTGCTCCTGGTTGGGTATAAAACGGATGTGATTCTAGGACGGAAACAAAAACGGCTCACATTGTGAGCCGTTTCTGATGACTTGCAGTCAAAGCCTGAAGGGGTCCAGACTTAGACGGCAGCGGCCTTCTCCACCAAACGGGTCACAACCCAGTTTTTGGTCTTGGAAATAGGACGGCTTTCGGTGATCTCGATCACGTCGCCCGTGTGGTACTCGCCCTTTTCATCATGCGCGTGGTACTTGCTGGACAGGGACACGATCTTGCCGTACAGCTCATGCTTGACGCGGCGCTCAACCAGCACGGTCACGGTTTTGGCGCGCTTGTCGCTGACCACCTTGCCGATCAAGGTGCGCTTGAGGGATTTTTTAGCTTCCGTCATTTTTTGGCTCCTTGCTTGACGATGGTCTCGGCCAGGATGGTCTTGGCGCGAGCGATGCTGCGACGCGTGGAACGCAGCGTGGAAGTGTTGGTGAGTTGCTGCGTGGCTTTTTGCATACGCAGGCCAAAGTGGGCTTTTTGCAGCTCTTTGACTTCGGTTTTCAGGCCGGCAACGTCTTTTTGGCGCAGTTCAGTAGATTTGGTCATTGTCATTTCCCCTTACTGGCCGATCATGCGGCTGACGAAGGTGGTGCGCAGCGGCAGCTTGGCGGATGCCAGGCGGAACGCTTCGCGGGCCAGCTCTTCAGGCACACCGACGATTTCAAAAACGATCTTGCCGGGCTGGATTTCAGCCACGTAGTACTCCGGGTTACCTTTACCGTTACCCATACGCACTTCAGCAGGCTTTTGGGAAATCGGCTTGTCCGGAAAGACACGGATCCAGATACGGCCGCCACGTTTGACGTGACGGGAAATCGCACGGCGTGCGGCTTCAATTTGACGAGCAGTGAGCCGACCACGGTCGGTGCACTTCAGGCCGAAGTCACCGAACGCGACCGAGTTACCCCGGGTTGCGACGCCGGTGTTGCGGCCTTTTTGCTCTTTGCGGTATTTTCTGCGAGCGGGTTGCAGCATGGTTTTTCTCCGTTATTCCGACCGATTACTCGGTCTTGGTACCGTCAGCTGCTGCAGCTGGCGCGGCTTTGCGTACGCGCTTAACGGTAGTTTTCGGGGCGTCGCTACCAGGGGTAGCTTCGGCCGGTTTGTCGCTGCCATCGGCGGGCGCCGTATTGGTGCCGCCGGCCGGTGCGCGCGGTGCACGGGCACCACGTGGAGCAGGACGGTCAGAACCAGGACGGGCGTCACGACGCGGGCCGCGAGGCTTGCGCTCTTCGTCAGAAGGAGCGGCATCCAGTTTGGCGCCAGGTGATTCGCCACGGCCCAGCGTGTCGCCTTTGTAGACCCAGACCTTGACGCCGATCACACCATAGGTGGTCTTGGCTTCAGAGGTGCCGTAGTCGATGTCGGCGCGCAGGGTGTGAAGCGGCACGCGACCTTCGCGGTACCACTCGCAACGGGCGATTTCAATGCCATTGAGGCGGCCCGACGACATGATCTTGATGCCCAGGGCACCCAGACGCATGGCGTTTTGCATGGCGCGCTTCATCGCACGGCGGAACATGATGCGTTTTTCAAGCTGTTGCGTGATGCTGTCAGCGATGAGCTTGGCATCAATTTCAGGCTTGCGAACTTCTTCGATGTTCACGGCGACCGGCACGCCCAGCTGGCGGCTCAGTTCTTTCTTGAGGTTCTCGATGTCCTCGCCCTTTTTGCCGATCACGACGCCCGGACGTGCCGAGAAAATCGTGATGCGGGCATTCTTGGCGGGGCGCTCGATCAGAACGCGCGAAACCGCAGCGTTCTTCAGCTTGGCCTTGAGGTACTCGCGCACCTTGATGTCTTCTGCCAGCATGCCGGCAAAATCACGGTTGCTTGCGTACCAGCGGCTGGCCCAGTTGCGGCTAACTGCGAGGCGAAACCCGGTTGGGTTGATTTTTTGTCCCATATCCTGCTGCCTTTAGTTGCCAACCACCACGTACACATGGCACGTGGGTTTGCTGATGCTGTTGCCGCGGCCTTTTGCGCGCGCAGAAAAACGCTTGAGCGTGGCGCCTTGTTCGACGTAAATGGTTTTCACCTTCAACTCGTCGATATCGGCACCATCGTTGTGTTCAGCGTTGGCGATGGCGGACTCAACCACCTTCTTGATGATTCCAGCAGCTTTTTTCTGCGTGAAATTCAGGATGTTGAGTGCTTGATCCACTTTCTTGCCGCGAATCAGGTCAGCGACCAGGCGGCCTTTGTCGACCGACAGACGAACGCCCCGGAGGGTTGCACGTGTTTCCATGGTCTTTCCTTATTTCTTCACAACTTTTTTATCAGCTGGATGACCTTTGAAGGTGCGAGTCAATGCAAACTCGCCCAGCTTGTGGCCCACCATCTGATCGGTGATGTAGACAGGCACGTGCTGCTTGCCGTTGTGAACGGCAATGGTCAGGCCGATGAACTCGGGCAGGATCATGGAGCGACGCGACCAGGTCTTGATCGGCTTTTTGTCCTTGTTGGTAACGGCCTTGTCGGCTTTGGCTACCAAATGATGGTCGACAAACGGACCTTTTTTGAGTGAACGTGTCATGGGTTAGCCTTACTTCTTGCGACGCGAAACAATCATCACTTGCGTGCGCTTGTTGTTGCGGGTGCGGTAGCCCTTGGTCAGGTTACCCCATGGGTCGACAGGATGACGGCCTTCGCCGGTCTTGCCTTCACCACCGCCGTGCGGGTGGTCAACCGGGTTCATCACCACACCGCGAACGGTCGGGCGAATACCCATCCAGCGCTTCACACCGGCCTTGCCGAGACGGCGCAGGCTGTGTTCTTCGTTGGCGACTTCACCGATGGTGGCGCGGCATTCGATGTGGATCTTGCGAACTTCACCGGAGCGCATACGCACCTGGGCGTAGGTACCTTCGCGGGCCAACAAGGTTGCAGAGGTGCCGGCGGAACGGGCGATTTGCGCGCCCTTGCCGATTTGCATCTCGATGCAGTGAATCGTCGAACCGACAGGAATGTTGCGGATCGGCAGGGTGTTACCCACGCGAATCGGCGCTTCCGAACCACTGATCAGCGTGGCGCCGACTTCAAGGCCGCGAGGGGCAATGATGTAGGTGCGCTCGCCGTCGGCGTAGCAGAGCAATGCAATGTGGGCCGTGCGGTTGGGGTCGTACTCGATACGCTCGACCTTGGCCGGAATGGCGTCCTTGTTGCGTTTGAAGTCCACTACACGGTAGTGATGCTTGTGACCACCGCCCTTGTGGCGAACCGTGATGTGCCCGTTGTTGTTACGGCCGGACTTCTGGAATTGTGGCTCCAGCAGCGGCGCGTAAGGCTCACCCTTGTGCAGGTGATCCCGGGAGATCTTCACCATGCCGCGCATACCCGGCGAGGTGGGTTTCATTTTAATGACAGCCATTACGCAGACTCCCCACCGAGGTTGAGCTCTTGACCTGGCTTGAGCGTCACGTAGGCCTTGCGAATGTTGTCGCGGCGGCCCACGGATTTGCCAAAGCGCTTGGTCTTGCCTTTGATGTTGAGGACGGCAACTGACTGGACGTCCACTTTGAACATCAGCTGCACAGCAGCCTTGATTTCAAACTTGGTAGCGTCCTGCAGCACCTTGAAGGTCACGGCATTGGTCTTGTCTGCGATCATCGTGGCCTTTTCAGACACGATGGGAGCGACCAGAACCTGCATCAGGCGGCCTTCGTCGAATTTGGTTTTGGAGTTCACGGCGCTCATGCGAACATCTCCTTGAGTTGGTCCATGGCAGCCTTGGTGACCAGAACCTTCTTGTAGTGAACCAGCGACACCGGATCGGCGTAACGGGGCTCAACCACGAGGATGTTCACCAGGTTGCGGGAAGCCAGGTACAGGTTTTCATCAACCACATCAGCGATGACCAGCACCGAGTTGAGGTTCATAGCCTTGAACTTGTCAGCCAGGACTTTCGTCTTGGGTGAATCCACAGCCAGGGAATCAACCACAGCCAGGCGGCCTTCGCGCGCCAGTTGCGAGAAGATCGATGCCATGCCGGCGCGATACATCTTCTTGTTGATTTTCTGCGTGAAGTTTTCATCAGGCATGTTCGGGAAGATACGACCGCCGCCGCGCCACAGTGGCGAAGACGTCATACCAGCACGTGCACGACCGGTTCCCTTTTGCTTAAAAGGCTTCTTGGTCGAGTGACGGACCTGCTCACGGTCCTTCTGGGCCCGGGTACCCTGGCGGGCGTTGGCCTGGAAGGCCACGACCACCTGGTGAATCAGGCTTTCGTTGTATTCGCGACCAAACACGGTATCAGGCACGTCCACTTTGGACGAAGCCAGACCTTGGTCATTCAGGAGTTCGACCTGCATCAGTTCGCTCCTTTAGCAGCGGTGGTGGGCTTGGCTTTGATCGCGGCACGAACCGTGACAAAACCGCCCTTGGAACCAGGCACAGCGCCGCGAATCATCAGCAGTTGACGGGCTTCGTCAATGCGCACGATGTTCAGGTTTTGCGTGGTCACGGTGACGTCGCCCAGGTGGCCCGTCATGCGTTTACCAGGAAACACGCGACCGGGATCCTGCGCCATACCGATGGAGCCGGGAACGTTGTGCGAACGGCTGTTACCGTGCGACGCGCGTTGCGAGCTCATGTTGTGGCGCTTGATGGTGCCGGCGTAGCCTTTACCAATGGAGGTGCCCTGCACGTCCACCAGCTGGCCCACAGCAAACACGTCGGCTGCAGGCACAACGGTACCGGCGGCGTATTTGCCTGCGACGTCAGCCGTCACGCGGAATTCTTTCAGGATTTCACCAGCTTCAACGCCTGCTTTCGCAAGGTGGCCGGCGGCCGGCTTGGTCACGCGCGATGCTTTGCGCGCGCCAAATGCCACTTGGAGGGCATCGTAGCCGTCATTTGCTTCGGTTTTAACCTGGGTCACGCGGTTGTTCGATACATCCACCACGGTAACAGGAACTGTGTCCCCATCATCCGTAAACAGACGCATCATGCCAACTTTGCGGCCCAGCAACCCGAGGGAGTTGCTCAGACTCATGATGTGTTCTTTCGTAACTTTCACCGCTGCGACTTCAATTGGCCGCAGACGTTTTAACGTGAAAGACTGTTAATAAAACCGTCCGATCCATGCAAGCAAGAAGCCAACATACAAAGGACAGCCCAAGAGTATAGCCCAGGTCGCCAAAAATGGCAAACCCGGGCAAAAACCTGTCGATTTGGGATCTGGCTTGTGGCCGAAACCCCGATTTTTTGCTTACTGCAGCTTGATTTCGACGTCCACGCCGGCTGGCAGATCGAGCTTCATCAACGCGTCCACGGTTTTATCCGTGGGGTCAACGATGTCCATCAGGCGCTGGTGCGTACGGATTTCCAGCTGGTCGCGGCTCGTCTTGTTGACGTGGGGCGAACGCAGGATGTCAAAACGCTTCATGCGGGTTGGCAGGGGCACGGGGCCCTTGACAATCGCGCCGGTGCGCTTGGCAGTATCAACGATTTCAGCTGCCGACTGGTCGATCAGCTTGTAGTCAAACGCCTTCAGGCGGATGCGGATTTTTTGCTTGGTGGCCATGGTAATTCCTTAAAGGTTTGCAGGATTACGCAATGATCTTGGCCACAACGCCGGCGCCAACGGTCTTGCCGCCTTCGCGGATGGCAAAGCGCAGGCCTTCTTCCATGGCGATCGGGTTGATCAGCTTGACGGTGATCGACACGTTGTCGCCTGGCATGACCATTTCCTTGCCTTCTGGCAACTCGATCGCGCCCGTCACGTCCGTCGTGCGGAAGTAGAACTGGGGGCGGTAGTTGTTGAAGAAGGGCGTGTGGCGGCCGCCTTCGTCCTTGCTCAGCACGTAGATCTCGCCGGTGAAGTGC
>NZ_JBFUKG010000025.1:0-52835 GCF_056400945.1 Polaromonas sp. P4_H1 | reverse complement strand
CAAGCACACGGTGCAACTGTGGACAGAGTGGGTCTCGCGAGGCCTCTCGGCCACGAAGGATTGCGGGCGGCTATTCACGTTGATCGCACAATGCAGGGTCGGCCATCGACCCGGACGCATCGAGCCGCGAATGCGAAAACGAAGGCCCAAACCCTACCCCTGGTTGAAGGTGCCCCGCGACCAGGCTCGCCGACACGTCCAGAGGCATGGTCATGCCTATGAGCCAAAGTAAGTGCCATTCGTATTAAGCGCCGCAGAGGCGCGGTGGAAAAAGCACTAGAGCTTGATCGAATGGGCCCTGTAGCACCTGACAAATTAAGCCGCCTCGCAAAGCGGCTTGGGCATGAATGATTTGTTGCCACCGTACGCCAGCACCCCCAGATGAAAGCCAGAAACGGCATTGATCTTGCCGCGCCAAAGAACACCTCCATTGGTAGGCATGCTGCCGTTTAGGAACTGAATCCTCGCATTTTGCAAATGTATGTATTGCGGCGGCATCGGCAGTTGCTTTCGCTTTGCTAGGTCGTAAATATCGTCGTACGCAGCGAACGAATTGTGAATTTCATCCTTGTCTTCGCCGGTCCATGCCGCGGAAAAATCAGCAGCGAAGGTGTCAAAGTACTTCCTGCCGCCAATGAGGATTCCGGAGACTACGCTGCCGCCCAGCGAGCGGGAGGCTTTTTGGGCATTCCTTGTGCTTCAATTTCGGTATCAGAAGTTCTTTCGAGAACCGACTGACTGACAAGGTCGCCGCTGGCCATGATGCAGCTATCAAGAGCAGAGCCTGAAGCGCTCCGCAACGAAACAGGAGTCGCACATCAACTCATGATGTCGCATCGACGTTGATGGACGAGATGACGGGGAAAAGAAAAAGGGCCCGAAGGCCCTGTTCATGCGGTTATTGGCGGAAGCTGTGAGATTCGAACTCACGGAGGACTCGCATCCTCGGCAGTTTTCAAGACTGCTGCATTCAACCGCTCTGCCAAGCTTCCGGACCGGTAATTTTAACCCAGGCTTGAGATGGACTCGAATAAACCCAAAAGACTGGGCTGAGGTATCTGCCGCTCAGCCGGCCTGCAGCATGCCTTTGGTTTCGATGAACGCGATCACTTCGGCCAGGCCCGCGTTGGTCTTGAGGTTGGTCATCACGAAGGGTTTCAGGCCTTTTGGTGTGGTGCGCATGCGTATGGTGTCGGCTTCCATCACGCCCAGGTCGGCGCCCACGTAGGGGGCGAGGTCGGTTTTGTTGATGACGAACAAATCGCTTTTGGTGATGCCGGGGCCGCCTTTGCGCGGGATTTTTTCGCCGGCGGCGACGTCGATCACGTAGATGGTCAGGTCGCTCAGTTCCGGGCTGAAGGTGGCGGCCAGATTGTCGCCGCCCGACTCGACGAACACCACATCGGCGTCGGGAAAGTCCACCAGCATGCGGTCAATGGCTTCCAGGTTGATGGACGCGTCTTCGCGTATGGCCGTGTGCGGGCAGCCGCCCGTTTCCACGCCCATGATGCGCTCGGCGGCCAGCGCACCGCTCACGGTCAGCAGGCGCTGGTCTTCCTTGGTGTAGATGTCGTTGGTGATGGCCACCAGGTCGTACTTGTTCTTCATGGCCTTGCACAGCATTTCAAGCAGTGTGGTTTTACCGGAGCCGACAGGCCCGCCTATGCCGACGCGCAGGGGCGGCAGTTTTTTGGTGCGGTTGGCGATGTGGTGCAAGCTCATGGGTTTACTCTGGTTGGATACGTTGGCGTTCAGGACGTTCAGGACGTTCAGGACGTTCAGGTTCAGGGCGTTCGGGACATTCAGGAGCGGAACAGCCGCGAATACTGGGTTTCGTGCTGGGAAGAAAGAATGGCAAGCATGGGCGAAAACGCCTGTCGCTCGTGATCAGGCAGCAGGATCGCGGCCTCGACGGCGGCGGGGATGTCGCTGGCCAGGCGCGCGAGCATGCGCTGGCCCGCGCTCTGGCCCAGGGGCACGGACTTGAGCGCGGCCTGCATCATGTTCTCCGCCCAGCCAAAGGCATAAGCCAGCAGGCAGTCGCGCACGCCCGCGGCCGTTTGCGACGCGGCCAGCGCAAATGCGACGGGGTAGGTCGGCTGCATCTGTGCGCAGGCTGCTATGTGTTGCGCATTGGCGCCGTCATGGTTGCGCAACCAGTCGAGCAGCGACCTGCCCATCTGCTCGGCCTGGGCCCGCATTTCGCTGGTCTCGCGGGTTTGCAGAACCCAGTCATTGAGCTCACGAATGCGCACCACATCGCCCGATCGCCAGGCCGGAATCGCCTGCGCGATGACGGCGAGGTCGCCGCGTGCGAGGCTCAGGTGCAATTGGTCCCGGAGCCAATCACCGGCCAGGGCTTCGGTCGTGACACCGGCTCGCTCCACCGCTGTTTCCAGGCCTTCGGAGTAGGAGAAGCCGCCGACCGGCAGGGCGGGCGAGGCCAGCCAGATCAGCTGCAGCAGGCTGGCTGCCGGCAGTTGCGCTGCGGGGGAGGCTGGCATGTCCACGGGGTTTAATGGATCAGAGGATTTAGGGGTTTGCGGGCCGGCGTTTGTGGATCTGTATCGTGGCCGGCTTGGCCTCGTGCGTATGATCGTGGCCGTGGTTGCAGTCGGGCCCGTGCACATGGGCAGCGGGCGTTGCCGCTTTGACCGGTGTGGCCGGCGCATGGTCATGGGCGCTATGGTCATGCTCGCCGTGGTCGTGGTCGTGGTCGTGGCCGCCGTGATCATGGCTATGGCCATGGCCCCCGGCGCTGTAAGCCCCGCCCTCCGGCTCAAATGCTTCCTCGACTTCATTGACGATCAAATGCATGGCGCGCAGCATGTCGGCGAGCACATGGTCGGGCTCGATCTTGAGGTGATCGGGCTTGAGTTCGATGGGCACATGGCGGTTGCCGAGGTGGTAGGCCGCGCGGGTCAGGTCAAACGGCGAGCCGTGTGCGCTGCACGCCGTGATGCGCAGCACCGGCTGCGGCGAGGCAATGACCCTGACCATCGAACCATCTTCGGCGACCAGCACATCGCCGCCACGCACCAGGGTGCCGCGCGGCAAAAAAACGCCGAGCGGGCGGCCCAGCGAATCGGTCGCGTCGAAGCGGCTTTTCTGGCGCACGTCCCAGTCGAGTTCGACGGTCGATGCGCGTTTGACGAGAACGGGCGCGAGACCCGCGCCCTGTGGAATGACTTTGGAAACCTGGATCACGTTTAACCTTAAAAAAACGAGTATGCCAGCGCGGCAAGCCCTGCGTAAACAAGGGTTGGACGCAGCCCGCCACACCATGGGCTGGTTCTGGCGGCCGAGAATCGTTCTTCAGCGTTCTTCAGAACAGGAAATAACGCTGCGTCATCGGCAGGCTGCTGGCCGGCTCACAGGTCAGCAGCTGACCGTCGGCACGCACCAGGTAGGTCTGGGCATCGACTTCCATTGTGGGCGCATAGTCGTTGTGGACCATGTGCTGCTTGCGCACCCCGCGGATGTTCTTGACGGCGCTGAGCGTCTTGGCGAGGCCGAAACGGTCCTTGATGCCGGCATTCATCCCGGCCTGCGAGACAAATGTGAGGGAGCCCCTGGCAATGGCGCCGCCGAAACCGCCAAACATGGGACGGTAATGCACGGGCTGCGGCGTGGGTATCGACGCATTCGGGTCGCCCATCGCTGCCATCGCGATGAAGCCGCCCTTGAGGATGACGGACGGCTTGATGCCGAAAAACGCCGGCTTCCATACCACCAGGTCGGCCCATTTGCCGACTTCGACCGAGCCGACTTCGTGCGAGATGCCGTGGGCAATCGCCGGGTTGATGGTGTATTTGCTGATGTAGCGCTTGGCGCGGAAGTTGTCGTGCCGGTCGCTGTCGCCGGGCAGTTTGCCGCGCTGCTGCTTCATCTTGTGCGCGGTCTGCCAGGTGCGGATGATGACCTCGCCGACCCGGCCCATGGCCTGGCTGTCGGAGCTGAACATGCTGATCGCGCCCAGGTCATGCAGGATGTCTTCCGCCGCGATGGTTTCCTTGCGGATGCGGCTTTCGGCAAAGGCCAGGTCTTCGGCAATGCCCGCGTCGAGGTGGTGGCACACCATCAGCATGTCGACATGCTCGTCCAGCGTATTGACCGTGTAGGGCATGGTCGGGTTGGTGGAAGACGGCAAAAAGTTCTGCTCGCCCACCACCCGCAAAATATCGGGCGCATGGCCGCCGCCGGCGCCTTCGGTATGAAAGGCGCAGAGGGTGCGGCCTTTGGTGGCGGCAATCGTGTTTTCGACAAAGCCCGATTCATTGAGCGTGTCGCTGTGAATCGCCACCTGCGTGTCGGTTTCCTCCGCCACATCCAGGCAGTTGCTGATGGCGGCCGGCGTGGTGCCCCAGTCTTCATGCAGCTTCAGGCCAATCACGCCGGCGTTGATCTGCTCGTGCAGCGCAGCGGGCAGGCTGGCGTTGCCCTTGCCCAGAAAGCCCAGGTTCATCGGGAAGGCGTCTGCCGCCTGCAGCATGCGCTCGATGTTCCAGGGACCGGGTGTGCAGGTGGTGGCAAACGTACCGGTGGCCGGGCCGGTGCCGCCGCCCAGCATGGTCGTCACGCCCGAGGTGAGGGCTTCTTCAATCTGCTGCGGGCAAATGAAGTGGATGTGCGAGTCGATGCCGCCGGCGGTGACGATCATGCCTTCGCAGCTGATGATCTCGGTACCGGGGCCAATGATCATGTCCACGCCGGGTTGGGTGTCGGGGTTGCCGGCCTTGCCAATGGCGGCGATGCGGCCGCCTTTGAGGCCGATGTCGGCCTTGACGATGCCCCAGTGGTCGATGATGAGGGCGTTGGTCATCACCGTGTCCATCGCCCCCTCGGCGCGGGTTTTTTGCGACTGCGCCATGCCATCGCGAATGGTCTTGCCGCCGCCGAATTTCACTTCTTCGCCGTAGCTGCCGGCGCGCAGCAGCGTGTAGTCGGCTTCCACCTCCACCACCAGGTCGGTGTCGGCCAGCCGCAGGCGGTCACCCGCGGTGGGGCCAAACATTTCCGCATAGGCGCGTCTGCCAATGGTTGCCATTACGTCGTTCCCTTTTGACTCTGCCCGAATTCGTCCAGGCCACCCTGTACCAGGCCCCGGAAGCCAAACACCTTCCGCTCGCCCGCATAGTCCACCAGCTCCACCGTGCGCTGCTGGCCCGGCTCAAAGCGCACGGCCGTACCGGAGGCAATATTCAGCCGCATGCCGCGCGCCGCCTCGCGGTCAAAGCCCAGTGCGGCATTGGTTTCGGCAAAGTGGTAGTGCGAACCCACCTGGATGGGACGGTCCGCGGTGTTTTGCACGACCAGTGTCAGCGTGCGCCGCCCGACATTGAGGATGTGGTCGGGGCCGTCGGTAAACAGTTCGCCGGGTGTCATGGCTGCCTCAATGGTTGTTTTGCTTATTTGCCGCCACGGGACATCCAGATGGCCAGCGCCGTCAGCGCGGCCACCGCCAGAAACCCCCAGGTGTCGGTGGCGTGCCAGTGGGTGGCGCCCATGGTGGCGTCCATGCCATGTCCTTCATGGGCCCATGCGGCACCAGCCCACATGATCATTGGGAAAACAGCTGTTTTTTTGAGAGCGTTGGGAGTTTTCATGATGAGCAATCGAAGGTAGGTGAAGGGGGCGGCGGGGAGGTGATGGGCGGGGTGAGGCAGGGTGGAGGGGTGCGTGATAAAAGCGGCGCGGCCCGCTCAAACAATGGGCTGGTGCACGGTCACGAGCTTGGTGCCGTCGGGGAAGGTGGCTTCCACCTGGATGTCGGGAATCATCTCGGCGATGCCGTCCATCACATCGGCCCGGCCGAGGATGGTGCGGCCTTCGCTCATGAGCTGGGCCACGGTTTTGCCGTCGCGTGCGCCTTCCATCACGGCCGCGCTGATCAGTGCGACGGCTTCCGGGTAGTTGAGCTTGAGGCCGCGGGCGCGGCGCCTCTCGGCCAGCAGGGCCGCGGTAAAAATGAGCAGCTTGTCTTTTTCTCGGGGGGTCAATTCCATGGGGCTCTCTCGGGGCTGGCTGCCTGCTTGTTGAGGTGAGTCGGGGTGCAAGAATGGTGCCACAAGCATCGTGCCACAAGAGGGTGGGCAGACCAAGGGCGGTCCGGAGGCCCCCGGCTCCATGGCACAGAACCTGCACTGAATACAGGTCACCACTTCGCCGCCACCCCCCATGGACGCCCCGGTCATGCCTTCGCCGCTGCCAGCCCGACCCGATGCGCCCCCGGCATCGCCGGACGCGTGCGCCAGGCCCGAGGTGGCGGTGCAGCGCATCATCAAGGTCCGGCGCGACTACAACAGCTGGGTCGCCAGCGAGACCATGGAGGACTATGCGCTGCGCTTTACCCCCCAGCGTTTTCGCAAGTGGTCGGAGTTCCGGGTCGCCAACACGGCGTTTGGCGCGGCCTCCTTCCTGATTCTGGAAGCCGTGGGGGCCACCCTGCTGGTGAAATACGGCTTCACCAATGCCTTCTGGGCGATTGTGGCCACCGGGCTGATTATTTTTCTGGCGGGGCTGCCCATCAGCATTTACGCCGCACGCTACGGGGTTGACATGGATTTGCTGACCCGCGGTGCGGGTTTTGGCTATATCGGCTCCACGCTCACCTCGCTGATCTACGCGTCATTCACCTTCATTTTCTTCGCGCTCGAGGCGGCCGTCATGGCCTACGCGCTGGACCTGGCCTTGGGCATCCCCCCCAGTTGGGGTTACCTGATCTGTGCGCTGGTCGTGATTCCGCTGGTCACCCACGGGGTGTCGGCCATCAGCCGCCTGCAGGTCTGGACGCAACCTTTGTGGATCGTGATGCTCGTGGTCCCCTTCATCTACGTATTGCTGCGCAATCCTGGTGCTTTTTCAGGGGTGCTGCACTACGGTGGTGATAGAGGGGGCGGCAGTGAGTTCAATTTGCACTTATTTGGTGCTGCGTTGACGGTGGGCATTGCGCTGATCACGCAAATGGGCGAGCAGGCAGACTACCTGCGCTTCATGCCGGTGCAGACCCGGGCCAATCGCTGGCGCTGGTGGGGCGGGGTGCTCGTCGGCGGGCCCGGCTGGGTGATTCTGGGGGTGATCAAGATGCTGGGCGGCGCCCTGCTGGCTTACCTGGCCATCACCAACATGGTGCCGCCAGACCGCGCGGTCGACCCCAACCAGATGTACCTGGCGGCGTATGAATATGTGTTTCCCGACTATGGTCTGGCGGTGGCGGCCACGGCATTGTTCGTGGTGATCTCGCAGCTCAAGATCAATGTCACCAACGCCTATGCCGGCTCGCTGGCGTGGTCCAACTTCTTCTCGCGCCTGACGCACAGCCACCCCGGTCGCGTGGTGTGGGTGGTGTTCAACACGCTGATTGCCTTCATGCTGATGGAGATGAATGTGTTCCAGGCGCTAGGCGACGTGCTGGGCCTGTATTCCAACATTGCCATTGCCTGGGTGATGGCCGTGGTGGCCGACCTGGTCATCAACAAGCCACTGGGCCTGTCGCCGCGGGGCATCGAATTCAAGCGTGCGCACCTCTACGACATCAACCCGGTGGGTGTGGGCGCCATGGCCCTGGCTTCCCTGCTGTCCGTGGCGGCCTACCTTGGGCTGTATGGCGAACTGGCGCGGGCTTTTTCGGCGGTGATCGCCATGGGGACCGCCTTTGTGACGGCGCCGCTGATTGCCTGGGCGACCAGGGGCCGCTACTACATTGCCCGCAGTTCGGGAGTGTCGGAGGCCGACGCGTCGTACCAGCGCTATGCCACGCAGCAATGCGTGATCTGCGAACGCGCCTATGAAGGCCCCGACATGGCGCATTGCCCGGCCTACCAGGGCCCCATCTGCTCGCTGTGCTGCACCCTGGACGCGCGCTGCGGCGATTTGTGCAAGCCGCAGGCAAGCCTGTCGGCGCAGTGGTCGGCGGCCCTGCGCTGGCTGCTGCCGCACCGCATCTGGCCTTATCTTGACACCGGGCTGGGCCACTTCCTGCTGCTGATGCTGATCATCGTGCCGCTGCTGGCCAGCGTGTTCGGGCTGCTCTACCACCAGGAGATGGGGGCACTCGGCGACTTCATGCTGTCCGGGTCGGCCCTGCGCTCGGGTTTTTTGAAGGCCTACATGGCGCTGCTGGTCATCGCCGGGCTGGTCGCCTGGTGGCTGGTGCTGGCGCACAAGAGCCGGCAGGTCGCGCAGGAAGAGTCCAACCGGCAGACGCATTTGCTGATGCGCGAGATCGAGCTGCACCGCCAGACCGATGAAGCCCTGCAACAGGCCAAGCTGCATGCCGAGCACGCCAGGCACGCGGCCGACCAGGCCAACCAGGCCAAGAGCCGCTACATCAGCGCCATCAGCCATGAGCTGCGCACGCCGCTCAACAGCATTTTGGGCTATGCCCAGCTGATGGGCGAAGACGCCGCGATACCGCCGCACCGCAAGCAGGCGGTCAATGTGATCCGGCGCGGCGGCGAGCATCTGCTGTCGCTGATTGAAGGCACGCTGGACATCGCCCGCATCGAGGCGGGCAAGCTCACGCTCACGGTCAAGCCCATGCAGTTTGCCGATTGCGTGCATGAAATGGCGGGCATGTTCGAGTTGCAGGCTGCCGCCAAGGGCCTGGGCTTCCGGTTTGAGACCACCGGCAACCTGCCCGAACTGGTGCGTGCCGATGAAAAGCGGGTCCGCCAGATCCTCATCAACCTGCTGGGCAATGCCATCAAGTTCACCGCCCACGGACAGGTGATCTTCCGGTTGCGCCATGCGCGCGAGATGGCCTATATCGACATTGAAGACACCGGCCCGGGGATGAGCGAAGCGGAGCTGGCGCAGATTTTTGAGCCCTTCGCGCGCGGCGCCACGGCCGGCCACAGTGCGGAAGGCACACCCGGCGCCGGCCTGGGCCTGACCATCGCCAAAATGCTGACCGACCTGATGGGCGGCGAGATGACGGTGCTCAGCACGCCGGGTGAAGGGTCGGTGTTCCGCGTCCGGCTGTTTCTGCCCGAAGTGCATGTGGCTGCCGGCGCCGGCAAAAGCACGCTCGCCGCACCGGCCAGGCGCCAGCCACGCGGCTACGAGGGGGTGCGCCGCAAGCTGCTGGTGGTGGACAACGAGGAGCCCGATCGCGAATTGCTGGTGCAGCTGCTCGAGCCCATGGGCTTTGACCTGCGCACCGCGGCCAGCGGCCATGATTGCCTGGACCTGCTGGCCGCCGGTTACCAGCCGGATGTTATTTTCATGGACCTCGCCATGCCGGGCATCGACGGCTGGGAAACCCTGCGCCGCGTGCGCAGTGCCGGGCACACCGGCACCCACCTGGCGATCGTGTCGGCCAATGCGTTCGACAAGGGGCTGGACAACGATGTCGGCATACCGCCGGAGGATTTCATCCTGAAACCGGTGCGCCACACCGAGCTGATCGACTGGCTGGAGCGGCGCCTCGGCTTGCGCTGGTGTTATGAGGCGCAGGCAGGCAGTACCTACCTGCCTGCTCCGGCGGCGCAGCCGCCGCGCGTCCTGCCCGATGCGCCGCAGCTGGCAGCCTTGCTCGAAGTGGTCACGCTCGGGTTTTACCGCGGCATCATGAACAAGCTGGCGGAGATTGAAGCGCAGCAACCCGCTACTGCCGCTTTCGTCGAGGACATGCGGGCGCTGGCGCGGCAGTTCCAGTTTGAAGCCATGGGCCGGCAGCTCACCAACCAGGAGGCCGCCCATGAACAGCGTGCTTGACTCCACCCGCGCTATGGACCGCAAGCTGGACCACACCCTGGACCGTGCCAACAGCGATGTGGTGCTGATCGTGGACGACGTGCCTGACAACCTCTCGGTGCTGCACGACGCGCTCGATGAGTCGGGCTACACCGTGCTGGTCGCCACCAGCGGCGAAGCCGCCCTGAACCGGGCCCGGCAGGCCGTGCCGGACATCGTGTTGCTCGACGCCATGATGCCCGGCATGGACGGCTTCGAGGTGGCCAAGCGCCTGAAAGCCATGGCCGAGACCGCGCACATTCCCATCATCTTCATGACCGGGTTGACGGAGACCGAGCATCTGGTCGCGGCCCTGGAGGCGGGCGGCGTTGATTACGTGACCAAGCCGATCAAGCCCAAGGAGGTCATGGCACGCATGGGCGTGCACCTGCAGGGCGCTCGCCGTGCCAGGCAGGAGGCCCGGCAGGCGGGTCAGGCGCGCAATGCGCTGGATGCGTTCGGTTATGCCAGCATCACGGTGCGCATGGGCGGGCCGGGCGACGGCAGGCTGATCTGGCAAACTCCGCTGGCGCGTGATCTATTGATGCGTTACTACGGCACCTCGGCGCCCCAGACCCCCGAACCGGTGCTGAACTGGCTGCGTCGCCACCAAGCCGAGGCGGGGGGTGGGCGCGAGCTTGAGCCGCCGCGCCTGGCCGTGGAACAGGGGCCGCGCCGGCTGACATTCCGGCTGCACCGGCACACCGGCGATGCGGGGGCAGACGGTGACGGCACGGGCGACTGGCTGATCGTGATGCGCGAGATCTCCGACGATGCGGTGGTCGAGGCCATGAGCCTGAGCTTCAAGCTCACGGCCCGCGAGGCCGAGGTGCTCTACTGGGTGATCAAGGGCAAGATCAACCGCGACATCGCCGGCATTCTGGGTGCCAGTCCGGCCACTGTCAAAAAGCATCTGGAGCATGTGTACGCCAAGCTCGGCGTGGAAACCCGCACGGCCGCCGCCGGCATGGCGCTGAACCGCATCCGGCAGCTTCATCCGCAGTTTGAGGCGTGAATGAAGCCGGGGCGTGAAGCTGGGTAAGGGCCTGGGATGCGCGATGCGGGCCAGACTGTTACAATAGCGGCTTCGGTATAGCACCAGATTTTTACATCGAAGCCTTTTGCCACAGGCTTCCTTCTCAAATACGGCGCTTCCCAGAGCCCGAATTCACAGTGCGTTCAGCGCCCCTAGAGCCCTGAACCCTTCACAGCACTGTTCCATTTCCTGGCGAGCACTCCCCCAACAGTGCCCCTCAAAGGCTCAACCAGCCCAGCCCTTTCCAAGGGGCCTGGCGGGCAGAAACCGAACACCCGCCGGCTTGTTCGCAAGCCGTTTACTCTTTATTTTTTCGACTTACAAGCCGGGACCCACGACTTGGCAACCCGGCCCAGGACATTTATGAACATTGATCACAACAAAATCGCGGTGGGCAAATACCTAGTTTCGCCGCTCGCCAAAGACCAGGGCGAAGGGCGTTACGCCGCTTCGGTTTCCATCCGCTCCGGGCGCGGCAGCGCGTCGCATGACCGCGTTCTGCGTTTCAGCGGCCTTTTTGACAGCGCGGCAGCCGCGCTGCATTACGCCACCGAGCACGCCCTGCGCTGGATTCATGAGCGCTCATCGCCGGCTTGCTGTTGACTGCCGGCCGCCCCTGTCGGGGTCAGCCAGGACAGCCAGATAAACGTTAAACAAGCAAGCCAAAAGACAGACAGATAGTCAAACAGGTTTTTTTCAAATTCTCAAGGAGTTACATCATGGCCAAAGAAGAACTGATTGAAATGCATGGACTGGTGGACGAAGTGCTGCCCGATTCGCGTTTCCGCGTGACGCTCGACAATGGCCACAAACTGGTGGCCTATACCTCCGGCAAGATGCGCAAAAACCACATCCGCATCCTGGCCGGCGATCAGGTGTCGCTGGAGTTGTCGCCCTACGACCTGAGCAAGGGCCGCATCACCTTCCGCCACATTGCCGGCCGCGGACCGGGCCCTGCCCAGCGGCCTGCGCGCTAAGCCAAGCCCGCGCAAAGGCAGACCCCGCAAAGCAGGAAAAGCAGGGAAAGGCCCGCGTTCAGGGATGACCGTTTCCGCAGCGCGGCCGGTCAGATGGCTTCGGCCTCGCGCGAACCCGCCATGTGCTCCGTTTTTTGGTCCAGCAGGACTTCAGGCTCCTGGGCCTCGATCCAGGTCTCATTGTCCAGGCCGGCTTTCAGCCGGCTGGTGTCCAGATCACCCGTCCACTTGGCCACCACCAGCGTGGCCACGCCATTGCCGATCAGGTTGGTCAGCGCCCGCGCCTCCGACATGAACCGGTCTATCCCCAGGATCAGCGCCAGCCCGGCCACCGGAACCGTGCCCACGGCAGACAGGGTGGCGGCCAGCACGATGAAACCACTGCCGGTAATGCCGGCTGCTCCCTTCGACGTCAGCAGCAAGACGGCCAGCAGCGTCAACTCCTGGGTGAGCGTCATGGGCGTGTTGGTCGCCTGCGCGATAAACACCGCCGCCATGGTCAGGTAGATGGATGTGCCGTCCAGGTTGAACGAATAACCCGTCGGAATCACCAGGCCCACGGTGGTTTTTTTGGCACCCAGGTTTTCCATTTTCTCCATCATGCGCGGCAACACCGACTCCGACGACGAGGTGCCCAGCACGATCAGCAGCTCTTCCTTGATGTACTTGATGAACTTCCAGATGCTGAAGCCGTGCAGGCGCGCAATCAGGCCGAGCACCACAAAGATGAAGATCAGGCAGGTCAGGTAGAACGCGCCCATCAGTTTGCCGAGTGAAAACAGCGTGCCGACGCCGTATTTTCCGATGGTGAAAGCCATCGCGCCAAAGGCGCCTATGGGAGCCAGCTTCATGATGAAGCCGACGATGGTAAAGAGCACGTGCGAGGTTTTTTCGATGAAGTCGAAGACCAGCGTGCCGCGCCCGCCGAAGCGGTGCAAGGCAAAGCCAAACATCACGGCAATCAGCAGCACCTGCAAAATCTCGCCCTTGGCGAATGCATCGATCAGCGTCGCTGGTATGACGTTGAGCAGGAAGTCGGTGGTGCCCACCATCTTGCCCGGGCCGGTGTACGCTGCGATGGATTTTGTGTCGAGCGTGGACGGATCGACGTTCATGCCCGCGCCGGGCTGGAACACATTCACCAGCACCAGCCCGATGATCAATGCAAAGGTGCTGACGACTTCGAAGTAGAGCAGTGCCAGGCCACCGGTCTTGCCCACTTTCTTCATGTCTTCCATGCCCGCGATGCCGACTACCACGGTGCAGAAAATGATGGGGGCAATCATCATCTTGATCAGCTTGATGAAACCATCGCCCAGGGGTTTCATTTCGGCGCCGAGGGCAGGATAAAAATGCCCGAGGGCCACGCCAGCGATCACGGCGCACACCACCTGAAAATAAAGGGAGCGGTACAGTGGAGGTTTGCTGCTGCCTGTTATTGTCGTTGTCATGGCCGGAGCGCATCGCCAGATGCGGTGTTTATGACGGGGTGTTCAATATAGCCTTGTGAGAAAAAATTGCAAGGCGGGTTCGGGGCACCGGAAACCCGGGCCACACAAGAGCTGCGGGTTGCCGTTCATGGGTCTCCGCCGCTCCGGGCGCGGCCCTGTAAAAGGCGATAAGGTGTCCCGGCTCAGGTCGCGGGGCCTGCGCCGCCGGGATGCGCGGTGGGCGTCGGCCGTGCCATCCAGGCAATCAGCGAGGACCGCATCGCTTCTTCCACCGACATGTCAATGGGCTGCACCCACTCGGTCGGCACGAACACGGTGTAGCCGCCAATCATGTAGCCCATGGGCAAATACACCGCGACGCGTTCACCCGGCAAAAAGCCTGCGGGCAAATCGGCAAAACTGCGTCGCGTGATCAGCCCCACAATTTCCAGGGGGTGACCAGGCATGCGCAGGATCACCACGCTTTGTTCCGCCTGCTTGCCGGCCGGTGAAAAGTAGTCTGCAAAGCTTTTCAGCGACGAGTAAATGCTCTTCACCACCGGCAGGTTGGTAAATGGCAGTTCGGCAAATGACAGCAGCTTTCGCACACGGGGCTTGGACACCAGGAAGCCAATCACCAGAATGATCAAAATGCCGAACACCAGGCCCAGGCCGGGCACATAAAAGCCGCCTATCACTGGACGCAATATCCAGAGGGCCGCAGTTTCTGTCCAGGCCAGAAAGATATAGAGCAGGTACAGCGTCAGGGCCACCGGCAAAACGGTGATGAGGCCGCGAAAGAAATATTTGTAGAGGCTTTTCATGGGAGTGAGGGTGTTTGTTCGTGGCCGCCGGGGGAGCCGGCAAAGGCATCACCGCAGATGACGTTGACAGCATGGTGTAACTCCGGGTCCCAATATAACCATTTCACGTGACGCGGCTTTTCACGTGACACGAGCGCTGTCCCCTGTCATCGGCGCCGTCCTACATTGGCTGGGTATGAAGCACTGCCCGCGCCGGCTTGCATTTGCCTAGACTGATGTTGAACCGGTTCGTCTTTATCTTCAATCTTCATATGCCTGCTGGTTCCATTGGTGAACATCGGTGAATATTGGTGAGTCTTGAGGAAAATTTTCAAATAATTTTTCAGGCGGATCGCTGTGGATTCGCCTGGATCTGGAACAAGCCATGAATCAGTCCAAACTGGTCAGCGCGCAGTTCAACGCGCCGTTGCGCTCGCTGGCCCTAACCGTCGAAGAAACGGCCCCCGGGGATTTTCGCTGGCGTATTCTGGAAGGCCACGGCAACCCTCCGGTATTCAAATCCATAGGGAGCGCCAACAGGACGTTTTCGGCCTACGACGCGGCACTCGCTACCGGCTATGGCGAGTTGCAGCGCCTGGTTGGCCCCGACCTCCAGTATGGTCCGCGTGCGGCGCCTGACGCTGTGGTGAACTTCATCCGCATAGCCTCTGCGCCGCCTCCGAGGCCTGTTGAACGTGCCGACCCCTTGAAGCCCCCGCCCGTGACCAATGGCGGCTTCACCTCGCACATACGAAGGCTCGCATGAAACCCGACTTGGAGGCTGACTACGCCCGCTTGCGGGCCGATCTGCAGGCCCTGATGATGCAGCCTGTGAAAGATTTTCTGCGCATCGACCAGATCGTGGACCAGCTTGAGCAGGTTCAGCTCGCCCTCAAGGCAGAGCACGGCGTCAAAGGCAACAACCCTAACGAATAGCCAGCTGCTGGACTGATGCGACGCCTTGAGCAGGTCCTGGTGCTTGCGAGTCGGCACATGGGTAGCATTTTGTGACCTCGCTTGTCCTACATGGCCCTTCGCATCGGACCGACGCTGCGCCGGAGGTGATCACGCGTAAATTCAAGGCAGCTGGCAATACGGCCAGCCTTCGACCCACCACAGTGCCTGTAATGGGCACGCTTAAGGAGTAGAAATGAAAGCATCCAAAACCCTGGCTTCTACCGTAGCCGCCGCTGCTGTGGTTGGTGCCATCGGGCTGGCTTATGCCCAGACACCGGATCCTGGCACGCAACCGGCTACACCGGCCGACACCTCCAGCCAGACCATGCAAAACCAGCCCAGCCCAAGTACCAGTTCGGGCATGACTACGGAAAGCCCGTCGACAGCCGTAACCGAGCGTCCGGCCCAGGCTGACCGCAACTGAGCCTGGGCGAACCCGTACGCGGGTGTGAGTTCTTCCCGGGCCGGCAGAACGCGTTTCGCGCTGCCGGCCCGAGGTGCGTTCATACGCGCCAAGGTCGTTAAAGGTTTGTCCACATGGCCCTCGGTAGAGAGTTCATGCAATTCGTGCGATCCATTCAAGTGCCCGGCTCCCAGGCCGCTGGTGGTGAGACGGCCCTGCCTCTGCCCGAGCCGGGGGAAACCGCCAACCGGCGCTCGGATCTGCTGGATGGCATCAAGCAGGGCGTTTTGCTGGGCGCTGCGATTCTGGCGCTTACATTGCCACCATTGCCACCGCTGCGCATGGGCACCCCTCACAGCCAGCCGGGGCCGCGCTATGCGGATTTCGCCGGCGAAAGCGCATCCGCCGATGC
Source organism: Polaromonas sp. P4_H1 (assembly GCF_056400945.1). Taxonomy (NCBI): domain Bacteria; kingdom Pseudomonadati; phylum Pseudomonadota; class Betaproteobacteria; order Burkholderiales; family Comamonadaceae; genus Polaromonas; species Polaromonas sp. P4_H1. The sequence goes on along the minus strand of NZ_JBFUKG010000025.1, from coordinate 37,082 downwards.
GCAGCATGTCGCCAACTGGGTGGTCGACTCGGGCGACAACCAGCGGCTTTTTTTCGTGATCCTGGACAAGAAAAATACCCGGGTGTTTGTGTTTGACCCTGCCGGCAAGTTGCGCGGTGCGACCCCGGTGCTGATCGGCGCCGCGAAAGGCGACGATTCCGTCACCGGCATTGGCGGGCGGCCCATTGCGGAAGTGGAGCCGCAGGAGCGCACGACGCCAGCCGGCCGCTTCATGGCGGAACCAGGCCGCAATACCCTCGGCGAAGACGTGGTGTGGGTCGACTACGAGGCGGCGGTGTCCATGCACCGGGTACGCGCCCTGGAGCCCAAGGAGCGCCGGCTGGAACGCCTGGCCTCGCCCACCACCGAAGACAACCGCATTTCCTATGGCTGCATCAACATGCCGGTCGAGTTTTTTGAGAACGTGCTCAAGCCGGCCTTCAACGCCCGCTATGGCGTGGTGTATGTGCTGCCGGAGGTCAAGTCCGTCGGCGAAGTTTTTACCTCAGCCTACGATGTGGCCGCCCGGCACGGCCTGAGGCCCGCAGGCTAGTCACAATACGGTTCAGCTAGCACACCGCGTGCAGTGCCGATCATCTCCTTCCCCCGCTGGGGAAGGCCGGAATGGGGGCTCACGGCGTGGGCGTCGCGCCGCCGTGCTGACCTGGTCGTCGCTGGCCCCCACCCCAACCCTCCCCCGGCAGGGGAGGGAGCTTCACGGCCCTCAAGGAATGAAAGGGCCTTCACATCCTGCTCCCTTTTTCCGATGACCTGATTTGTAACAGACCCTCCCGGTTGCCCGGGACGGATTTCGCTTGCCGGGAAAAAAAGGCGCCATGCAGAAAATAAGCCACAGCCCGGCATCTGTTACACGGCCCTCCGGCGGTGCAAAAAACAGGAGTGTGCCCACAAGGAATGGTCATCTCATGCTACAGAAGTGATAGCGAATTGGAGAGTGTTTTGATGGGGCATTCGTTGTAAACATTTGCTTGCATCGCTAACATCAGCGGCATCCGTAGCCGGACCAATCACCGAGGGGTGGGTCCGGCTTTTTTTGATCTGTGCGCTTGCGCACGTTATTGGCGCAATCCGCAGGATCTCCGATGTTGTTGACAGGCAAGCTGCTGCACGCTCCCATCGTCCAGATGGCACTGCTCGTGGGCGCGGCGCTGGCGCCCTTGCTGTCAGCTGCCGCGCCGGCGGCGGCTTTGGAGCCGATGGACAACCGCGGCTTTGACCTGGCGCTGGAGTCCGCTTCGGACGATGCGCAATACGCGCTGCAATGGATTGTCGGGCAGGGCGACAACCAGGGGCTGCCCTTTGTCATCGTCGATAAAAAGGGCGCCCGCGTCTTTGTGTTTGCGGCCAACGGCCGCCTGCGCGGCGCTTCCGCTGCGCTGTTGGGCCTCACACCAGGCGACCACTCGGTTCCCGGCATTGAGCAGCGCAGCGTGGCCAGCTTGCGGGTGGACGAACGCACCACGCCCGCCGGCCGGTTTGTCTCGGAGCCGGGGCACAACCTCCAGGGTGAGGCGATTGTCTGGATCGACTACGCCGCCAAGCTGGCCATCCACCGGCTGCGCCCGGCCGACCCGAAAGAACGCCGTGCGGAGCGGCTGGTGTCCGCCACGCCCGACGACAACCGCATTTCCATCGGCTGTGTCGTGGTGCCTGTGGATTTCTACGACACGGTGGTGGCCCCTGTGCTGGGCAAAAGCTACGGCGTTGTGTATGTGCTGCCCGAGACTCAGCCCGTGCAGCACATCCTGGGTGCCACAGCCCTGAGCCAGCGGTAAACCCCGCCTTATCTGCGCCCAATACGGACTGTACTGATCGTACTAACCGTACTGGCCACGCTGGCCAACTGAAGACCTGAGCAACTGCTTCATCGCGCAGTCTGTCCGGACGCCAGCTGTCCTACGTCAGCACCGCCACCCGCATCAGGTGGTCGCTCCGGCAATTGCTCAATTGCCCAATTGTCTTGTCGGGCATCGCTCTGACACCCCCGGCGCAACCGGAAAACCTTGAAATTTACCCTGCAGTCTCGCCGCTTGAGACGCTGGTTTGACGCGTCATCGAGCGGCGGCGACATTGGATCGCGCCCGTCCGGGCATCGCAAAACAGTTGCGCAAAAACCATTGCAGGAGACAAACCCATGATTTTCCGGAATCTCATGAAAATGATCGCCATGACGGCCGTCCTGGCAGCTTGCCAGGCCGCCATGGCGCAAGGCTACCCCTCTCGGCCGGTGAAGTTCGTCGTGGGGTCCGCAGCCGGATCGACTCCCGATGTCGTGGGCAGGCTGATGGCCCAAAAAATCACGGAGAATCTCGGAACGCCCGTCGTCGTCGACAACCGCCCCGGGGCATCCGGGACGCTGGCATCCGACGCCGTTGCCAAGGCTTCGGCGGACGGATACACACTGCTGTTTGCTGACAGTTCCGCGTGGGCCATCAATCCGCATTTGTTCAGCAAGCTTCCCTATCACCCGCTGAAGGATCTGGTCCCCGTCGTGGAGGTAGGCATCCTGCCCATGTTTCTGGTGGTGAACGGCTCGCTTCCGGTAACCAGCCTGCAGCAGCTGATGGCGCATGCCAAAAAAATGCCCGGCAAGCTGAGCTACGGCTCGGCGGGTAACGGCTCCATCCACCACATCAGTGCCGAGCTGTTCAAGTTCATGGGCGGGGTCGACATCACGCATGTCCCCTACAAAGGCGCGGCCCAGGTGGGTATGGCCCTGATGTCCGGCGAGGTGGACATGGCGTTCATGGGCTACACCGCAGCGACGCAGGGCGTCAGCGCCGGAAAAGTCCGCATTCTGGCCATCGGCACGGCGCAGCGCCTGCCGGCGTTTCCCAATGTGCCCACGCTCGCCGAGTCGGGCTTGCCCGGCTATCAGATGTATGCCACGGCCGGACTTCTTGCGCCCGCCGGCACGCCGCCGGAGGTCATCAAAAAAATGCACGATGCCGCCGCGGCAGCCGCCACGTCCAGCGAGCTGGCCGCACGCTTTTCCGCCGTGGGCGTTGGTTTGCGGGTGGGTTCGTCGGCGGAATTTGGCGCTGTCATCCGCAGCGAGTACGAGAAGTTTGGCCGGCTGGTCAAGCTGTCCGGCGCCCAGGTGGACTGAGCGGCCGCACCGCCAAAACATTCAGCACATTCAACACCCATTCAACCCCCCATTCAACACGTCCTGAAAGCTGATATGGATCAAAAAATACAAAACGTTCTGCCCGCACACCGCGATCTCTACTACGACGGGGCGTGGCACCAGCCCCGCGGCGGCTACCTGGAGACGAGCAACCCGGCTACCGGTGAAAGCCTGGGCCCCTGCGCCGAGGCCAATCAGGAGGATGTGGATGCCGCCGTGGCCGCGGCGCACAGGGCCTTTGCCGGCTGGCGCAAGACAACGCCGGCTGTCCGCGCCACTGCACTTCGCGAGATGGCGAACATCCTCAGGTCAAACGCCGAGGAGCTGGCGCTGATTGATGCGGCCAACTGCGGAAACCCGGTGCGTGAAATGATGGGCGATGCGGCAGCTGCCGCGCGCATGCTGGACCTGTCGGCCGCGCTGGCGGGAGAGGTCAAGGGCGACACCATTCCCATGGGCGAGGATGTCACCAATTTTTCAGTGCGTGAACCTTTTGGCGTATGCGGGCGCATCGTGGCCTACAACCATCCGCTCATGTTCACCGCGGGCAAGGCCGGGCCGGCGCTGGCCACCGGCAACACCGTCATCATGAAGCCTCCCTACCAGGCCCCGCTGTCGGCTTATCGGTTCATGGAACTGGTCGATGGCATTCTCCCGCCCGGTGTCCTCAACGTCCTGACCTGCGGCACCCCGGGCGCGCAGGCCCTGGTGGCCCATCCGCTGGTGCCCCGGCTGTCGCTGATCGGCAGTGTGCCGACCGGCCGCGCAATTGCCAAGGCCGGAGCTGAGCGGCTCAAGCATGTGACGCTGGAGCTGGGTGGCAAGAACGCCTGCATCATCTACCCCGATGCCGACATCGAAAAGGCCGCACGTGCTGCCGTGGACGGCATGAACTTCACCTGGTGCGGGCAATCCTGCGGGTCGACCTCGCGGCTGTTTGTGCACCAGTCCGTCTATGGCCGTGTGATGGACATCCTGCTCCAGAGAATGCAGCACTACCAACCCGGCATCCCGACCGAGATGCAGACCACCATGGGCTGCATCGTCTCGCGCGCGCAGCTCGACAAGGTGCTGGGCTATATCGAGATCGGAAAGCGGGAGGGGGCAACCCTTGCTTACGGTGGCAAGAGGCCGCAAGCGGCTGAGTTGCGCAATGGGTGTTTTGTGGAGCCCACGGTGTTCACCGGCGTAACACCCGCCATGCGGATTGCCCGCGAAGAGATCTTCGGCCCTGTCCTGTCTGTCATCCAGTGGGACGACGAGGAACAGATGTTCGACGATGTCAACGCCGTTGAGTACGGGCTGACCGGCTCGATCTGGACCACCAACCTGCGCAACGCCCACAAGGCGGCCAGCCGCATCGAGGCAGGCTACATCTGGGTCAACAAGGCCAGCACGCATTTTCTGGGGGCCTCGTTTGGGGGCTACAAACAATCGGGTATTGGCCGGGAGGAAAGTTTCGAGGAACTCCTCAGCTTCACACAGAACAAGAACGTGCATATCGCCTTCTAGTGCTGCATCCGATGGGGCGCCAGACCGTTCGATACGCCGGGCTGCCGCGTCTCCTGCCGTGGCGCGGGTGACACAAAGCCACGGGATGTTGCGCACGGTCTCAGGCCCTGAGGGCCCTGGATTGACCGACCGCCGGCTGGTGATGACATGGGCCTCCTACCGCAACCCGCTTTGACTGCAATCAGGCGGTGATCAAGAGGCAATCAAACCGCAATCGGTGGGAAATCAGTCGCGCAATCCCTTGGTCTTCTCCACTTTCGTTGCCCTGCCCACCCCATCAATCTGGGGTAGGCCGGGGCGGCAGGGCAGCGCGTGCGCGACAGGACGGCAAAACAAGAACCAGGAACGCTTCATTCCGGCTTGATATTGGCCGCCTTGGCCAGTTGCTCATAGCGCAGCTTGTCCGAGCGGATCAGCCGCGACAGGTCTGCACCGCTGCCCGCATAAGGCTCCACGCCAGCGTTGGAAAGGCGCGACTGCACGGCAGGGTCTGCCAGCACTTTTTGCACGTCGGCAACGATGCGTGTCACCACTGCCGCCGGCATGTTGGCCGGTCCCATCAGCGCGAACCAGGTGGAAAAGTCGAGTGGCTTCAGGCCCTGCTCTTCCAGCGTGGCCACGTCCGGCAGCAGTGCGTAGCGCTTTTGGCTGGCCACACCCACCACATTCAGCTTGCCTGCCTTGGCGTAGGGCGCGACCAGGTTGGCGCTGAGGATGGCCAGCGGAATCTGGCCGCCCACCACGTCCGTGACGGCTGGCGCGCAGCCCTTGTAGCCCGCGTGCACGGCGTCCAGGCCGGTCTTTTGCTTGACCAGTTCCATGACGAAGTGCATCGGTGTGCCCACGCCGCAGGAGCCGTAGCTCAGCTTGCCGGGGTTGGCCCTGGCATAGTCCTGGAGCTGCTTGAGGCTTTTCACGTTGAGGCTGGGGTGGGCGGCCAGCGCAATCGGCGTGATGCCCAGCAGCATGATGGGCGTCAGGTCTTTCTCGGGGTCGTAATTGAGTTTCACGCCCAGCCCCATGTTGACCACCATGGTGCTGTTTTGCAGCAGCAGCGTGTAGCCGTCGGCCGGCGAGCGAACCACGGCTTCCGAACCGATGTTGCCCGACGCGCCGGCGCGGTTGTCCACGGCGACGCCCTGGCCCCACAGCTGCTGCAGGCTGGCGCCCAGCTGGCGCGCCAGCGTGTCGGCACCGCCGCCGGTTCCGTAGGGAACGATGATGCGAACGGATTTGCTGGGGTAGGTGTCCGCCCGGGCAGCGGGTGCCGTGCTCAGGCAGGCCAGCGCCAGGCCGAGGATGCTGCACAGGCCCCAAGGCGATTTCAAGGTCAATTTCGATTTCGATTTCGATTTCAAATTCAAATTCAAATTCAATGCCGGTGTCATGTTCTGGTCTCCAGGTTGTAGTAGTGGGGAGTAGCTGGTGGGAAGTGGTGAGTGGTGAGTGGGGTATGGGGCGGGTGTTGGGGTGGTAGCGGCGGTGAGGGGGCGACTATGTGTCGGCGGTGCCGGCCAGCTCGTGCTGCCACAGGGCCCAGGCGCGGCCGGTCTGGCTGTCGTTGGCCGCTGCGGCCAGCGCTGCCTCGCGCTCGCTCAGGTAGGTCACCGGCCCCAGTCCCATGGCTGCGGTCTGCAGCCGGGCATTGGCTTCGGCATACACGGCCCTGTAGACCGCCTGCTCCAGCGATTTGCCGGTCACCGTGCTGCCGTGGCCGCGCATCAGCACGCAGGCGCAATCGCCCAGGGCCGTTGCCAGCGCCTGCCCGAGGGCCGGGCTGCGTATCAGCAGGTCACTGTCGCCCACGCTGTCGCGGCTGTCGAAATGCGCGGAGCCGCTGCCCAGAAAGCCGCTCATGTGGAAGACCGGGCGCAGGCGCTGGCCGGTCACGCCAAACGGAATGACGCTGGGCGAATGGCTGTGCACCACCGCCATCACATCGGGACGCGCGCGGTAGATTTCGCTGTGGATGAAGCGCTCCAGATAAGGTGCGCCGCATATTTCGCCCAGCGGATTGCCTTCGAGGTCATAGCAGCCAATGTCGGCCGCCGTCACCAGCGCCGGAGCGCGGCTGCGCGAGAGCAAAAAGGCGCCCGCGTCGGCCGGGTGCCGCGCGCTGACATGGCCAAAGCCATCCACCACGCCGCGGGCCGCCAGGATGTGGTTGGCCAGCACCAGCTGCGCCACCAGCGTCACCGGCGCCGCCAGCGCGGTCTCGGATGCTGTCATCGGGCTGCTGTTCATGCTGCCGCCGCCAACGGGGTGGCCTGGACCGCCTGCAGCTTCCAGCCGGCGGGCGTGCTCTCCCACACGGCCAGGTAGCTGCTGGCCACGTCGCGCCGGTTGCCGCCGCGCTGCACCGTGGCCTTCATCAGCGCGCTCACCAGCGCCACAGGGCCCAGCACCCGGATGACAGGCGCCACAAATTCCAGGGCCTCGTAGCGTAGTGCGCCGCTGGAAAGCTGCTCCAGGTAACTTTGCTTGCTGTCCTGCACACCCGTGGAGTGTGTGTAGGCCAGCGTGTCCGACAGCAGGTCGGCCAGCGTCAGGAGCTTGCCGTCCAGCATGGCCTGCCGCCGGGCTTCTTCAACTGCCCGCGCGCCCGCCGCTGCGGGGCTGTCTTCATTCGCGGTGGTCATGGCTTCAGCCCTGCGCCGGCTCGGCCGCAATGGCGTTGGACAAGATGCCGACCTTGCCGACTTCGACCTCGACGTGGTCGCCCGGCTTCATCCACACCGGCGGGTTGCGCTTGGCGCCGACGCCGCCCGGCGTGCCGGTCACGATCACGTCGCCCGGCTGCAGCGAGGTGAAGGTCGAGATGTATTCGATCAGCACCGGAATGCTGAAAATCATCGATGCCGTGGTGGTGCGCTGCATGACCTCGCCGTTCAGCCGCGTCTCCAGCGTCAGCTCCTCGCCATCGGCAATTTCGCCGCGCGTCACCATCCACGGGCCAAAGGCGCCGGTGGCGGTGAAGTTCTTGCCGGCGGTGAACTGGATGGTGTGCTTTTGCCAGTCGCGGATGGAGCCGTCGTTGTAGGCGCTGTAGCCGGCCACATGCGACCAGGCGTCCGCCGGGCGGATGCGCCGCCCGGCCTTGCCGATCACCACGGCAATCTCGCCTTCGTAATCGAGGTGGGTCGATTCGGTGGGCAGCACGATGGGCTGCAGGTGCCCGGTTTGCGACTCAGCCACACGGATGAAGAGCAGCGGATGCTGGGTCGGGTCTCGCTCGGTCTCGATGCGGTGCTCTTCATAGTTGTGGCCCACGCAGAAAATTTTGCCCGGTGTGGGGATCACCGGGAGGAACTGGATGTCGCCGAGGGCCACCGCGGGCGCGCCCTCCGCGGCGGCTGCCAGGTCTTCGAGCTTTCCGGCCTGCAGGGCGCTGAGCAGGGTGGGGTACTGGCTGCTGTGCAGGGGGACAATGCCGGCGCCGCTGGTCATGCCCCAGCCGGGTTGGCCCTGGTGAAGGTAGCTGATGATTTTCATGGTGTGCTTTCTGTGAGGTAAAAAATTCGGTCGCGGCCCGCGTTCAGTCCAGCGAAATATTGAGGCGCCGGATGGTGTCCCCGTAGCGCTGCGAATCGGTGCGCAGCTGCTGCAAAAACTGCTCGGTGTTGAGGAAGTAGGGCTCGTAGTACATGGCGCTGTACTTGTCTTTCACGTCCTGTTCGGACAGCACCGCCGCCACGTCTTTCTGGATTTTTTCCACCACGGCACGGGGTGTGCCCTTGGGTGCCAGCAGGGCCGTCCAGGCGCTCAGTTCAAAGCCGGCGGGGCCGCCGGACTCGGCAACCGTGGGCACATCGGGAAAGCCCGCCACCCGTTTGGGCGCGGCCACCGCCAGGTAGCGTGTCCGGCCCGCGCGCTGCATGGCGCCGGCACTGGCGGCGCTGCCAAAGGCCCAGTCGACTTCCTGGTTGCCCACCGCCACATAGAGCTGCGACATCTCCTTGTAGGGCACATGCGTCATCTTCGTGGACGTGGAGGCTTCCAGCATGGCCGCGCCAATGTGGCCGGGGCTGCCGACAAACCACGAGCCATAGTTGACCAGGCCCGGCCCGGCCTTGGCGCTCGCGACCAGGTCGCCCATGGTCTTGTAGCGGCTGCCCGCCGGCACCGTGACGAAGAAGTAGTTGCGCAGGATGGGCGTGACCGGTTCAAAGTCGCGCAGCAGTTCGTAAGGCAGTTTTTTGAAGAGAAAGGGTTGCGCCGCCATCTGGGCGTTGTCCATCTGCAGCAGCTCGTGGCCGTCGGGGCTGGCGCGCTTGATCGCTTCAATGGCCAGAAAGCCGCTGGCGCCGGGGCGGTTGTCCACGATCACCGGTTTGCCCCACAGCCTGGAGAGCTTCTCGGCCACCAGGCGCAGCGCCACCTCGGGCCCGCTGCCGGCCGGGAAGGGCGTAACGACCCGGACCGGCTTGGTGGGGAAGTCCTGCGCATGGGCGGCGGGTGCCGCGGCCAGCAGGACGGGCGGAACCAGCAGGGCCGCAAGGGTGAAAGCAAAAGTCTGGGCGGGCTTGAACAAGGCCGCAGGGGCAAGGGATGTCATGGTTTGTCTCCAGGGGGTGGGTGAAAGGCGCGGTCTATGCCGCGTTGGGCATGGGGTGGGCGTGGTGCGGTGAAAACTGACGGAGCAGCGCCTGCAGCCGGGTGGCGGCGCGCGCATCCTGGCGGTTGAAGTACGCCAGCACGTAGCGGTCGGGCCTGAGCAGCACGGCATCGGCGCCGGCGCTGCGAATGATCTTTTCCAGCGTGCCGTCGCCATCGCGCAGCACGGCATCGGGTGTGGCGCCCGGTGCGGCGACCGTGATGAAATCGTCTGCCTGCAGGACCACCTGCACGTGCCTGCAGGCCAGGCCCGAGGACGCCATGCTTTCCAGCGCGGCGCCCGCGTCGGCGCCGGCCAGCGTCAGCAACGCAAAGCCGGAGCCCAGTACATCGTCCAGCGCGGTGCGCGTGCCGCCTGGCAGCTCCACCATCGGCTGGGGCAGCAGTTGCCCGGCCGGCACCAGGGCCGGGGCGGCCTCGCCATCCGCAAAAAATCCGTCAGCAAAACGCGGCCGGGGTTTGAACTTGAGCTGCATCACATAGTCGCGCACCGGCCGGTACAGGCTGCACAGCTTGAGCGCACCCTGCGTCAGCATGGCGGCCAGCGCGGATTTGGGTTGCATGAAGGCACCGATGCGCACCGCCATGCGGATCAGCGACCAGGCATGCGGCTTGCGTTCCTGCTCATAGCTTTCCAGCACCGAGGCGGACAGCCGGCCTTGCACGACGGCCGCCAGCTTCCAGGCCAGGTTGGCCGCGTCGCGCACGCCGCTGTTCATGCCTTGTCCGGCAAACGGCGGCGTCAGGTGCGCCGCATCGCCGGCCAGAAACACGCGGCCTGATTTCCAGCGCTCGGCCACCCGCGCATGGAAGGCATACACGACCTTGCGCGTGATCGCCAGCGTGGCGTCCGCCGGCTCGCGGGCACGGATCCAGCTGCGTATGCGGGCCTCGTCCAGCATCTGCTCGGGGTCTTCACCCTCATGCAGCATGAATTCATAGCGCAGCGTGCCGGCCGGCCCGGGCAGGCGTATGGCGGGCCGCACCGGGTCACAGTAGGTGCGGGTATGGCGGAAGGCGCAGGTGCGGTCCAGCAAGTCCACAATCAGCCATTTTTCGTCGTAAGTACTGCCCGTCAGCTGGATGCCCAGCTGCTCGCGCACGCCGCTGCGCCCGCCGTCGCAGGCCACCAGCCAGTTGCAGCTGATGTGTTTTGTCTCCCCCGCATGCCTGAGTTCAAGGTGCACGGCTTCACCATCCACGCCTTCGTCCTGAAAGCGCACAAGTTCATGGCCGAACCAGATCGCCGACCCGTCAAAGCGTTGCAGCCCGTCGCGCAGCTGGCCCACCAGCACCTGCTGCCGGAAGGCGTTGCGTTTGGGAAAGCCGTGTTCCATGCCCCGCGGTTCAATGCGCGCGAACTCCTTGTTGCGCCAGGAGTAGTAGTGCACGCCATAGCCCTGCACCACCTGCGGCAGCACGTCGCGGATCAGGCCCGTGGCCTGCACCGTGCGCAGGCTCTCGTCGTCAATCGTAACTGCGCGCGGCTCGCCGACCGTGCTGGTGTTGCGCTCTATCACCAGGCTGCGGACACCCTGCACGCCCAGCAGGTTGGCCAGCATGAGCCCGGTGGGCCCGGCGCCCACAATCACGACCGGAAAGTGCGTCTCGCCTGCTAACGCGGGTAGCGGTGGCGAGAGCGATGAAAAAGGCAGTGGTGCATTCATGGGGTATCCGTTTTTTTGGTTGCGCGGGCTTTCGCACGCTGGTCTTGCAGCCGGCCTTCGATGCGGCCCGCGGTACTTTGCAATCGGGTCAGCATGGTCTTGCGCAGTGCGGCCGTGAGCGAAGCGGCCGGCAGCACGATGCTCAGGCTGCCAAGCAGGTACTCGCCGTCGCGCAAGGCCACGGCAAAGCCCACGGCGTCGGGGTCCACCTCGCCCGCGGTGATGCAGTGGCCCACCTCGCGGATGCCCCGCAACACCTTGCCGAGCTGCGCAAAGTCGTCGGGCAGACCCGCCGCCACCAGCGTCTTGCGCTCGGTGGCCCAGAGCTGCCTGAGCTGGGGTTGCGGCAGATAGGCCAGGATGATTTTTGACGTGGCGCCCCGGTACAGCGGCATGGCGCGCCCCCGGTCGTAGCTGACCGACAGGCCCGGCTGAGCCCCCGGATGGCGGTTCTTCAAGGGGCTGGCCTGGTGAATGCACATCACCTTGTTGCCGTGAAAGCGGCACAGCAGCACGATGCCGCCGGTCTCTTCCGCCAGCCGGCCCAGCAGTTCACCGGCGGCGCCCAGCAGCGGGTCGGCCAGGCGGATCTGGCGGTCCAGCTCCACCACCATGGGGCCCAGCACATAGCCGCGATCGGCCACGCGCTCCAGCATGCCCGCGCTGGCGAGCTGGCCCAGGTCGCGGTAGACGCTGGCGCGCGACACACCAAGCTGCTCGATCAGCCACTCCGGCGTGATGACAGGGCGCTCCAGGTTGAAAAACCCGAGGATGCGCAACATGCGGTTGGTGCTTGCCATGGTGTTTGTCTTTCGTGTTTGGCTCTCGCGTCTTTTTCCGGTGGCCTAGCTGCGCAAAATAGCTTTGCCCCACAGATTGAGCGTGCGCTCCTCGTGCGGCCAGAGCCCGGCAGGGCGGCCGGGTGCGCAGTGCTCTATCTCTGCTGAAATCTCGGCGAGGTTGCCGTCGGGGTCGCGTACCATGAAGAACACGTCGTTGCCCGGGCCGTGGCGGCCGATGCCCCAGACGATGGGCACCCGCAGGGCCGCCATGTGGTCGCCCCACTGTTTCATGCCGGCCCAGTCGGGTGCTTCAAACGACTGGTGGTCAAAGCAGGCGGTGGGCGCAAAAAACAGCGCCAGCGCATGGTGCAAGGCATCGGTGCGCAAAAAGCAGGCGCGCACAACGCCCTCCGCATCTTTCACCTCGTCCGACAGCACAAAGCCCAAGGGTCCGGTATAAAAATCCAGCAGGGCGGGCAGGTTGGGCGTGCGCAGCGCAAAGTGCTGCAATGCAGCGGGCGGCAACGCCGGATCAGTGCTTTCAGCCGTGATGCCCTCGCGGGATGTGAAGACCAGCAGGTTGCCGTCCGGGTCCCGCAGGGCGACGGCGGTCCGGCCGGCAAAGGCGGCGGGCAAAGCCTGGCGTGCAAGGCCTTGCGTGCGGGCGTCAAACGACTCCCATGCACGGGTGCTGCTCAGGGCAAAGTGCGCATACCTGAGCTGGTTGGCGGGGCCTGCCGACAGCTGCACCTCGCGTCCCGGGCCGCGGCACAGGTAGCCGTCGGTGCCGGGCTCCAGCGTCATGCCGTAGGTGGCGCTGTAGAAACGGGCGGCCCGCAGCGGGTCAGGCGAATAAAGGTGAATGCATTGCAGTGCGGCTTGCAGTTCCATGATGGCGGCTTGTGTGATGAATCGGTGCCATCACTGTCGCCGGGGTGGGAAAAGCTGTCAAACAAAAATCTCAACAGGTGAGACTGGAGCCATATTTTGTCGGCAGTCCTCCGGCACGATCTCCCGCAGAATTGCTATCTTTTCAGGAGCTTCTTGCCCTTGTCCTTATTGGATAGAAAGGCTGATTGGAGCCCATTCCAGGAGGGATCAGACTGGCTGCACGGCGCCACTGCACGCGCGTCAGACATTCCTTACCGGCGATAGGCCTGCAGGCCGTCAGGGGCGCAATAGTCCGCCCTCTACCGTTTGAGCGTCTCGCGTAGCACCATGAGTCTGCAATAAGGTACAGACGCTATTCATGTTGTGCTTTAAGAAGCGACAGCATCATTATTTTCGAGCTGATCCAGTCTGTTGCACTCATCTTTGACTTGCGCGCGCGTTTTGTAACCGGCGCCAACAAACGCGATCATATTGATTAGCAACCATGAAACCCATTGGCTTAGGTCGGATACATCGCGTTCAGACACGTGCGAATACCACGCTGAGTGAACCGCGTCTGACCGCAAGTCATACAGCGCCTTTATTCGTTTTTTGATTGAGGCGTACTCGGACTGCGGAATAAATCGAAAGCTCCCATAGACAAGTACGCTTGTGAGACCAGCGGATACCGACTTCGTGATATCTTCCTTCCCCAAGGAAAAGAAGACCTCGACACAACTCCAATACTTGATCAGCTTCATCACATGAACGGAATCTCGTTGTGCCTCGGAGTACCAATAAACGCACTTGACGATTGCGTCTTCCAATTCGCTCCTGTTGGTGTTCTCAAAAATCGCAAATGCTTGATCAAAGACATTTGCGGTGGAAAACTCTTCTACCAAAGCTTGGTCTATCTTGAAAAGTTGGGAGCTTTGAAAGCTGTATGTCGTTCTCAATTCCATTTCGTTTTCGTTCCATGAAAACCAAATGGCCCTCCCATCGTGTCCTTGTTCAGGGGACATAACGATTCCAATGCGGAATGCCGTTGCCCCGTTGACATAAGTTGACGCCGCGGATATTGCGAGCATACCCACCGCAAGTTCTGCTTGATGGCGAAAATTCTGCCTGGCCATCCGCTCAGTGCCAACTGCTGATCCAACTAACCAAAATCTGGATTCAGTTGCATCAATCGACTTGCCGACATCAGTGTGCGCATGTTTTACTCCTGAAGCATCAAGATAGGCGGCTGTTAATTTAATTAACTTCATCGATCCAAGATCGAGTGAGTCGATGCCGCTCAGCTCAATGCCAAAAATAGGTACAGCAAACGTATGTAACGAAATTTTCAAGGCAAGTTTGTCGCTGATCAGCTGAATGGCTTCTAAAGAATTTTCCGGCATTAGATTTTTTGCCAATAACTCTTGAAATGTGGTTATCCAGGCAGACCAGATGTCAGAGTACGCGGCACGGCCTTCGAATAGCTTGCTCGAGTCAATAATTGAAACTATCGTTCTGACCGCCGTCATCCCGACATCTGAAAGAAACCACATTCGGTTTCGATCCACTTGAATTTTTCGCGACAGACTGTCGTCTTTGCCGAGACGATCTTTGATTAACTCCAGTCGTACAAACGCCGAAGGCTTAAAAAGTTTCGAAAGTGCGTCATCAATGATGCGATGGTTTTTCTTTCCCATTTCAAAGGAATTGCTCTTCGCTTTGCTGCTGGTCTTATTCTCGATACTCACTTTTTAGTCCTTGAATTTCTCTTGACGTTTTGTGATCTTGTTTCGTTACCGAAGATATCGATCGCGCAGGACTAGGGGGCGATAGCTATTTGGATTTCTTTTTTTCTAATCAGCCATGCCATGGATGACGCGTACGCTCCAACCCTGTGCATTCTCTGTTTTTCATACTCAAAGCCTGCGAGAAGGCTTTGGGTATGTTTTGTGCATCAGTTAGATCATGCCGTGTCTCCGTGAATGGTTGTTTCCATGCAGGGGGCGCAGGGCGCTCACACCGCAGCCAGGCTGCTCCGTTTGCTGCGCCGCGCGCGCAGGTGCACCACCTTCCACCAGGCCGGCAACAGGCTTTGAATTTCGGGCCGGGTGAAGCGGTCATCCATCAGGTAGACCACGCCGCGGTCCGAGGTGGTGCGGATCACCCTTCCTGCCGCCTGCACCACTTTTTGCAAACCGGGGTAGAGATAGGTGTAGTCATAACTCTGGCTGGCGCCAAAGTTGGCGCCCATGCGCTCCCTGATCTGCTCGTTCACCGGGTTGACTTGCGGCAGGCCCAGCGTGGCGATGAAGGCGCCTATCAGCCGGTCGCCCGGCAGGTCTATGCCTTCGGCAAACGAGCCGCCCAGCACGGCAAAACCAATGCCCATGGACGTCGGCGTGAAGCGTGCCAGAAACGCATCACGCGCGGCTTCCTCCATGCCGCGCGTCTGCTCCCACATGGGGATATGCGGGTAGCGCTGCCTGAACAGCACGGCCAGTTTTTGCAGGTAGTCGTAGCTGCTCAGAAACGCCAGGTAGTTGCCGGGCTGGCCTTCATATTGCCGCGCCATCAGGTCCACGATGGGTGACAGCGAATCGTCGCGGTGCTGGTAGCGGGTCGAAATATCGCTGACCGCATGGACCGCGAGCTGTTCGGCCAGGAAGGGCGACTGCACATCGGTCCAGGCCGTGCCGACGGGCAGGCCCAGGGTGTCGGTGTAGTAGTTTTGCGGGCTCAGCGTGGCCGAAAACAGGGCCACCGACTGCGCCGCCGCAAAGCGGGGCGCCAGGAAGGGCGCCGGCACCACATTGCGAATGTTCAGCTGGGCCGTGTCCGGGCCCGCCTGCAGGGCATTTTGTTCGCCGGTCTCCTGGCGCAGCGTCACGTCAAACACCGAGTGTTCGCCAAACGCATCGGCCATGCGGGAGAAGTGCAGGGCCTCAAAGTAAAAATCCTGCAAGGCGCTGTCTACCCGGGTCGGGTTGGCCAGCAAGAAGTCCGTGATGTGGGTGAGGGCCTGCTGCAACACCTTGAGAAAGCTGGTGGGCAGCTCGGGGTAGACCTGATAGGTCTCCAGCTGCGTCTGGTGCAGTTCATGCAGGCTTTTGTTCAGCCGCTCCAGCGAAGCCCGGACGGCCCTGGGTGCCAGGGCGTGCACCTGCTGCAGCTGGGCCTGGTCCAGCAGGGCCGAGTACATTTTTCGCCCGCGCTCCACCATGTTGTGCGCTTCGTCCACCAGCACGCTCACGCGCCACTGGTTGGTGCTGGCCAGGCTATGCAGGAGCGCGCTGGTGTCAAAGTAATAGTTGTAGTCGCCCACCACCACATCCGACCAGGTGACCAGCTCCTGGCTCAGGTAATAGGGGCAGACCTGGTGCGCCAGCGCGACTGCGCGCAGGGCGCTCTTGTCCAGCATGCCATGCGCGGCCGCATGGCCCACCGCGGCGCTGCGCGCCTGCGGCAGGCGGTCGTAAAAACCTTTGGCCAATGGGCATGAGTCGCCGTGACAGGCCTTGTCGGGGTGCTCGCAGGCCTTGTCGCGTGCCACCAGTTCCAGCACGCGCAGCGGTAGGTGCCGTGGCAAGGGCGTGGCCTGTGCTGGTGGGTTGCCGGTCCCACCCGCGCTGTCGGCGCTGCTGGCCCGGATGCGTTCCAGCGCATCCAGCGCGAGTTTGCGGCCCGGGGTCTTGGCCGCCAGAAAAAACAGCTTGTCGAGTTGCTGCCCCGGGACCGCCTTGAGCAGCGGGAAAACCGTGCCCATGGTCTTGCCGATGCCGGTGGGAGCCTGCGCCATCAGGCAGGTGCCGGCCTGGGCTGTTTTGTACACGGCCCCGGCCAGCGCGCGTTGCCCGGGCCGAAAGTCGGGGTGCGGAAACTCCAGGGCCTTCAGGGCCGCATCACGCGCTTCACGGTGCGCCAGTTCCTGGTTGGCCCAGGCCAGGAAGCGCTCGCATTGCGCTTCAAAATACTGTTTCAGCGAGGCGGCCGAAAATTGCTCGGTGAGCGGTGTTTCCTGCAGGCTGGCAACGTCAAAGTAGACCAGCGTCAGGTTGATGTCGGAGAGGTTTTTTTCAGCGCACAGCAGCCAGCCGTAAATCTTCAGCTGCGCCCAGTGCAGCTGCCGGCGGTTTTCGGCCATCGCATGCAGGTCGCCGCGAAAGGTTTTCACTTCTTCGAGCTGGTTGAGCACCGGGTCATAGCCGTCAGCCCGGCCGCGCACTGTCAGGGTCTTGTAGTCGCCTTGCAGGCTCACTTCCGCCTGGTAGGACTCACCGCGCCGCGATGCCACCAGCGCATGGCCGGCCATGCCTTCCTGCGCGGAAGGCGACGGCGTAAAGCGCAGGTCGAGGTCACCGTGCTTGGCCGTGAACGCGCACAGGGCCCTGACGGCTACAAGGTATTTCAATCGGGGCTCGCTTGGGCGGTGGGTTGTATCATTTCAGAGGGGAAGGCCCATGGTAGCCATGGTAGTACAGTCACGGGCGGTGACTGTTCAGGCGCGGGTAACACTGCATTAGCGCACCCGCCATTTACCCGCGCACCCAGGCCGTCTACAGTCTGCCTATGGAGCCTTATGGGCCCTCATGGGTTCCTATGGGCCCGGCGGTGTGACCTGCGTTGCCACCTCCAACCCGCAACCGGACAGCATTGAATTTATGAACCAGATTATCCTGTGGCTGGAGCAATACGGCCTGGCCGCCGTCTTCCTGAATATCGGGCTGGAACAGCTCGGTCTGCCCATTCCGGCCTACCCGGTGCTGATCCTGACGGGCGCACTGAGCTTTACCGGCCAGTACTCGGCAGGGGGCCTGCTTTTCACGGCCGTGCTGGCCTGCCTGATTGCCGACAGCGTGTGGTGCTGGGCCGGCCACCACTATGGCGGCCGTGTGCTGAAAACCCTGTGCCGCATTTCCCTCTCACCCGACTCCTGCGTGCGGCAGACCGAGTCGATCTTCACGCGCTGGGGTGCCAAATCGCTGATCCTGGCCAAGTTCATTCCGGGCTTTGCCTCGCTGGCGACGGCGTTGGCCGGCAGAACCGGCGTGCCTTTTGGCCGCTTCATTTTCTTTGATGCGATTGGCTCCGTTCTGTACGCCAGCGGCGGCCTGGCCATCGGCCTGGTGTTCCACGATGCGGTGGCGGATGTGTTGCTGGTCTTCGAGCAACTGGGTCGCATCGGGGTGGTGGTGGTGCTGCTCTGCTTCGGCCTGTTTCTGGCGCACAAATGGTGGCAACGCCAGCGCCTGTACCGTCAACTGCGCATGGCCCGTATTTCACCCCATCAGTTGCAGCAGTGGACACAGGACAACAAGCCCACTGTGATCCTGGATGTACGCACGGAGCTGAGCCGTGCCGGCGGCGGCATCATTCCCGGTGCGCTGGTCTGGTCGGACCTGGATCGCAAGATGGCCTCGCTCGATCTGCCGCACGACGCGCATGTGGTGGTGTACTGCGCCTGTCCCAACGATGCGTCTGCCGCCCAGGTCGCCAAGCGCCTGATGGCTGCGGGCTTCAGCAATGTCCGCCCGCTTCACGGCGGCATCGATGCCTGGGAAGCAGCGGGATTTCCACTGGAGTACCCCAGCGGGCTTGAGCCCGCCGAGGTGGTGAAACCGTAGTGCCTGAAACCGCAATGCTTGAAACCGTAATACCTTGAACGGGAGCGGGCAGGACTTTACTGGGGCTTTCTGCCGTTCAATGCGCTTTCAAATTCCTCGCGTGAAAGAAATCCGTCGCGGTTGGTGTCGGCTTCGTCAAAGTGTCTCGCCACGCCGCGAAAACCGGCCGCTTCGTCGCGGCTGACCTTGCCATCCTTGTTGGCATCCATGTAGCTGAATGCCATCGCCATGTCCTTGGCTGCGTATTTGGGCGCCGCCGGGCTGGGTGCCGCCTGCGCAGGGGCCGCGGCGTCGGGCTCGGGCGTCTGGGCTTGCGCGCGCATGGCCAGCAGCGCGCCAGCAGCGGTCAGCGTCAGCATCATGGCGGTGGCATAAAGCCAGGACCTGTGAGATGCAGAAGCGACGCGCGAAGACATCCTCCGCGAGATCTGTTTTGCAGTAAAGGGCTTGGCGTTAAGGGTCTTGAGGGTCTTAAGGGTCATGGGTTGGCTGCTGAATGTTTGGAATGTTTTGGAGTGTTTTGAAATATTGTTGCTCAAGTTCAGGTAGAGCCATGACGAACATTGAACACCAACAGGTGCCCATGTGCCAGTACGCTTGCAGGGTGTTTCGCCGCTTTACATTCGGGCGTGCGGCGGACACATATCTTTGCTTCATGCCGCGTCATCTCCTGCGTGAACCCCTCGCATGGACCTCCATATGCGGCCCAATGGTGCCACGAAGCCTTCTCCGCACCCGAAGTGTGGCCTTCCAGCAGGCCGTCCCCTGGGCCGCGCGCAAGTGGTCTGCAAGTAGGTCTGCAAGTAGCCTGCATTTGGTCCGCAGCTCAGATCGCAAATTTCAGGAAGATCGCGCAGTGGTCCGAGGCCACGTTGTGGCTGGACACCTCCTTGAAGCGTTCAAACTGGAAATCAATCAGTAGCGCATCGGGGTCGTCCTCGATGGCCTCCACCCCCACCTGCTTGGGCAGGTAGCCGCCATCGACTTTCTTCGATTCAGCCCGAAAGCCGATGCCACGCCGCTCGATCGAAATCCCATTCTTCTTCAGCTTGCCGGCGAGGGCGGGGGACAGCAACACATGGTCCAGTTGCGACACACTGTTTTTCGCTTTCCAGTAATGCGTCCACCGCTCCTCTGGCGCCAGCATGGCCAGCGCATCCACCAGGCCCGACTTCAGGCAGAGCCGGGAGAGCTGTGGTGCCAGCGGCGTGTCGTTCAAATCACCGAGCACGGCGAAATAGTCTGACGTGAAGGCCGCGCCGGGAAACCGGGTCTTCAACAGCTTGGCCACGGTTTCGGCCTGGAGCTGGCGCCTCTGGTTGGCTGCGGCGCGCTCCCTGTTGCGGGCTTCTTCATTGGCCCCCAGCGCCAGCTTGGACTTGAAATGGTTGATGAACAAGGTGACGAACGCGGTCTTTTTGACGCGCAGCCGGACCTCCAGGCAGTCGCGGCTGAAGATGTATTTGCCGGCGGCCGTGTCGTCCACATGGGTGGCAATGCTGTCCAGCGGGTATTTCGACAAAATGCCCACATCAATCTGCCGCAAGTCGCGCGAGTCCAGCACCACGGCATACGGATAAGCCGCCGCCAGGAACCGCTCATTGAACTCGCGCAATGCAATCAGGCTCTCCACTTCCTGTATGCACACCACGTCGGGTAGCACGGTATTGCCCTGGGTGATGGCCAGCGCTGCCAGCTTGCGCTGCTCGGCGTTGAAGACCTCGAAGGCGCCCTTCTGGTAGAGCGGCAAATAGCCCACATTGGGGCTAGTTACCTGGCTCTTGCCACCCTGGTCGCCCGGAAATGTTTTACCGAACTTGTAGCGCACAAACAGGTTGTTGACGTTGAAGTTGCACAGCAGCATGGCACGCCCCCCGAGTGGATGAAGGCGCAGTTTATCCAGCGGGGCTGCGTGGCGCATCCTCCAATTGCAGCATGTCCGCCGGCGGGCCAGCAGGTCGGCATTATTTCCCACTGACGAATACACAAAGAAACAGATTTCTCCGCCTTGACGGGTTGACAAGGCGCGTGACTCGTCTAATACTAATCCATATGGTTAAGTATCAAGACAATGTAGACGATGTACTCAACACCGTGTTTGCCGCGCTGGCCGACCCGACGCGCCGCAAAGTGCTGCAAACCCTGGAGCAGGGAAGCCTTTCGGTGGGTCAGCTGGCAGAGCCGCATGGCATGTCCCTGCCCGGGTTCATGAAGCACCTGCGCGTGCTGGAAACCGCGGGGCTGGTGACCCGTGCCAAGGACGGGCGGGTCGTCAACCTGGCCCTGTTGCCGGAGCCCATGCAGGAGGCCGCCATGTGGCTGTCCCGTTACGAGAAATTCTGGTCCGATCGCCTGGATGCGTTGGGCCGCTACCTGTATCAGCAAGAGGAGTTAAACCCCCCATGGAAAACAGTAAAAACAGCGACGGCGGCCAAGGAAGTCAAGGCAGCCAAGGTGGTGAAGCCAGCAGCACCCAGGAGCGGCCGTCCGTCAACTTCACCCGGCACTACAAGGCCTCGCCCGAAAAAGTCTGGCGGGCCTGGACCGACCCGCAAGCATTAGCCCGCTGGTTCGGGCCCGACCCCGAAAGTGTGGTTTCGGTGGCCGACCTCGACGTGCGCGTCGGCGGCCGGTACCACATCCGGTTTGGCGCGCCCGGCGGCGAGGTGCATGACGTGAGCGGCGTGTACCAGGTAGTGGTGCCCTCCGAGAAGCTGGTCTTCAGCTGGGCCTGGAAGAGCACGCCCGAGCGGGTGTCGCAGGTCACTGTGATGCTGCGGCCCTGGGACGGCGGTTGCGAACTCACGTTTGTGCACGAAATGTTCTACGACCAGGCCGCGCGCGATAGCCACAACCAGGGCTGGACGGGGGCCTTCGCCAAACTCGACCTTCTTTTCACCTGATATGCCAATCCACAGGAGATCATCATGCTCGCAAACAGAAACGCCATGGCCACCATTGCTGTCAAGGACATCGACGTGGCCCGCAAGTTCTACGGAGGCACGCTGGGCCTTCAGCCCCTGGAGAGTTCGGAAAAAGGCGTGCTCGTCTACCAGAGCGGCGGCGCTGCCGTGATTGTGTATGCCTCACTCTATGCCGGTACCAATCAGGCTACGTCGGCTACCTGGAGTGTGGGCGACGAGTTCGACAGCGTCATGCGGGCACTGAAGGCCAAGGGCGTGGTGTTTGAACACTACGACCTGCCCGGGTTGACGCGGCAGGGCGATGCCCATGTTGCCGGCACCTTCAAGGGCGCCTGGTTCAAGGACCCGGACGGCAACATCCTTCACATCGTCAATCGCTGACCCGCCGGCCTTTTCACGTCCGGCCCAACTTTCAAGGAGTGCACCCGTGAACGCAAATCCCGCCATCCACGCCATCGTGTCGCCCGAAGAATGGGTCGCAGCCCGGCAGCACCTGCTTGCCCGGGAAAAGGAGTTCACCGCCCAGCGCGATCTGCTGAACGCCGAGCGGCGCAGGTTGCCGTGGGTGAAGGTCGACAAGCCCTACGTGTTTGAGGGCCCCCAGGGCAGGCAGACCCTGGCCGACCTGTTTGAAGGGCGCAGCCAGCTGATCATTTACCACTTCATGTTCGGCCCGGGCTGGAAGGAAGGCTGCCCCAGCTGTTCGTTGCTGGCCGACCATCTGGACGGCGTGTTGACGCACATAGCGCAGCGCGACATCACCGTGGCTGTCGTGTCGCATGCGCCGCTGGCCGACCTGGCCGCCTTCAGGCTGCGCATGGGCTGGCGCTTCAAGTGGCTGTCGTCATACGCGAGCGACTTCAATCGCGACTACCACGTCTCCTTCACCAATGAGGAGCTGGCCCGGGGCAAGGTGTATTACAACTACCGCATGACGGAAGGATTTGACGAACTGCCGGGCGCCAGCGTGTTTTGCAAAGACGACCAGAGCAACATCTTTCACACCTACTCCACCTACGCGCGCGGCCTCGAGCTGCTGCTGGGAACCTACAGCTGGATAGACCTCACCCCCCAGGGTCGCAATGAAGACAGCTTGCCTTTCACCATGGCGTGGGTGCGCCACCACGACAAATATGACAACTATGAAGGGGCGCCCAAGCCGGCCGCGCAGGCTGCCTCCAGTTGCTGCCATGCGGAGGCCGGCGCCATATGAGACCCAAGCATCCGCCCCGCTGAAGTCCCCGTACGCCGCTCAGAGTTTCGACCAGCCGGAATAGGTGACCAGATCGGGGTGCGGTGAATCGCCGAACAGTTCGCGCAGGGCGATACACAACTCGCTGAGGTCATGGGTCTTGCTCATCACCAGGGCCGCCCCCGCCTCGAGAGCGCTGGCCCTCAGCGCGTCATCCACGTAGCCCGACATAATGATCACCGGCAGGTCTGCGCGCAGCCGCTTGATTTGCTTGAGCAATTCAATACCGGAATAGCCTTGCAACCGGTAGTCGGTGACCACCGCATCACATCCGGACGGATCCGCCTTAAGGGCTGGCAGGGCGTCCCGGCCGCTTTCATAGCAGGTGACCCGAAAGCCGGCATCGGGCAGTGCCTCGCTGACCAGGCCCCGCATGGCTTGATAGTCGTCCACATAGACGATGTGCTTGAGGTCGGAGTGCAAGGTGTCGACTGCCGGGGTTTCCCTGGGCAGTGCGGTGGGAAGGTAAATATCAAAAGCGGTTCCCCGGCCCGGCTCCGGGGACGAGGTGATCATGCCGTGGTGCTGGGCGATGATGTTGCTGATCTCCACCAGCGGGAGCCGGCGCGCGCTTGCGGGCCTGTCGTCAACGAGCGTAGGCGCCGGCATCAGCGTGTGGGCGGGGCCTGTGGTCACCCGGCTGTTGTTGCTGACAACCAGCCGTACGTAACGCCTGGGCGGCAGCCCGCCCTGCAATTTGCCCGCGTCGGGGTCCAGCACAACGTCGTCCAGCAGCACCTCGCTCATCTCCACCACGATTCTTGTTGCCAGGCCAACCATGGAGTGCCATGCCACGATGAACACACTCACCAGCGCCTGCTCCAGCCGGTCTGCATGCGCGCGCACCTGGGGATGTTCATGAGCCATTTCAACCGCAAGCTCGACCTCCCCCGGCAGCAGGGCGCGAAAGCGCTGCAGGGCATGCGTCACGATGGGCTCAAGCCCTTGATTGACCGGCCCTGCGGATTGCGGAAGGTCAGGATGCACGGAAGCCTTTTCCAGTGACCATGCTAGGTGGTGTCTTTCTGCGGCGACCGCAAGTGCTGGCAGCTTATTTCGCCTCGATCCCTCGCGCGCCAGGATGACAGCGTAGAACTTTTGGCTAAAGGCGTCAATGATCGCCTACCAGCTTGCCTTGAGCGCACGCCAAAACAACAAATGCCAAAACCAAAACCAAATACACAAACGAAAACAAAAAACGCCCCGGCCTCAATCAAAGCGTGCGACGAAGCGCTTCAAAGAAAAGCTCGGACTGCAAACGCTCGCCCATGGTGTCCCCGGCCACGCGCTCGACAATCTCCGCATCGACCGGCACAAGGGGCCTGCCGGTGGACTGTGCCAGCACCTGCACCATGCAGGCCCGCTCCAGGTAATACAGGTCGTCGTACGCGTGGTCCATGCGCGCGCCGCAAACGACCACGCCATGGTTGCCCAGAAATACCACGTCCGCCCCCTGCATCGCCTTGGCAATGCGCAGGCCCTCGGTAGCGTCCAGCGCCAGGCCGTTGTAATTCGCATCAATGGCTACCCGGCCGTGAAAGCGCATCGCGTTTTGCGACAGCGTGGTGTCCAGTCCGCGGTCGGACGTCAGCGTCAGGGCCGTGGCGTAAGGCATGTGGGTGTGCAGCACGCAGGCCTTGCGGGCATGGCCGTGAATGGCGCCGTGGATGAACATGGCCGTGGGCTCCACCTCATGCCGGCCCGCCAGCTTGTTGCCCTCCACATCAATCATCACGATATCGTCCGCGCCGATCTCGCTCCAGAGCAGGCCGCGCGGGTTCAGCAAAAAGCGGTCCGAGCCGTCCGGCAACTCCACGCTGAAGTGATTGCAGACACCTTCGGCCAGCCCATGCCGCGCGGCGGCGCGCAAGGCCAGGGCGAGGTCGCTGCGCAGCTGGTATGCCGCCTCAAAATCTTTCTGGTGTGAATCGGCGTGGGGCATGAGCGGGTCTTTCTGTAATTCAAACGAACTCAAATGAATTCAATTAATTCAAATGAATTTGAATTCAAACGGATGACCCGTCTTTATAGCGCGGCGGCGGCCGGCGCATCGGGGCAGGGCGTCA
The DNA here is from genome assembly GCF_056400945.1 of Polaromonas sp. P4_H1. Classification (NCBI taxonomy): domain Bacteria; kingdom Pseudomonadati; phylum Pseudomonadota; class Betaproteobacteria; order Burkholderiales; family Comamonadaceae; genus Polaromonas; species Polaromonas sp. P4_H1. The sequence goes on along the minus strand of NZ_JBFUKG010000025.1, from coordinate 12,626 downwards.
GAAGTGCGGTGGCAGCTCGTCGCGCAGGCTGCGGCCCACCACAACATCGCCGTCGCGCACGGGCTGCTGCTTGAGTTCGGCAATCTCGTGTATCAGGGCATCAATTTGCTGCTGCTGGCGCACGATGACCTTGTCGAGCTGATCCATCAGGTCTTCGGTAAACGAGGCCTTGATCTCCAGATCGGTCAGGCGCTGGTCGGTTGTGTTGGCGGTGGTGTTCGCGGTGGTGTTCGGTTGTTCCATGGGCTTATTGGACATGAACTGGGGAAGTGACGTTTAAATACCCATTCCGGTTGCTCGGGCTACGGGGTGTGCCAAACCCGCGCTCGTGTTTCTGGCAAGACAATGCTGCTCCATCATGACCCAACTCTCTGCCTTCCCCATCACCCAGAAATGGCCCGCCCAACATCCTGACCGGATCCAGCTTTACTCCTTGCCCACGCCCAATGGCGTCAAGGCATCGATCATGCTTGAGGAAACCGGCCTGCCGTATGAGCCTCATCTCGTCAGCTTTGAAGCCCATGACCAGATGTCGCCAGAATTTCTGTCATTGAGTCCCAACAACAAGATTCCCGCCATCCTCGACCCGAACGGCCCCGGCGGCAAACCGCTGGCATTGTTCGAATCCGGCGCCATATTGCTGTACCTGGCCGACAAGTCCGGCCAGTTCATGCCGCAAGACGCCGCTGCCCGCTACGAGACGATTCAGTGGCTGATGTTCCAGATGGGCGGCATCGGGCCCATGTTTGGGCAAATCGGTTTCTTTCACAAGTTCGCCGGCAAAGACTACGAAGACAAACGCCCGCGTGACCGCTACGTCGCCGAGTCAAAACGCCTGCTCGGCGTACTGGAGCAGCGGCTGGAGGGCCGCACCTGGATCATGGGCGACGCCTACACCATCGCCGACATCGCCACCTTCCCCTGGGTGCGCAACCTCGTCGGGTTTTACGAGGCGGGTGAACTGGTGCGGTTTGACAGCTTCCCGAATGTGAAGCGGGTGCTCGCGGCATTTGTGGCGCGGCCGGCGGTTGTCAAAGGCCTGGGGATACCGAAACGGGGTTGACGGCTGCGCGGCTTGGTCGATAGCTGGCGAACGGTTGTCGTTCGTCAGGCTTGCGCACAAAGACCTGGTTGGGTCACCGTTTCGTGGCCGAGTCCATGACTCCACTCGAACCAGCCGCCGTCGTACACGCTGATGCGCTCCCAGCCCATCAGCCAGGCATAGTAAAACGCCACTGATGCGCGCCAGCCCGTGCCGCAGTAAAACGCTGTTTGCAGGCCGGGGTGTATGCCTTCTTCTGCCCAGAACTGGCAGATATCGCCGGCAGGCCGCATGGTGCCGTCCGGCCGTTGAAAGGCGCTCATGTTGTTCACATCAGCGCCATTGCCAGCGCGGCCCCAGCGTGCCCCTGCAATGTCGCCCTTGGCTTTGATGTAGCTGTAGCCAGAGGTCTTGCCGGTGAACTCATCCCACGTACGGATGCTGGCCAGCGCGCCGTCAGGCTGCGATAAAAGCGACTTCGCCTGGTGCGTGTTGATCAGGTAATGCGGACACCCCGGAAAGGCCGCGCCAAAGCTGGCTGCGGGCGGGTGGCGCTGCGGCGCGCCTTCTGCACAAGGCAGCGCCGCGCGCACCCAGGCGTCAAAACCGCCGTCCAGCAGGCGCACGTCCCTGACGCCCGCATAGAGCATCAGGTGAGCGGCACGCGCCGCGGCCGTTGTGTTTCGGCCGTACAGAATCACCGTCGTGTCATGACGAATACCCAGGCCCAACAACAATTGCAGCAAGGCCGAGTCAGGCACCTTGTTCCAGAACGGTCCTTCTTCCAGGCAGAGGGTGTCCAGGTAGGCGGCGCCGGGTATGTGGCTTTTCAAGAATGCGCTGGGCGCCCCGCAATCGACCTCCAACAAACGCCAGTTGTTCGCCGGTGCGGCGCTCACGCTGGCGCCCGCCATCAGCCTGGCGAGCCAGGCTGGCGTGATGAGCTGTTGCCAGCGTGGCGAGGCGACGTGAAAGAAGGGCAAAGCGCGTGCGTATTTTTAGAGGCCAGGATTCAGGCGATGCCCAAGCCAGTGGATTGCAATGAAGGGATAGATTTTCTCACGTCACGGCCGGGCGAACCCGCGCCCGTGCGGCAAGACCCCAGACTGTTGATGGCGTGGGCTATGGACCCAGTGAATATCTGCGAGAGAAGCTATCGTTTTGAGAGTGACTAGCGGGAATCTCCGATTAAATCAAGCGGCGCTGCCAAGGCCATTTGCAGAGTAATTTCATTGCCCTGATTTGCCTTGAATCCCAAGAAGGCATAGAGTGATTTCTCTTACGAAGGACCAACATGGCAACCAGCAGTATTTTCGGCGGCCTGCACGCTCCCGAACATGTCCGGGGAAAAGACACCAACGCACTTGGCCCCAGCGACAACTCCGACAGCGGCAGTGATGCCCAGGGCGCCTACGGCGACGACGAAATGTCCAGCGACAGCGACGCCGTGGGCACCGGCGAGCGCGCGTCGGCGGGCGCAGGCATGGACCCGTCGGACGCCGACATTCTGCCCGACCATATTGAAGGGGAAGAAGACGACGACGAGTCCTCGTCCGATGTCGACTCCGACTTTGACGCCGCCGTGGCCGACGTGCATGACCTGGCGGTGGATGAGTCGGATGATGAGGAAGATGAGGACAAGGACGGCTAGGGCTGAATTCATGCGCTCACTTGGCCGGCCTCATGGGCTAGCTCGGTGTCTTCCACAAAGACCGACCGGTCGAGCATCCGGGGTCGAAGGTCTACTCCAGACTGTCAGCGGCCAAAACGTCCGCCTAGATCTTGCCGCCCATTGCGCGGAGTATGTAATTCAAGGCAATGAAGGCAACAACAAAACTAGGCCAGGCCATTCCAGCAATGGCTACAGCTGAGTGTCTAAATTTTCCTTTTGCAGCAGCCATTCCTGCCGCTGTGAAAACAGCTATGAAAAGCACGATCACTGCACAAAAAATTATCGTTTGGCCATTACTTGCGCCCAATCGAAATAGAAGAGCCAACGGAAGAATCGCCACGCAGTTCACGAAAGCCATTGCCAATACTGGGGGCTCACCTTTCTCCGCTGAATCGGGCTCATCGTTTGTCATTGCTCCGAGAGGTTGATTTCGTTCGATAGAGGTAGACGCTCTCAGCTTCGCGCCAATTGAAAAACATATTGCGTGGACTAACCCTGGGCCATAAAGTGACAGCAGCGTTACTACAGGAGTTGTGGTTCCACGATTCATAGCTGCTGGAGCCCCACTTAAATAGCGATCCCAGAGGATGCCAAAGAAGGACAACAAAAGGGCCCCAATTGGAAACAAAGCCAGTTGAGGTCGCCCAATGGAGCCTCCCCGTGCATGAGCTACCCATACAAGACAAGCTGGTGCGATCAACGCAAAAAAGTAGAAATGAGGTGGTGTCTCGACAGGTCCGGTATGAGCAGACATGAAGACAAAAAGATAGGACCAAGGCGCTCCACCATACAGGGCCACCAACATCCCGGCGATATACGCCCAAATGAACTTAGTCCGACTCACTTTATTTTCTCCCCGCTTAATTTTTATATTGAGCGCAATATACCTTGATCCTCGACTGCGGCTGATCTCTTGGCGCTTCGGCAAGAGACCGCTAATTCCTCCCGTGATTAGTGTCCGCTTCCACGCTGCAATCCGGCCCATCAAAGAGTTGGTGGTGACAAGCTGAAAAAAACTGGCAAGGGTCATTCGTCTCATGGAGGTCACCGGCAGCATACGACCCAAAAGAAGTCCTTCGACAACTTGATGCAATATCTTGAAAGCAGCCTCGCGATGTGCGACACATCGTATGACATACACGTCCAGCAGTCGTAACGAATAATTGAGGCTGGAGTAGCTAACCGGGCTTCCCGAGAACGGCCACTCCCAAGAGGCATTTGATGCTGCGGCTGGAGACGAGGGCCCGGTTGTAGGCCAGCAGGACTATCTCGAGGAGGACGGCCGGGTCATAAGCGGGCGCGCCGGTGGCGTCGTTGTTGTAGCGGACATGCAGGGCACCCAAATCGAGTACATGATCAACCAGGTAGTCCAGAGAATCCCTTAGGCCTTCGCTTTCTTCGAAGGTTTCGACTTGCCAGAACTGTTGAGGGCGACTGCTTGGCGAACGAGCGCCTTGAAGGCGGACTCGTCAACTGCTTTTCCTTCGTGGATGTCGATCGCGCGGCGTACGTTTCCGTCGAGGCTCGAGTTGAAGAGACGGGCCGGATCCTTCAGAGACGCGCCCTTGGCGAAGGTGAGCTTCACTTTATCCTTGTAGGATTCGCCAGTGCAGATGATGCCGTCGTGCGACCAAACCGGAGTGCCCATCCACTGCCACTCCTCGACAACGTCCGGGTCTGCTTCCTGGATGAGCTTGCGCATTCTGCCGAGGGTTTCCCCGCGCCAGTCCCCGAGTTCGGCGATTCTTTTCGAGATGAGCTCCGATGCCGACTGGTCTTGGCTCGCGTCCGACTTTTTCATGTTTTCATCCTGGAAGTTCCAGATATATTTCATTTGCAAGACCGTCGGCTGGAGCGCATTGTTGGGCCGCAAATTGGAAAACAATGAGGCAAGGCCGGGGCTACTGTTACTTCGCCGCCGGTGCGTCCAGAAACGCGCTGATCGTCGGCACCAGCCACTCGGTGCGCGCCGTCACCTTCATGTGATCGGTGCCGGGGAGCACGGCAAGCTGCGCCTGCGGAAGGGCCCGGAACATCTCCACGGCGTGTTCGGGGCGTATGACGTCGGCGTCGCCGACGATAACGAGCGCCGGCGCGGTGATGCCGCGGATGGCGTCAGCCGGGATGTCCTTGAAGTCGCGCACGCGCTGGGCGGCCTTGTCGTGAAACATTCGCAGGTTCTCGGGGTGCGGCGCGACCTTGAGATACTCCTCCTGCAATTCCTTCGGCATGTTCTCCAGCTTGGCCTTGGCCATCGCCTTCCAAAGCCAAGGATAGGCGCCATCGCGCCTGGACAAGGCCGATGCCAATACGAGCTTGTGCACGACTTTCGGATGCCGGATCGCCACCTGCAACGCGATCGTGCCGCCATTGCTGAAACCGAAGAGATCGGCTTTTTCGATGTGCAGGTAGTCCAACAACGCGGCAGTGTCGTCCGCCGACTGCTCGAAGCTGAACGGACGGTCAGCAATGTCCGCCGTGTGCCCGTAGCCCTGCTGCTCGAACGCAATGATCTGCCGGTCACGCGCAAGCTCCGGCAGGATGTGACCGAAAGAGGTCTTGATTGTGTCGCCGCCGCCATGTAGCAGCACGAGTGGCGGTCGCGCCGGGTTGGCAATGCCGTGAATCTCAAAGTAAATTCGCAGGCCGTTGACGGGAGCATAGCCGGTCTGAACAGGCTGCTTGACGACGCCACTGGCGAGACTACGACTGCCGCAGCCAGATGACAGAGCTACACCAAGTAGCAGGATTGCCGCGCCGACAATCTTCATAGGTCTCCTTCTCTTGCGGCCCAACGTAAAGATGACCGGACCACCAACACATGCGGCGAAGCCGCCTCCTGCTGCTGTGGGTCCGTGTCGATTGATGGGGTTAGGCGTCATTTGAGTGGCGGCTCAATAGGATCACTCTCGGCGCGGCCTCTTGTGAGGGGTGTGGCTATTAGCCTGGACTTTGATCTGTTATGTAGTCAATGCGAAACGACTTGTTCGTAACGAACAGCGCTGTCATGTCTCCGTCTGGAGATGCGCCATGCTCCATTGCTTCACCCTCTGGAAACCAAACGAATGTTCCCGGACCAAATTCACCCCGGTGAGTTACAAGCTTGCCCTCAAGGACGTACATTCCGTGACCGCAAGGGTGTCTGTGATGAGGGTTTATCAGTCCAGCCGGATACCGCAATAGCGTCACACTCATCCCGGTTTCAGGTTCGTTGAGTAGGTTTTTGACATGAAACGGTCTTCCGATTTGCTCCATTAGCCTTTCAGTCCATTCCATCTCAGAGGGGTTTACTACCACTATGCTTCCGGTGATCATTTTCTCTCCTTGGCAAGTTTCTCAGCGTTTTTCTGCCCACCGTCACGTTGCACTGGTGGAAAAGTTGGTTGCTTCCTTCGCAGCAGAACAGCGACTGGGATCTCTTTGTAGCGGAAACGAGTAATAGAAGCAATCGACGTCGTAGGGTGCGCTGATGACGCCTAACTTTGATATATCCCGCAAAACTGCGGAATAACACGGCGCCCTGCCGGATAACATGGCGCTGAAAACTCAAAAACCCTGTTTTTAATCATTTAGTTAACTCGGTCAACTGCGTATTTGCACAGGTATATTGGATTTGAGAAAGTCGCCGTCGTCAATTACGGCACCAAGACATCCATTCTTAATTAACTGTGACGGTCTGGCTATCCTCGGAATTGAGGATGAGTGGTTGTCATCGGCCAAAGTGTTTGGACGGCTTGCCTCGGTCCAAGGTGGTCATTGCTCGCCTCCAACAATATCTTTATCTCTAGGTTAGCGGACTGGCCCAAGTGGCGTTCAACCAGCCTCAAACCACTTCTTCACCTGCCTGCAACATACGCCACCCGGCGTATATCCCAATCCCCCTCCGGTCCCCAGAATCCATTCATCGCTGCGTAAAAGCCCGAGTTTCCGGGCTTGAGCGCTGCGAAACGCGATTTACCACCCTACCGGAGAAGCACTCATGCAACGTCGATTTACCCTCAAGGCGCTTACCGCTGCCGTCGCGCTGACGGGCCTTTCTGCCCTGTCAGCACATGCCCAGACCACGGGCACGATCAAGGTTGGCATTCTGCACAGCCTGTCGGGCACCATGGCCATTTCCGAGACCGTGTTGAAAGACACTGTGCTGATGGCGATTGACGAGATCAATGCCAAAGGTGGCGTGATGGGCAAGAAGCTTGAGCCCGTGATTGTGGATCCGGCTTCCAACTGGCCGCTGTTTGCTGAAAAAACCAAGCAGTTGCTGGGCCAGGACAAGGTTTCGGTGATTTTCGGCTGCTGGACGTCGGTGTCCCGCAAGTCGGTGCTGCCCGTCGTTGAGGAAATGAACGGTCTGCTGTTCTACCCCGTGCAGTACGAAGGTGAAGAACTCTCCAAGAACGTGTTCTACACGGGCGCGGCGCCTAACCAGCAGGCCATTCCTGCGGTGGACTACCTGATGAGCAAGGCCGGTGGCGGCGCCAAGCGCTGGGTTCTGCTGGGTACCGACTATGTGTACCCACGCACCACCAACAAGATTTTGCGCGCCTACCTGAAGAGCAAGGGCGTGAAGGACACTGACATCGACGAGAAGTACACCCCGTTTGGCCACTCTGACTACCAGACCATCGTGGCTGACGTGAAGAAATTCTCTGCCGGCGGCAAGACGGCCGTGGTGTCCACCATCAACGGTGACTCCAACGTGCCTTTCTACAAAGAGCTGGGCAATGCCGGCCTGAAGGCCAAGGACGTGCCTGTGGTCGCCTTCTCGGTGGGTGAAGAAGAACTGCGCGGCGTGGACACGAAGCCGCTGGTCGGCCACCTGGCTGCCTGGAACTACTTCCAGTCGATCAAGAGCCCGGCCAACACCGAGTTCATCAAGAAGTGGTCTGACTACGCCAAGGCCAAGGGCATTGCCGGCCACAAAGACAAGCCTCTGACCAATGACCCGATGGAAGCTACCTACATCGGCATCAACATGTGGAAGCAGGCTGTCGAGAAAGCCAAGTCCACCGACACCGACAAGGTTATTGCCGCCATGGCTGGCCAGACCTTCAAGGCACCGTCGGGCATCGTGTCGAAGATGGATGAGAAAAACCACCACCTGCACAAGTCGGTCTTCATCGGTGAGATCAAGGCCGACGGCCAGTTCAATGTGGTGTGGAAGACGCCTGGCCCGGTGAAGGCCAAGCCATGGAGCCCGTACATCGAAGGCAACGACAAGAAGCCAGACGAGCCGGCCAAGGTCGCTTCGAAGTAAGCGCACCGCAGCCCACGCGGGCCTGTAACGCAAGCCGCACCTGGTTCGCAAGAAATAGGTGCGGCTTTTCAGCTGCAGACCCACGAAGGTCAAGGGTATGTGATTCTTGGCCCGCTTCTTGCGCCGTAGTGGTGCCAGTCGTTTCATCACCCAAGGGAGTTGCAGCCTGGGTCCTTGCCGAGCCCAGCCTACAGGTTCTTTCATGCACATCTACAGACGACTTTTCTTTTACCGACGCCTCCCGCAGCTTCTGCTGGTCGCGGTTTTTTCATTCGCCGGCCAGGCCATGGCCCTGACGGGCGAGGAGGCCAGGGCCATGGCGCTGGGCGAGACCGAGGCGCGGGTCGAGGCCTTGAACAAGGCCGCAGCCAATGCGGATGCGAAAACTGCCGCCTTCATCCAGGCCATGGCCGACGATGCCGTCAAAACCGCGGGCGACAAGGTGTTTGTGGTCAAGGACGACAAGGCTTTAGATCCGGTGACGGGCGCCGAGCTGACCTTGCCGGCCGATGCTGAAGACGTCATCAACAACAACATGATGCGTGGCGAGCTGGACACGGCACTGGCTGCGCTGAAGCTGTTCTCCAAAGAAGAGAAGGTGCGCCGCGATGCCATCAAGACCCTCTCGGGCGGCAGCGACGAAGCCCGCCTGCCGCTGATTGAAAAAGCCTATGCGGCCGAAACCGTGCCGGCGCTGAAAAGCCAGCTGGAGCTGGTGCGCGCCGCCATCCTGCTGGGCAGCAGCGACAAGGCCAAGCGCCTGGAAGCGGCCACGCAACTCGCCACCAGCAACAACCCCAACACCAAGACCGTATTGATCGAACGCCTGGGCAGCGAGGAAGATGCCGACGTCAAGGTGGCGCTGCGGGCCGCTCTGGCCAAGGTGGAGGCTTCGCTGGCCTGGGGCGACAAGCTGGGCGCCATCTTCAGCGGCATCAGCCTGGGCAGCATCTTGCTGCTGGTGGCGCTGGGCCTGGCGATCACCTACGGCCTGATGGGCGTCATCAACATGGCGCACGGTGAGCTGATGATGATTGGCGCCTACGCCACCTACGTGGTGCAGGGCCTCTTCCAGAAGTATTTGCCCGGCGCGTTTGACTGGTACCTGCTGGCCGCCGTGCCGGTGGCCTTCCTGGCGTCGGCGCTGATGGGCGCGGCGCTGGAGCGCAGCGTGATCCGCTTCCTGTATGGCCGCCCGCTCGAGACACTGCTGGCCACCTGGGGTATCAGCCTGATGCTGCAGCAGCTGGTGCGCTCCATCTTCGGCGCGCAAAACGTCGGCGTCGAAAACCCGGTATGGATGAGCGGCGGCGTGCAGGTGCTGGGCAATCTCTCGCTGCCCTACAACCGGCTGGTCATCATCGGCTTTGCCATTGCCGTGCTGCTGGGCATGGCCTGGCTGATCAGCAGGACGCGGCTGGGCCTGTTTGTGCGCGGCGTCACGCAAAACCGGCCCATTGCCTCGTGCATGGGCGTGAACACGGCACGCGTGGACACCTACGCGTTTGCGCTGGGCTCGGGCATTGCCGGGCTGGCGGGCTGCGCGCTGAGCCAGGTCGGCAATGTGGGGCCGGACCTGGGGCAGGGCTACATCGTGGACTCGTTCATGGTGGTGGTGCTGGGTGGCGTGGGCCAGCTGGCCGGCACGGTGTATGCCGCGATGGGCCTGGGCATCCTGAACAAATTCCTCGAAGGCTGGACGGGCGCGGTGCTGGCCAAGATTGCCGTGCTGGTGTTCATCATCATCTTCATCCAGAAGCGGCCGCAGGGCATCTTTGCGATGAAGGGCCGCTCGGCAGAGGCATGAACATGAAAATGCCCATCCCCATGCCCACCATCGTGCACCTTCCGGCCAAAGGCCCCTTGCTTACCCGCGCCGGCTGGAGCGCTTTCATGATTGCGCTCATCGCCGTCTGCGCGGTGGCGCCGGTGCTGAACCTGTGGGTGCCGCAGGGCAGCATGTTCCACATGAGCACCTATGCCGTGGCGCTGCTGGGCAAGATCATGTGCTACGCCATCTGTGCGCTGGCCATGGACCTGATCTGGGGCTACACCGGCATTTTGTCGCTGGGCCACGGCGTGTTCTTTGCATTGGGCGGCTACGCCATGGGCATGTACCTCATGCGCCAGATTGGCCGCGACGGCAACTACAAAAGCGACTTGCCCGACTTCATGGTCTTTCTCGACTGGAAGGCGCTGCCCTGGCACTGGACCTTCAGCGACAGCTTTATTGCCACGCTGATTTTGATTGTGGCGGTGCCGGGCCTGGTGGCCTTTGTGTTCGGCTACTTTGCCTTCCGCTCGCGCATCAAGGGTGTTTACTTTTCCATCATCACGCAGGCCATGACCTTTGCGGCCATGCTGCTGTTCTTTCGCAATGAAACCGGCTTTGGCGGCAACAATGGTTTCACCGACTTCAAGCGGATTCTGCACATCCCGCTCGCCACGCCCTCCATGCGCATGGTGCTGTTCGTGCTGACGGGCCTGACCTTGCTGGGCTTCTTCCTGTTTTCCAAATGGCTGGTCGGCAGCAAGTTTGGCCGCGTGCTGCAGGCCATACGCGATGCCGAAACGCGCGTCATGTTCTCCGGCTACAACCCGCTGGGCTACAAGCTCACCATCTGGGTGATTTCTGCCATCATGTGCGGTGTGGCGGGTGCGCTATACGTGCCGCAGGTCGGCATCATCAACCCCGGCGAAATGAGCCCGGCCAACTCGATTGAAATTGCCATCTGGGCGGCGGTGGGCGGGCGCGCCAGCCTGATCGGGCCGATTGTGGGCGCCTTCATCGTCAACGGCGCCAAGAGCTGGCTCACCGTGGCGTATCCGGAGTTCTGGCTGTACTTTCTGGGCGCCTTGTTTATTGGCGTGACGCTGTTCCTGCCCCAGGGCGTGGTGGGGCTGGTCAAGAAATTGCGTAAGGGAAGCGCGCAATGACCCCCGACCTGCTTGAGCAAGGCGCACGCCGCGTTGAAGAGCACCTGGCGCTGCTGGCGGCCGGAAAAAACAACACGGAATCGGGAGGGCGCAACGCCAGCACGGGCCGCATAGTTGAGTCCGGCGAAGTTGACACCACCCACGGCCGCATCCTCTACCTGGAAGATGTGAGCGTCAGCTTCGACGGCTTCAAGGCCATCAACAAGCTGTCATTGGACATTGCCCCGGGCGAGCTGCGCTGCATCATCGGCCCCAACGGCGCCGGCAAGACGACCATGATGGACATCATCACCGGCAAGACCCGGCCCGATGAAGGCACGGTTTTCTTTGGCAGCACGATTGATTTGCTGCGCCACAAGGAAGCCGAAATTGCTCAGATGGGCATTGGCCGAAAGTTCCAGAAGCCCACGGTGTTTGAACAACTCACCGTGTTTGAAAACCTGGAGCTGGCCCTGAAGACCAACAAGGGCGTGAAGTCCTCCATGTTTTTCAGGCTCGACTCGGCGCAAAGCGACCAGTTGGCCGAAACACTGGTGACGATTCATTTGGCCGACAGCGTGAACCGCATGGCGGGCAACCTGAGCCACGGACAAAAACAGTGGCTGGAAATCGGCATGCTGCTGATGCAGGACCCCAAGTTGCTGCTGCTGGACGAGCCGGTGGCAGGCATGACAGACGAGGAAACCGCGCGCACGGCCGAGCTGTTTCTGTCGCTCAAGGGCAAGCATTCGCTGATGGTGGTGGAGCATGACATGAGCTTCATCAAGACCATTTCGGAAATTGTGACGGTGCTGTGTGATGGGGCGGTGCTGGCGCAGGGGACGCTGGATCAGGTGCAGGCGGATGAGCGGGTGATTGAGGTGTATCTTGGGCGGTGAGGTGTTCTTTTCATCCGTTCAGGCTGAGTCTGTTGAAGCCCTGATGATGCGGTCGCCGCGTGCTTTCACGACGAGGCCGGGGGTAGCCCGGCAGCTAGTAACTTTCTTTTGCTTCGCCAAAAGAAAGTCACCAAAGAAAAGGCGACCCTGCTGTCTGCGTCCCTCCGCTGCGCTGCGGGCAGCCTGCGGTGCTCGGTCCAGGCGGGGTCTCGCTCAACTCGCTGCGCTCAGACAATCGCGATCCCTGATCCGCCTGGCCCTGCGCTCCTCGGCGCAGACAGAAGGGGGTTTGAGAGGAAAGCCCAAATACCGGAGTCCGAAGTCCGAAGATCACAATGACACGCCGTGGCGTGTCATTGTTTGTCTTGGTATTTTCTTTGGGCATTCGGTATTGCTATCCGCCCCTCACCCGTGTGGCTGGGCCGAGCAGCGCAGATGGAGGCGGGATCAGGGCCGCAGTTGTTTGAGCCGAAGGCGAGTTCTGCGGACCCCCGCCGGAGTCGAGCAGCACAGGTTGCCCGTAGCGCAGCGAAGGGACCCAGACTGCGGGTCGCCTTTCTTTTCCTTAGGTTTCTTTGGCGAAGTGTATGGACAGGAGACATGGGAAACAGGTGTTCGGAGACATAGGAAACACTTTGCCCGGTTAGTTGGAATCGAGGATGGTGTTCATGTTGATGCGCATGAAGTGATGATGGCAGAAGAAAGCATCGAAGCAACCATCGGCCCGGGGATCTGCCCTGAACGCGATGGGCAGTCGGTGCAGCGCAGTGGAGACCCTGAGCTTGACACCCTGAAACGCGACAGCACCATTCCAGCCCACGACCCGCACGATGCACGATG
>NZ_JBFUKG010000024.1:0-80092 GCF_056400945.1 Polaromonas sp. P4_H1 | reverse complement strand
CAACTCCGGACTCGTCAGAACGTTGAAGAATTCCACCGCCTGGGTCGATCTCGCCCGGCGTCCAATGCTGCTGCAACGTTGATGCAAGACGCTTTGGGCATTACGATCCATGGTGGCTGGCCTTTGGGAAGATGGTTTGGGTGCTTCGTAAACAACCATCCTATCGACCCTTTGGTCAGCCATCTCCCTTTGCTTTCAAGCACTTACGCACGTCGCCGAAGGCCAACCTGCCAAAGTAAGTGCCATTCGTCTTAACGGGCCTTAACGGGTCTTAGCGGATCTTCCAGGCTCATGAAGGCATCGCATCGATCGGCTGCCTTATCTGCCAGGTCCACCAGCTTTGCCAGGGTGGAATTGCAGGATGGCGGAATGGCTGCCACCAGGTCGCCCGAGGCGGCCCGGCGTGCCGCGGCGACACTCGCCCGTGATTGTTGGCGCCTCGAAGTCTCTCCTCGCACCAGCGTGGAGCGGTTTGCGGAGCCCCCCGGGCGATGAACCCGCCAATTGACCGCTGCCTGATGGGCTTTGCCATCTACCGGCGGCGCCTGCAGCCGCAGGCAGGTAATGGGCATTAAAAAAGGGGCATTAAAAAAGCCCGATATCTTGCGACATCGGGCTTTGAGCAGAAATACCTTACTGCTTAGGGCTTGCTGGCGGTTGGAAACGGCCAGGCAGCTTGCGGGTTCAGAGTCGTCTGAGCCGCAGGGGCAGCCGCTACAGCGGGTGCTTTGGCAGCAGGTTTCTTCGCGGCTTTCTTCGCAGCGGGTTTTTTCGCTGCTTTCTTGGCGGCGGGTTTTTTCGCTGCGGGCTTCTTGGCTACCTTTTTCGCTACCTTCTTGGCAGCAGGCTTTTTCGCAGCAGCTTTTTTCGCAGCCGGCTTTTTGGCCGCTACTTTCTTCGCTGGGGCCTTTTTCGCTGGCGCTTTTTTCGCAGCCGGCTTTTTGGCCGCTACTTTTTTCGCTGGCGCTTTTTTGGCCGGAGCTTTTTTGGCTGCTACTTTCTTAGCAGGTGCTTTTTTTGCCGCTACTTTTTTAGCCGGCGCTTTCTTCGGAGCAGCTTTTTTAGCCGCAGGTTTTTTCGCAGTTGCCATAGTTTTCTCCTTGATCACATTGCAAAGAGCACTTCACGTCTGGAGTACGTGAAGCGATTCACGGCGTTGGGTCTTCGGATAACCGGCCCAGCGCCGCGAACACAGGAGCAAAGCCCAACGCGTACTCTGCGGCAGCGTCATTGGTCATTGCAATTCTAGAAATCATTATTTTTTTACGTGTCTTGCATCATTCAATCCGGGATCAATCCCACGACAGGGCACCGCCTGACTGGTACTCGATCACACGGGTCTCAAAGAAATTGCGTTCTTTTTTCAGGTCGATCATTTCGCTCATCCATGGAAACGGATTCTCCTCGTTGGGGAAGAGAGTTTCAAGTCCGATTTGCGTGGCACGGCGATTGGCGATGTAGCGCAGGTAGCCCTTGAACATGGAGGCATTGAGTCCGAGCACGCCGCGGGGCATGGTGTCTTCGGCATAGCGGTACTCCAGCTCCACGGCCTTGAGGAACAGGGCCTTGATCTCGGCCTTGAAGTCCGCGGTCCAGAGGTGGGGGTTTTCGAGCTTGAGCTGGTTGATCAGGTCGATGCCGAAATTGCAGTGCATGGACTCGTCGCGCAGGATGTACTGGTATTGCTCGGCCGCACCCGTCATCTTGTTCTGGCGGCCCAGCGCCAGAATCTGTGTGAAGCCGACATAGAAGAACAGGCCTTCCATCAGGCAGGCAAACACGATCAGGGACTTGAGCAGCGTTTGGTCAGCCTCGGTGGTGCCGGTCTTGAAGTGGGGGTCGGAAATGACTTCAATGAACGGGATCAGGAACTGATCCTTGTCCTTGATGGATTGCACTTCGTTGTAGGCATTGAAGATTTCAGCCTCGTCCAGGCCCAGTGACTCGGTGATGTACTGGTAGGCGTGGGTGTGAATGGCTTCCTCGAAGGCCTGGCGCAGCAGGAACTGGCGGCACTCGGGCGCCGTGATGTGGCGGTAGGTGCCCAGCACGATGTTGTTGGCGGCCAGTGAGTCGGCCGTGACAAAGAAACCCAGGTTGCGCTTGACCAGGCGGCGCTCGTCTTCGGTCAAGCCGTTCGGGTCTTTCCACAGGGCAATGTCACGCGTCATGTTGACTTCCTGCGGCATCCAGTGGTTGGCACAGGTCGCGAGGTACTTCTCCCAGGCCCATTTGTATTTGAACGGCACCAGCTGATTGACGTCGGTCTGGCCGTTGATGATGCGTTTGTCCGAAGCCTTGACGCGCAGCGCGGTTGGAGGTGTGCTGCTCACCGCAGTTGCAGCTTGAGCCGCTGGCGCAGCCGGAGCGTAAGCGCCATCGTGCAGCATGCGCACCTGGGCTTGAGGCTCATCAGAAGAAAGAGGCGGAAGTTCCATCGAGCGGCTGTCGGTCGAGCCGCTGGCATGAGGTTTTTGCAGCGATGGTTTGACTTCTTCGTCCCAGGTCAACATAAAGGTTTCCAATACTTTGGGATTATGAAAGCAGCGATACAAAATGAAAAGTGTTCATTCACATCGCTGTAAATTAGTGTTGCTCAATTACATCGAATCACACCATCAAATCGTGCGGAGAATTTCACCGCACGACTCGATGTTTTTTATTGGCAGGCTTCGCAACCGGGGTCGTCGATCGCGCAGAACTTGATGTCGGTTGCAGGCGATGCATTCATCTGCACTTGCGCTGCAGCGGCTGCCATCTCAAGCGCGCTCTTGCCGCCGCCTGATGCTTCGGAGCCCGAGGAAACCGAGTTCATCTTGCCGGCCTTCACAGTTGATTTCTCGGCGTGGGTGGCACCCATGGTGCGCAGGTAGTAGGTGGTTTTCAATCCGCGCAACCAGGCCAGCTTGTAGGTGTCATCGAGCTTTTTGCCCGAGGCTCCCGCCATGTAGATATTGAGCGACTGCGCCTGGTCAATCCATTTCTGGCGGCGGGCTGCGGCTTCAACAATCCACGACGTTTCCACTTCAAATGCGGTGGCGTAAAGCGCCTTGATTTCCTGCGGCACCCGGTCAACCGGGCGAAGCGAGCCATCGAAGTGCTTGAGGTCGACAACCATCACGTCGTCCCACAGGCCGAGTCGCTTCAGGTCACGCACCAGGTAGTGGTTGATGACGGTGAACTCGCCGGACAGGTTGGACTTGACCGAGAGGTTGCCAAAGCAGGGTTCGATGCAGGCGTCCACCCCGATGATGTTGGAGATGGTGGCCGTCGGGGCAATGGCGACGCAGTTGGAGTTGCGCATGCCGTCCCGCGCAATCTTTTGGCGCAGGGCCTCCCAGTCCAGGGTGGCGGAACGGTCGACTTCCACATAACCACCGCGCTCCTCGGCCAGCATGTCCAGCGTGTCGAGCGGCAGGATGCCTTTGTCCCAGAGCGATCCCTTGTAGCTGGCGTACTTGCCGCGCTCCTTGGCCAGCTCGGTAGAAGCCCAGTAGGCGTGGTAGCAGACCGCCTCCATGGACTTGTCGGCAAACTCGACCGCTTCCTGGGAGGCGTAGGGCACGCGCAGTTCGTACAGGCAGTCCTGGAAGCCCATGATCCCCAGGCCCACAGGGCGGTGGCGCATGTTGGAGTCGCGTGCTTTCTTGACCGCGTAGTAGTTGATGTCGATCACGTTGTCCAGCATGCGCATGGCCGTGGTGATGGTCTTTTTCAGCTTGTCATGGTCAATCGCGCCGTCCTTCAGGTGCTGGACCAGGTTGACGGAGCCGAGGTTGCAGACTGCGGTTTCGGTGTCGCTGGTATTGAGCGTGATCTCGGTGCACAGGTTGGAGGAGTGCACCACGCCGGCATGCTGCTGCGGGGAGCGCACATTGCAGGCGTCCTTGAAAGTGATCCAGGGATGGCCGGTTTCGAACAGCATCGACAGCATCTTGCGCCACATGTCGGTGGCCTGCAGCTTGCGGGCAGGCTTGATCTCGCCGCGTTCGGCCCTGGCTTCGTAGGCGGTATAAATTTTTTCGAACTCTTTGCCGAACTTGTCGTGCAGGTCGGGTGTGTCCGATGGCGAGAACAGCGTCCAGGTGCCCTTTTCCATCACGCGGCGCATGAAGAGGTCGGGAATCCAGTTGGCTGTGTTCATGTCATGCGTGCGCCGGCGGTCGTCGCCGGTGTTTTTGCGCAGTTCCAGGAACTCTTCAATATCCAGGTGCCAGGTCTCCAGGTAGGCGCAGACCGCGCCCTTGCGCTTGCCGCCCTGGTTGACCGCGACAGCCGTGTCGTTGACGACTTTCAGGAAAGGCACGACGCCCTGGGACTCGCCGTTGGTGCCCTTGATGTGGGCGCCCAGGGCGCGCACGGGCGTCCAGTCGTTGCCCAGTCCGCCGGCAAACTTGGAGAGCAGGGCGTTTTCCTTGATGGCGTCGTAAATGCCGCCCAGGTCATCGGCCACCGTGGTGAGGTAGCAGGACGACAGCTGCGAACGCAGGGTGCCGGCATTGAACAGGGTGGGCGTGCTCGACATGAAATCGAACGACGAAAGGATTTCGTAAAACTCGATGGCGCGCGCTTCGCGGTCGATTTCGTTGAGCGACAGGCCCATTGCTACGCGCATGAAGAACGCCTGCGGCAGTTCGATGCGCTGTTTGCGCACATGCAGGAAATAGCGGTCAAACAGGGTCTGCAGGCCGAGGTAGTCAAACTTCAGGTCGCGCTCCGGTTTGAGCGCCGCGCCCAGCCGGGCCAGGTCAAACTGCTGCAGTTTTTCGTCAAGCAGTTCGTTCTGCACGCCTTTGGCGATGAACTTCGGGAAATACTCTGCATAGCGGGTGTGCATTTCTTCCTGGCTGACTTCTTCGCCCAGGACTTCCCGGCGGATGGTGTGCATCAGCAGGCGTGCAGTGGCGTAGGTGTAGTCAGGGTCTTTTTCGATCAGGGTGCGGGCCGCGAGGATGGACGCCTTGTAGACCTCGTCGATGGGCACCCCGTCGTAGAGGTTGCGCATGGTCTCGGCAACAATCGGGTCAGGTTTGACATCGGCGCCCAGGTTGGCGCAGGACGCTTCAATCAGGGCCTGCAAATTGCGCACGTCTAGCGCGACCCGCTGGCCCCTGTCCGTCACATGCAGCATGGGGGCTTCGGGCGCCGGGGTCTGCGGCTGGCGGGCGCGTTCCTGGCTGCGCTTTTCGCGGTACAGCACGTAGGCGCGGGCAATTTCGTGGTGGCCTCCGCGCATCAGGCCCAGCTCGACCTGGTCCTGTACATCCTCAATATGAAAGGTCCCGCCGCCGGGGCGTGAGCGCATCAGGGCCCGAATGACGGCCTGGGTCAGGCCGTCGACGGTTTCGCGGACACTGGCCGAAGCGGCTCCCTGCGTGCCATGCACGGCCAGGAAGGCTTTCATCATGGCCACGGCAATCTTGTTGGGCTCGAACGGCACCACGGAACCATTGCGGCGAATGATCTGGTAATGGGCGAGTGGGTTGGTTGGCGCGTTGCTGTCGTTGTTGACCGGATTGCCGGTCAGACTAACTGGCGTATTGGGCACTGCGTGTTGTGCTGTTTGCATGACTTCCTCTTTGCTTTGTTTGTTTTGTGACTGGGTTTGATGTGGTGTTCAGGGTGATACTGGTTCGCTGAAGGCTGGTCAGATCCGCAAGCTGATTTCTTGGCGATATCCCTCGTGATATTCCTCGTCCTGATCCGCCCGAATTACATCAAACTGAATCAGGGCTAAGACACTATACCTAGGGTCCAAGTGGAATACAAGCCACTACCGGTAGTGTATCGCCGACTGAATTCGCTTTTGCGTCCTGAGGCCTTTTTCACGCTGTTTTTTGCGTGCCGGATGGCGCCGGATGGGTGTGGCGAATAGCCGTGAAAGCCTTGTCAGATCAGGCTTTGGCGAGACAAACGAAGTGCCGACGGGCTTTTGCGCAGACTTCCTTCTGTCAAGGCCGACAAATGCTCGGTGGGTAAAAATGCCATTAATTTTTTAGCCATTCGATGCATGCCCATCGGTGGGCTGCCGACTCCGCATCAGTTCAGTCGATTGCGGGAAAATACCTATCGGGTGCGGCCAGTGAGCGTTGCAACAAGGGCCAGTCAAAACCCGGGCCGGGGTCCTGCTTGCGTCCGGCCGCGATGTGCTCGTGCCCGGCAATGTGGGCAATGGGATAGGCCTGAAGCAGCGCTGCACACAGTCCCGCCAGGGTCTCGTACTGGCGCGCTTCAAAGGTGCTGCCCTCCAGCCCTTCCAGTTCAATGCCAATCGAGTCGTCGTTGCAGTTGCCGCGTCCCCGGTAATGGGACTCGCCGGCATGCCATGCACGGTCGTCGCAGCCGACAAATTGCCACAACGCACCGGTGCGGGTGATGAAAAAGTGCGACGACACCTGCAGGCCCCGAATGCCCTGGAAGTAAGGGTGTGCTTCCCAGTCGAGCTGATTGGTAAAGAGGCGCTGCACGTTGCCGTTGCCAAACTCGCCGGGTGGCAGGCTGATGGAGTGAATGACGATCAGGTCAATGTGTGCGCCGCACGGACGCGGGCCGAAATTCGGTGACGCCAGCGTGCGTGCGAAGCGATACCAGCCATCCCGCCACAAGGCCGCGCTGACAGCCGGCGTGCCGTCGGGTTCAGGCAGGTTCATCGGATGTGTCATCGCCGCCGGGTGTCTCGATGTTCAGGCGGGCAATCCGGTAGCGGATCTGGCGCAGGCTCAGCCCCAGTTTGGAGGCGGCAGCGGTGCGGTTAAACCCGGTCTCCTGCAACACCTTGGAGAGGATGTTTTTCTCCTGCTGGTCGAGAAACGCCTGCAGATTTTCCGGAACCGCCACGAAATCCTGGGGGGGCGCCTCGAAATGCAGGTCGTTGCCTTCGCCAAGTGCCACCGCGCGGTGCAGGATATTTTCCAGTTCCCTGACATTACCGTCAAAGGGATGCGAGCGCAGCTGCTCCATCACCGCGCCGGTGAGCTCAGGCACGGCGAGCCCCGACTCCTTGCAGATTCTTGACAGCAGGGCCTGGCAAAGTGCCGGCAGGTCTTCGCGCCGCTCGCGCAGCGGCGGCACACCGATTTCGATCACGTTGAGCCGGTAATACAGATCCTGCCGGAAGGCGCCTGCCTGAACTTGCGCGCCCAGGTCCTTGTGCGTGGCGCTGACGATGCGGACATCGACAGTGTCTTCCTGCGGCGAGCCCAGCGGCCGCACCGAGCGCTCCTGGATCGCACGCAGCAGCTTTGACTGCATGGCCAGCGGCAGGTCGCCGATCTCATCGAGAAACAGGGTTCCCCCCTTGGCGGCCTGAAAGTAGCCTTGCCGGTCCTGGGTCGAGCCGGTGTAGGCGCCTTTGCGCGCGCCAAAAAACTCTGCTTCGAGCAGGTTTTCCGGAATGGCGCCGCAGTTGACCGCCACAAAAGGGCCGGTGGCGCGGTGGCTGCAGGCATGCACCGCGCGCGCCACCAGCTCTTTGCCCGTGCCCGACTCGCCCTGTATCAGGACCGGTGCCATGCTGCCGGCTACCTTGACAATGCGCGACTTGACCGCCCGCATCACGGCCGATTCGCCGACCAGCTTTTGCAGGATGGCTGACGGCTTATCTGATTTGTCCGATTTGGCTGAGGTGGCAACGGTCGGTCCCGGGCTCAGTTCGCCAGGCCTGGTATCGCCAGCGGCTGGCCGCGCCAGATTCTGCGTGCCCTGGATGGCTGATGCCACGACGTTGCGGAACTGCTTCAGGTCAACGGGTTTGGTGAGATAGTCGAACGCGCCGGCCTTGAGGGCTTCCACCGCATTTTCGGCGGAGCCGTGCGCTGTGATGATCACGCAGCGTTCCGCGCGCTGCTGGGCCACCAGCTCACGCAGCAGCTCCAGCCCCAGCCCATCGGGCAGGCGCATGTCGGTGATAACCGCATCGAAGCGCTTGCTCTCAAGCTGCTCGCGCGCCTGCAATAAATCGCCGGCCGCTTCCACCCGATAGCCTTCGCGAAGCAGCGTCAGCTCATACAGGGTGCGCAGATCCGGCTCATCGTCGACGACAAGAATATGGGCTGGTGTGGTGGAGGGTAGTTGCATGCGTAGGGGTATGCGTAGGGTCTCAGGCAGGCATTGTGTCAAAAGAAAGCTGGGAGTTGCCCGGTGATTGTGGCGCCGGCTTGAAGATGACAAAAAACTCATTGCCTTCGGCGGCATCACGCGCGACCCGCTGATAGCCAATCAGGGCGCCGTAACGCTCACACAACTCCCGGCAAATGTAGAGGCCCAGCCCGCTGGAGCGGCTTTCGGAGGAGAAAAAAGGTTCGAATAAATGGGTCTCGACCGTCGCCTCCAGCGGTTGGCCATCACTCCATACCGCCAGCCGGACCTCGCCTCCCGCCATCACCCGGGTGACCACTTCCATCGAATGCGCGGAGGTGCTGGCATAACGCAGGGCGTTATCCAGCAGGTTGACCATCAGGCGCCGCAGATGCTCGGCCTCGAACCGGACCGCGGCCTGGGCCGCTCCCATGGTCAGGCGCAGGCGCGGTGATGCCCCGGTCTGTCTGGCCCAATCGGTGGCGATGTGAACGACGGTGTCATCCAGCATCAGCGAAGTCGTCTGCGGCGCCGGTGCCTGCTCCTGAGCCCGCGAGATGTTCAGGACCTCATCGACAATTTTGGCCAGGCGCTGGGCGTTTTGCCTGACCATGGCGGTGAGTTGCCGGTGGCCGGCATCTTGCAGGTCTTCCTCAAGCAGGGCGTTGGCCTGTGAAATGGCGGCGAGCGGGTTCCTGATTTCGTGGGCCACCGCGGCAGACATGCGCCCCATGGCGGCCATTTTTTCGGTGCGCACACGCGCTTCCATTTCGCGCAGGTCCTCGAGAAACATCACGCAGAGGTTTTCGTGCGTGCCGTTCTGCGAGGCCGCCAGGCGCGTGCGCACATGCAGCCGCCTTGTGTTGCGTGCCGGGTATTCAAGCCGGATGTCCGCTTCCTGGGGGGACTGCGTCAGGAAGGTGTGATGCATCAGGTCGGCCAGCGGTTGCCAGGCGTTTTCCGTGGCCAGCATGAAGGGCGCGTTGCGGATGGCCTTGCGCATGAACAGCAAGCGCCTGGAAGCCGGGTTCGCAGAACGCACAACGCCATTGACGTCAACCACCAGCACGCCATCGGCCAATGCTTCAATGACCAGTTCATTGACCTGGGTCTGCATGCGGGCCGCAGACTGGCTGGCCTTGGCCCGTTGTTCCTCCCGCGCCAACCGCAGCGCCAGCTGGTTGGCCAGCAGTGCCACCAGGAAGAATCCCGAGCCGCTCAGGCCGGCCTGGAGAAAGCGCGCGTTGAAATCCCCCAACGTCTGCAGGGAAGTCCACCAGGCATCGGCGAGCAACAAAAGCGTGACGCTGGCAGCCGTGCCAAAAGCCAGCAAAATCGGCCCGAGAATCGACGACAGAAGCACCGGCAGGGCAAACAGCGGGGCGTAATTGATGCCGCCCGATTGCAGGAATTCCAGCAGGGAGAAGGTGATCACGTCCACCCCGATGGTGGCCAGCCAGTGTGCGTCAAACGTGCGGCCCGGTGGCCGTGGCCGGGCCCAGAGCCGTACGGCCAGCGTCGCACACAAGTAGGCAATGCACACGGCGACGGGCCAGCGATTGCTGCTGCTGCCCAAGGCATGGATGACGGCTTGCAGGACCACCAGCACGCCGGCAGTCGCGACGCGCGCCGTCATGAAAACGCGCCAGAGGCGCCCGAACGAACCGAGTTCGGGTTCAGTCTCCCAGGCTCCGGGGATCTTTTCCGCCGTCTCAAACCACTGGGATGGCGTGGTCATCTAGCCTCCGGCCTGACGGCGATGCGCATCGCTGCAGTAGATGCCGCCCCTGGATCCGATCAGGGCTTCGGACCGGGGAAGATGCACGTGGCAAACCTCGCAGGCCACCATCTCCGTGACCTCGGTGGCCGGGCGCGGCGGGCTGGGCGGACGAGCCGCGGCGGCTTCATCTCTTTCGGCCTGCCGGTTGTGGCGCCAGAGCCAGAAAACCACCAGCACAAGAGCCGCGACCAGCAGGTATTTCATGCACGCCTCAGGATGACTTCAAGCACAAAGCTCGAACCCGCATAGCCCAGCAGCAGCAGGCCCGCGCCCAGGTACAACACGTGCACCGCCTTGCGGCCGCGCCAGCCGAGGCGGGCACGCCCGGCCAGCAGCCCCGCAAAGGTCAGCCAGGACAGCACGGAAAAAATCGTTTTGTGGTTCCACATCCGGACCAGGCCCGGGCCGTAAAGCGTTTCGGCAAACAGCCAGCCCACCAGCAGGGTCGCTGACAGCAGCACGAAACCTGCTTCCACGAAGCGAAAGGTGAGGCGCTCCAGTGTGAGCAGCGGCACGCCGGCATCGGTTTGCGCGGCCTGCCGGATGGACCGCTCCGAGCGCGTCATCAGCCAGCCATGCACCACCGCCGCGGCAAACAGCCCATAGGAGGCAATGCCCAGCGCCCAGTGCAGCGGCAGCCAGGGCGAGGCGATCCGGTGGTAGCTGGTGCCCGGAAAGAGCAGCGTCAAAATGACTGCGGCGCTGCCCAGCCCCGCCAGTGCCCAATGGGCCTGGAGCTGCGGAAACAGGCTGCTTTCAATCGCGTAGACGGTCAGCACCAGCCAGACGGTCATGGAAAGGGCGGGCGCAAAGCCAAAACGCGGCGGCTCTCCAAGCAGCCCGTTGGCCAGTGCCAACGCGTGCAGCAGCCATGCCGCCAGCAAAATTCCGCGGATGGTGGCCGGGCTCAGGCGAGGGGTGGCCAGCGCCAGGGTTGCGTAGGCTAAAGCGGCGCCCACTGCCGCCCCAAGACCCCACCACGCACTGAAAGCTAAAATCATGGCTACAGTTTAGCCCGTAGTGCTTTCTTTCCTCTCCTCTTTCCTTTCCTAATTGCTCCATGTTTGTGGAGCCTGCTCATGGCCTCAGCCCTTACCGACAAACTCTCCCGCCTCGTCAAGGAAATGCGAGGCCAGGCCCGCATCACCGAATCCAACGTGCAGGACATGCTGCGCGAGGTGCGCATGGCGCTGCTCGAAGCCGACGTGGCCCTGCCGGTGGTGCGCGACTTCATCGCCCGCGTCAAGGACAAGGCCCTCGGCCAGGAGGTGATGGGTTCGCTTTCTCCCGGCCAGGCTCTGGTGGGCATCGTCAACCGCGAATTGGCGGCGACCATGGGCGAGGGCGTCAGCGACATCAACCTGGCGGCGCAACCACCCGCGGTGATCCTGATGGCCGGCCTGCAGGGCGCGGGCAAGACCACCACTACGGCCAAGCTGGCCAAGCACCTGATTGAAAAGCGCAAGAAAAAAGTCCTGACGGTGTCGGGTGACGTCTACCGGCCTGCTGCCATTGAGCAGCTCAAGACCGTGACGGCGCAGGCCGGTGCGGAATGGTTTCCGAGCACGCCCGACCAGAAGCCCGTCGACATTGCCAAAGCCGCGATCGACTACGCACGCAGGCATTTCTTTGACGTGCTGCTCGTCGACACCGCCGGCCGCCTGGCCATTGATGAAGCCCTGATGAAGGAAATCAGGGAGCTGCACGCCGTACTCAACCCGGTTGAAACGCTGTTCGTCGTCGATGCCATGCAGGGACAGGACGCGGTCAACACGGCCAAGGCCTTCAAGGAGGCGTTGCCGCTGACCGGCATCATCCTGACCAAGACTGACGGCGACTCGCGCGGCGGTGCGGCACTGAGCGTGCGGCAGATCACCGGTGCACCGATCAAGTTCTCCGGCACCAGTGAAAAAATCGACGGCCTGGAGGTGTTTGATGCCGAGCGGCATGCCGGCCGCATCCTGGGCATGGGCGACATTGTCGCCCTGGTCGAGCAGGTCGCGGCAGGCGTTGATGTGGCCGCAGCGCAAAAGCTCGCCGCCAAGATCAAGTCGGGCGACGGCTTTGACCTCAACGATTTTCTAAGCCAGCTCCAGCAGATGAAGAACATGGGCGGCCTGTCCAGCCTGCTCGAGAAGCTGCCGGCGCAGATGGCGGCCAAGGCCGGCCAGGTCGACATGGACAAGGCCGAAAAAGACATCAAGCGCAAGGAAGGCATCATCCAGAGCATGACCCCGCTGGAGCGCCGCAAGCCCGAGCTCATCAAGGCCACCCGCAAGCGCCGCATCGCGGCCGGCTCGGGTGTGCAGGTTCAGGAAGTCAACCGCCTGCTCAACGAGTTTGAGCAGATGCAGGGCATGATGAAAAAGATGAAGGGCAGCGGCATGATGAAGATGATGAAGCGCATGGGCGGCATGAAAGGCATGCCGAAGTTCTGATTCCATTTCTACTTCAAAGCGATAGGTCGTTGCGCCGCCTTGCCGTGCCGTAGCACTGTCTGCGACGGCGCGCCTACTCTCGCATTGAATTAGAAATGGAATCGGGGCCATCTGCCCACAAAAAAAGCCGGTTGAAGCGGCTTTTTTTGTAGGCTTTCAAAGCGTCAGGCCGCCTTCAGCCACGGCTGGGCCCGCCGGCTGGCATGCAGCCAGGCGCGGCGCAGCACGGCCGGTGACCGGGTTTCTTCTGGAATCAGCAGGTAGCTTTGCGCGCGCAGGGCCGCGCCCACACCCACCTGGCTGGTGAGCACGGTCATCGGAATCGCCAGCAGCAGGGGCAAACCCACAGGCAGCAGCCAGACCAGGGCGCCTGCGTCAATCATTGCAATGCCGGCTGCCAGCAAGGCGATCACGCCGCTCATCGGGGCGAGCTGCGCCAACGCATGCCGCCAAGGCACGGCTGCGGCCTCGCGCGGGGGCGATTTCCATTCCAGCTTCAGGCCCGTCAGGGCAACCACGACAAACAGCGAGTGCGCCAGCATGCGGATGGGCGCCTGCAGCAGGGCAATGAGGGTTTCCAGCAGCGCGCTCCGCAGCAGGCTGGCCGTGCCGCCGTACGCCTGTTGCTGGCGGTTGATCAGCACGGCTGCAAGGCCGAGGATGCGCGGTAAAAACAGCATGCACAGCGTCCAGGCCCAGAGCGACACGAGTTCGCCGGGCAGCAGGGCCCAGTCGCTCATCATGGGCGAGCCCGACAGCCACAGCGCCGTTCCCAGTGTCAGGAAGCACAGCCACAGCGGCGCCGACAGGTAGGCCATGGCACCGGTGGCAAACATGGAGCGGTGCACCGGATGAATGCCCGGCTCTGCAATCAGGCGCGAGTTTTGCAAATTACCCTGGCACCAGCGGCGGTCCCGCTGCAATTCTGCGAGCAAATCGGGCGGCTGCTGCTCATAACTGCCCACCAGGTCGGCCACCAGCCAGACGTGGTAACCGGCGCGGCGCATCAGGGCGGCTTCCACGAAGTCATGCGACATGATGCTGCCCGCCATGCCGCCCGTGCCCTTGATATGCGCCAGTGCGCAGTGCTGCATGAAGGGTGCTATGCGGAGGATGGCGTTGTGGCCCCAGTAGTGCGACTCGCCCATCTGCCAGAACTGCATGCCGAGCGTGAAGAGCCGGCCCGTCACGCGCGAGGCGAACTGCTGCGCACGCGCATGCAGCGTCACATGGCCGATGGCCTGGGTGGCTGTCTGGATGATGCCCGCCCTGGGGTTGGCTTCCATCAGCTTGACCATTGAGACCAGGCAATCGCCGCTCATCACGCTGTCGGCATCCAGCACCACCATGTAGCGGTAGTCCTTGCCCCAGCGGCGGCAGAAGTCGGCCACGTTGCCGGCCTTGCGGTCGGTGCGGCGTTTGCGCAGGCGGTAATACACTTCGATCTGCGGCTGCTCTGGGTGGGCGGCCAGCTGGGTGCGCAGGTCTTCCCATGCGGCCCGCTCGGCCTTGATGATGGCCGGATTGCTGCTGTCCGACAGCACAAACACGTCGAAGTTTTTCACATGGCCGGTCATCGCCACCGACTCGCAGGTGGCGCGCAGGCCGGCAAACACGGTGCGCACATCTTCATTGCAGATGGGCATGATGATGGCCGTGCGGGTCGACTCATTCAGCGGGTAGTGCTGCACCTTTTTGGCCGACAGGGCCCGGGCATCTCCGAACAGCGTCACATAAAACCCCATCACGGCCGTCATGAAACCTGTGACCACCCAGGCCGACAGCAGCGCAAACAGGCTGATCTGGCCGTACTCCAGCCAGGCGTTGTCATAGTCGGGCTGCATGTCGGCAAAAATGCAGGTGGCCAGCACTGTGCTGAGCAGGGTCAGCACCACGAAGATGGCCCGGCGGCATTGGGCCGCGTGCTGCCAGGGCTCCAGCCTCTCGCGCGGCAACACGCGGGCCGGCCTTGGGGTGGTCAGTCCCACCAGCGGCATCAGCGCGGCCGTTCCCAGGCCGTTCCAGAAGCCGCGCCACGGACGCGGCACCATGGAGCCGCGATGGATGGGCGGTGCGGTGACCGAGTTCGGGTGACGCTCCTCCCGCAGGGGGCTGCGGCTGCCGGGCTGGATCAAGGTGTGATGAGGTTGGTCCATGTTTCACTCAAGGTGTTGCTGTTGTGTTGAAGGAAGGCACGCAGTTCGACCGGCTGGGCCGGGTTGAGTCGCTGCACGCGCAAGGTCATGCGCCAGGTGCCCGTGGCAGGGTTGCGGTAAGCCAGGCTTTCGAGCACACGGCCGTTGGCACTGGCGGTGGCAATGGCCCGAACGGCGGCGTCTTCGGGCAAGGCCTCGAGTGCCGGTCCCGCAAAATCGATGACGAACTGGATCTGCTGGTTCCGCGCATTGGCATCGAGCTTGGAATAGCCGGTGCCGCGGCGCGATTGGGTGACCCAGCCGTTGGGCGGCAGTTGCTGGTTCTTGCCTTGCCAGGCTATCTGCCAGGCCAGGTCCAGGGACTCGCCGGGGGCGGGCATCCTGTCGGGTACCCAGTAGGCCGCCACGTTGTCATGGGTCTCGTCCGGCGTGGCAAATTGCAAAAGCTCCACGCGACCGGCGCCCCAGTCACCGACCGGTGTCACCCAGGCGCTGGGCCTGAGCTCGTAACGTGCTTCGGTGTCCTCGTAGCTGTTGAACGCGCGGTCGCGCTGCATCAGGCCGAAGCCCTTGAGGCTCTTCATGCGAAACGAGGTGACCAGCGGTGAGGCAGGGTTCTGCAGCGGACGCCACAGCCATTCCCCTTCTCCGGTCGCAATCATCAAGCCGTCCGAGTCGTGTACTTCTGGCCGAAAGTCGCCGGGGCGGGGCTGGTTTTCACCAAAGAAAAACATGCTGGTCAGCGGTGCCAGCCCCAGCGTCTTGACCGGCGTTTGGGCGCCCGGCTGCTTGTTGTCCCGCATGAAGATGCGTGCCTGCACCGCTGTGGTGGTCTGTTCACCCGGCGTGATGTCAAAACGGTAGGCGCCCGTCATGCGCTGCGAGTCCATCAGCGCATAAACCGTGAGCCGCTTCGCATCGGCCGCGGGTTTTTCCAGCCAGAAGTCCGTGAAGCGCGGAAACTCTTCCTTGCCGCCGCCCACGGTGTCCACTGCCAAGCCGCGGGCTGACAAGCCGTAACGCTGGCCTGTGCCCAGCGCCCTGAAGTAGCTGGCGCCCTGGAACACCGCCAATTCGTCCTTGTAAGTAGCCGAGTTCAGGTTGTTGAAAGCGCGCAGCCCACCGTGGCCGAGGTCGCCCCACTTTTCTGGCGACAAGCTGTTTTTTCCGTAATTGAATTCGGCGGGGCGGTAGGGGATCGGTTTGACGCCTTCGGGCGTGATCTCATGGATGCGAACCGAGGCCACCTCCCTGCCAATGTGGAAGAAATTCACTTCATAGGGGAGTTTGTCGGCTCGCCACACCGTACTGGCCGGGTTGAAGCGGATGTCGCGGTAACCGTCATAGTCGAGGTTGGCGAGTTCCGCCGGCATGGCTTGCGTGGCGGGTTTGAAGGGTGTCTGGGCACGCTCGCGGGCCAGGCCGGCGACGTCGTCCAGGCTCCAGGCGCGGGCTTGGCCCGCGCCCAGGACCAGCAGGCCCAAGCATGCCAGGGCGGTCAGGCGGGCCTGCCAGGCGTTGCCGCTGCCTGAAACATCAGGGACAAAAGGGGCGCGGGAAGGGGCGAAAACTTTGCCACGAAACGGGCTGAAAAAGGTTTCCATGGACTGACTAGGGCAAACCCTGTGCCAGTTCTGAAAACTCCTTTAAAATCAACCACTTGGCCAGGATGTTCCGGGAGTGGCAGCGACAAATCCGGAAAAACCGGTCAAAAGCTGCTTTTTTGTCGCCTGAGAGCGACAGCCTTCTGCGCCTGCAGAAAAAATCCCTTTGAAATCAGGGGCTCCAGGCTGTCGCCAGCCAGCGACTGCCTGGCGGCGGGGCCCCGCCATCCGTCACGGGCCGTCAGGCGGTGGAGGTGCTGTCGGCCTTGAAATGCCCGGGCGTCAAGCCATGTTTTTGCATCAGGCGGTAAAACTCGGTGCGATTCCGGTCGGCCAGGCGCGCGGCGTCGGCCACATTGCCATCGGTCAGCTTGAGCAGGCCGACCAGGTAGTCGCGTTCAAAACGTTGCCGGGCCTCGGCAAAAGTGAGTACCTGCACACTCGGCGAGCGAAGGGCGCGCTGCACCAGGGCCAGCGGCACGAGCGGCGTGGTCGACAGCGCACAGACCTGCTCCACCACGTTGTAGAGCTGCCGCACATTGCCCGGCCAGGCGGCCGTGGTCAGGGCCTTGATGGCTTCGGGGGCGAAGCCGCTCAGGCGTTTGTCATACTTGCTGGCCAGTTTGATGAGGAAATGGTTGGCCAGCAGGGGAATGTCCTCGCGGCGCTCCGACAGCGGCGGCAGTGTCAGTGTCACCACATTGAGGCGGTAATACAGGTCGGCGCGGAACTGGCCTTCGGCCATGGCGGAGTCCAGGTCGCGGTGGGTGGCCGAGATGATGCGCACGTCCACCGGGATCGATTGGCTAGAGCCCAGCGGCCGCACCACCCGCTCCTGCAGCACGCGCAGCAGCTTGACCTGAAGGGCGGGCGGCATGTCGCCAATTTCGTCGAGCAGCAGTGTGCCGCCGTCGGCTGCCTGGAACAAGCCCTTGTGACTGGCCACCGCGTCGGTGAAGGCGCCCTTGACGTGGCCGAACAGTTCCGACTCCAGCAGGGCCTCGGGGATGGCGCCGCAGTTGACGGCGATAAAGGGTTTGCCGGCGCGCGGGCTGGCCTGGTGGATGGCCTGTGCCAGCAGTTCCTTGCCGGTGCCGCTTTCACCGCGCAGCAGCACACTGGCGTCCGATTGCGAGATCATGCGCGCTTCCGCCAGCGCTTCGGCCATGCGGCTGGAGCGGCTGATGATCTGGTGTTGCCATGCCTCGGGGCTGCCCCGCCTGGCCGGATGCGAAGGCGCGCTCAGCGCCAGGGCCTGCGCGATCTTGTCGAGCAGGCCCTTGCCGTCAAAAGGTTTGGTCAGGTAGGTGAACACGCCCCGCTCGGTCGCCTCCACCGCATCGGGAATGGTGCCATGCGCCGTCAGCAGGATCACCGGCAGCGAAGGATGCTGGGCGCGGATGTCGTCAAACAGGGCCAGGCCATCGCGGCCGGGAAGCTGCACGTCGCTCAGCACCAGTTGCGGCCGCTCGATATGGAGCTGGGTCATGGCCGCCTCCGCAGAGGTGACTGCGGTCACGCGGTACCCCGCCGCCGTGAGCCGGATCGTCAGCAGGCGCAGCATGTCCGGGTCGTCGTCAACGACCAACAGATGGGCTGCTTGTGAGACCGGCGCTGCGGATGGCGTGGAAGAGTCGGTCATGAGGTCATGGCGCCGGGGGCCGGCCACGGTTGGCTGGTGCCGGGGACGATGCGGGCGCAGCCGGGGGACGGCTCGCCAGGCTGCGCTCAATGGCCTTGAGCGCTTCCAGCCTTTCATTGGTCTGGTCCAGCTTGCGCTGCACATCGCGCATCTGCTGGTTCTGTTTTTCAAGCTGTTCTTCAAGGCGGCGCTGCTCGGCAAAACGCGAGGCCAGCAGGCGGGCCAGCGGCTGCAGCGCCTGGGCTTCCGTGTCCGCGTTGCCGAGTACCCGGGCCAGCAACTCCTGCGCCCGTATCAGGTCTGGCAATTGATGAAGCTGGCTCAGGACCAGGGACAGCCGCAGCTGATCGGCGGGAGTGGACGCGTCGCCCAGCCGTGCGAGCTCCTGGCCCAGTTCGGCGGGTGGCATCACGCGTACCCGCTCGGCATAGGCCAGCATGCGGACCACGGCGTCCGGCTCGGCCGATGGGGCTGGCTTCGCTGCGCCAGCCGGCTGGCCGGCATTGGCACGTGCAGCGCGCTCGGCCGCGGTAGCGGGTTGTGGGGCCGTCTTGCCCGCCGCGTCGCCGACGCCCTGGCTGGACGGGCCGGCACTGCAGGCCGCCAGCGCGGCCGCAGCCGCCAGGGCCAGCAGGCCCGCGTGGATGCGGCGAGTGGAAAAATCAGGGTTTGGAAACATGGGGAAGCTCAATCCGGAAGTGTGCACCAGGTTGGTCTGGCAGCAGTTCAAGGCGCCCGCCGTGCGCCGCAATATATTCGTGCACGATGGACAAACCAATGCCGCTGCCGCGTACCACGTCGGCGGGTTGCCGCTCGCCACGGTAGAAGGGCTCGAAAATCCGGTCTCGGTCGGCTGCAGCCACGCCGATGCCCTGGTCGTGAATATCGATGCGTACCCGGCCCGGCAGCGCAGCCAGCTCCAGGCGGACCATGCCCCTGGGCGGTGAGTAGCGGATGGCGTTGGACAGGAGGTTGGCCAGCGCGGTGCCGATTTTCTCGGCGTCCAGCTCCATCCTGAGCGGCTCACCCACGACGGCGACCGACAATTCCCGTGCACGCCATTGCAGGCGCTGCGCGTCGACCTGATCCTCCATGAGCTGCAGCAGGTCCACCGTCTGCCTGCGCAACTGGCGCGCCTCGAACGCCGCGGTATTGAAGCGCAGCAAATCCTCAATCTGCCCCTGCAGCACGCCGGTGTTGTGCTTCAGGATTTGCGCAATCTCGCGCTGGTCATCGCTCAAGGGGCCGGCCACGCCGTCTTCCAGCAGTGACACCCCTTCTCGCAGGGACGCCAGTGGCGTCTTGAGCTCATGCGAGATATGGCGCAAAAAGCGGGACTTGTCGGCATCGAGCTCCACCAGGCGCAACCGCAGCCAGTTCAACCGCTGCCCGACCAGAGCCAGATCGGCCGGTCCCTGGATCGCAATCACCTGGTCCAGCCGGTTTTCACCGAGGCCCACGATGGCATGTTCCAGCCGCTTCAGGGGCAGGGTGAACCAGATGCCGAACGCCAGCGCCATGACCACCGCCAGTGCGATGGCCCAGCCCACCTGCTGCGCCAGACGCTGGCGGCTGGCCTCCAGCCGGCCTTCCAGCGATTTGTTGCGTTGCTGAATGGCTTGCTGAACCTGCACCGCGATGGCCGCATTGACCCCCTCCAGTTCGCGAAACTCCTGCGCCAGCTGGCGTTCCCGGTCCAGCGCGGTTGCCGGCGGGCCGGGCATCAGGCTGACAACGGTTTGCAGGTGCGCGCGCCATTGCCGCGCTTTCGCGTTCGGGATGCCTTCCTTGACCAGGCTGTCCAGGATGGCCGTCGACTCGCGGACTTCATCGCCAAAGCGTTCACGCAGCACCCGGTCGTCGAGGACAACCGACTGCCTTGAGGTGCGTTCCATCGAGACGCTGCGCTCGCCCAGCGACTGGGCCGCGCTGCCCAGTTCAAGCGCGCGGGCCGCATTGTCGCGGCTCTGCAGTGTCAGGTCTTCGAGGGTGAACAGCGCGCGCAGCGAAGCGGCGCCGAGCAAGGCGGCGATCAGCAGGAACGCGATGACTAGCAGTTGCCGGAACGAAAACCGTTGCAGCATGTGCTTGGCGTGCTGGCGCAACGAGCCGCCTCAGGCCGGCATGGCGATGTCCCGGGTCAGGACTTCGCCGCGCAGGGAGCGCTGTGTGGCCGCCGTGATGGTGATGTCGAGCATCTGGCCGATCAACTGCGGCTGGCCCTTGAAATTGACCACGCGGTTGCACTCGGTGCGACCCATCAGTTCGGTCGGGTCCTTGCGCGACGCGCCTTCCACGAGAATGCGCTGCACGGTACCCAGGCGGCTGGCGCTGATGGCGCGCACGCTGTCGTCGATCGTGGCCTGCAAATGCTGCAGGCGCCTGAGCTTGACCTCGTGCGGCGTATCGTCGTGCAGCGCGGCGGCAGGTGTACCGGGCCGCGGGCTGTAGATGAAACTGAAGGAGGTGTCGTAGCCCACCTCGTCAATCAGCTTCATCATCTTGCCAAAATCTTCTTCGGTTTCGCCCGGAAAGCCGACGATGAAATCGCTGCTCATGGCGAGGTCGGGGCGGATGGCGCGCAATTTGCGAATGGTGCTTTTGTATTCCATGGCGGTGTAGCCGCGCTTCATGGCCATCAGGATGCGGTCCGAGCCGTGCTGCACCGGCAGATGCAGGTGGTTGACCAGCTTGGGCAGCCGGGCATAGGCGTCAATCAGGTTTTGCGTGAACTCGTTGGGGTGGCTGGTGACATAGCGGATGCGTTCGATGCCGGGAATATCGGACACATATTCCAGCAGGGTGGCAAAGTCGGCGATCTCGGCCGTGCTGCCCATGGGGCCGCGGTAGGCATTGACGTTTTGCCCCAGCAGCGTGACTTCCTTGACGCCCTGGTCGGCCAGGCCCGCCACTTCGACCAGTACGTCTTCAAAGGGGCGCGAGACTTCCTCTCCGCGCGTGTAGGGCACCACGCAGTAACTGCAGTATTTTGAACAGCCTTCCATGATGCTGACAAAGGCGCTAGCGCCTTCCACACGGGCCGGCGGCAGGTGGTCAAATTTTTCAATTTCAGGAAAACTGATGTCGACCTGGGGTTTGTTCAGTCGCGCACGTTTGGCCAGCAGGTCGGGCAGGCGGTGCAGCGTCTGGGGGCCGAACACCACGTCGACATACGGCGCGCGCTGGATGATAGCCGCGCCTTCCTGGCTGGCAACGCAGCCGCCCACGCCAATCAGCACGCCTTTTTCCTTCAGATGCTTGACGCGGCCCAGGTCGCTGAAGACTTTTTCCTGCGCCTTTTCGCGCACCGAGCAGGTGTTGAACAGGATCAGGTCGGCTTCGTCCACGTTCTGGGTGGGCTCGTAACCTTCCGCCGCATGCAGCACGTCGGACATCTTGTCCGAGTCGTACTCGTTCATCTGGCACCCGAAGGTTTTGATAAAAACTTTTTTGCTCATGATGTGCTATATAAATGATAGCTATGGTCGCCCTTGAATAACGGGCAAAAGGGGCGAGAGGCTTGCTTGGCGATGGATGACGCCAGATTACTGCTTGTAGGCCGGCAGCTGCGTGTAGGGTGTCTTGCCGTCGTCCGCGGGAGCCGCAGCCGTGCCGGTGATGAAGTTGAAAACGGTGCCGGCGGAACCGGCCCGCTTTTCCCTGGCTTCTTCTGCGTTGAGGATCCAGACCTGCTGCACCTGGCCGATGTTGTCGCGCAGGTAGTTGACCACCAGCGTTTGGTTGGTCAGCGGACCCGGCAGGATAAAGTGGTTGTTGGCATCACGTATGCGTGCACCGACCGAGAGGCGGTCAGCTTTGCCGTTCAGGGAAATTTCCGGAGGCGCCAGCACAGTCATTTCGCCGCGCAGGGCGGCTTTGGGAAATTCCCGAACCTTGAGTGGGGCGTCGTCTGTCTGGGCGGCAATCGGCGTTGTGACCAGGCTGGCAGCAGCAGCTGTCAGGACCAGGACGGCCATCAGGCGGTGGGTGCAGCGGTTCATGGTATGTGTCCAGAGGCTGTGAAAATTAAAGAGAGGTCGGCGGGCGCCTCGGCGGTTGCGGCCGATTCATCGGCAAGTCCCGGTTTGCGAGGCTTTCGCAGGCGTCTGCGCTCGGTTGGCAATTCTACCGCACTGCCCGAAAAACTTTATGAATCAACGGTTTAAAGCTTCGACCTGAAGTCAGTACCCCGGATCAATGGCTCAGAACCTGTTTACGATCTAAACGGGGCCGCGCAAGCACCTTCTCGGGATGGGATGCAAGGCGCGGTGCGCCGCCCATAGCTCGGGCTATGGGCAAGCGCCGCAACGCCGCAGACCGCCCGAGAAGGCGCTTGCCCTTCGGGTTGGGGTGAAATCGGGCGATTGAGCCACCCGGGCCCTTGCATGGGCATTAGCCCATGCGGCGGACCCGGGCGCCCCACTCATCCCGATTGCACCCCAACGCGGCCTCGTTTAGATCGTAAACAGGTTCTCAGAGATTTGTGGCGGCGTTGACCCAACTTCCTGAGCAGTTTCGGTTGCGTGCAACCACCGGCCAAAGAAAAAGGCGGGCCGATCATTGATCGCCCGCCTTTTTGAATGTTTGGTGGTGATAGGTGGACTTGAACCACCGACATCAGCATTATGAATGCTGCGCTCTAACCAACTGAGCTATATCACCGCGCGACCGATATTATAGCCGCTTGAAAAGCGCTGGCGTCAGCGATGGCTGAACACCGGTTTGCGTTTGTTCAAAAATGCGCCCATGCCTTCTTTCTGGTCACTGGTGGCGAAGATCGCGTGGAAAAGCCGCCGCTCAAACATCACGCCGTCACTGAGCCCGCTTTCGAAGGCGCGGTTGATCGCCTCCTTGGCGGCCATGAGCGCGATCTGGCCGTAGCCGCAAATCATCAGGGCTGCGCCGAGCGCCTCGTCCATGAGGTTGTCCAGCGGCACCACGCGGCTGACCAGGCCGGCGCGCTCCGCCTCGGCGGCATCCATCATGCGGCCGGTCAGGGCCATGTCCATCGCCTTGGCCTTGCCGACCGCCCGTGGCAGGCGCTGCGTGCCGCCGGCGCCGGGGATGATGCCCAGCTTGATCTCGGGCTGGCCGAATTTCGCGTTGTCGGCGGCAATGATGAAGTCGCACATCATGGCCAGCTCGCAACCGCCGCCCAGCGCAAAACCGCTGACCGCTGCAATGACCGGCTTGCGGATGCTGCGGATCTGCTCCCAGTTGCGGGTGATGTAGTCGTTGTTGTAGACCTCGGCAAAGCCGTAGTTCGCCATGACGCCGATGTCAGCGCCGGCTGCAAAGGCCTTCTCGCTGCCGGTCAGGATGATGCAGCCCACGCTGTCGTCCGCATCAAACCCCTTGAGTGCGGCTCCCAGTTCATCCATGAGCTGGTCATTGAGCGCATTGAGTTGCTTGGGGCGGTTCAGGGTGATGATGCCGACCTTGCGCGCGTCGGGGCCCTGGGTAGAGATCACAATTGTTTCGTAGCTCATGGAAAGTCCTTCGTTTTGACCAATTTATCATGCCACGTTCCGGCCCGTTTTCGGCATTGCGCAAGCTTTCCGCGGAGCTTCAGGCCTTGGGCGCCAGCCACCGATCAACCAGTCCGGCATCCTGCACTGCCAGCCGCCAGGTGGTGAGGGCGGCCGGCATGGCCAGCTCCAGCCGCATCAGTCGCTTGTCGCGCGACACCAGCGCCACAACTTTTTTGGCCGTCCCTGCGTAGAGCAGCAGGTCGTCCAGCCGGCTCATGCGCCAGCCGCCAGGTTGGCCGGCATGGCGCGCCCGCGCGCTGCCGGCGGGTTCCAGTCCCAGCCATTCATCGCCGGCCGCGAAACCAGCCTGCTCGGCAACCCCGCCACGCAGCACGGCCTTGATTTGCACACTCTGGCCTTCGCCGACCCGCAGGCCCAGCCGCTGTGCCAGCTGGGCCGGTTCTTCGAATACGGCCACGCCGTGCTGCTGCAGCAGTTCTTTCAAGGGAAGCTCGGCCCGCCCGTGCACCCAGCGTGTCAGTTCGGGCGCGAAGGAGCGATGACCCAGGGCCAGGAGAGCCTGCGCAAAATCAGCCTCACGCATGGGGCCGGCCTTGCAGTTCAGCCAGAGCGTGCGCATCACGTCGTCGAGCGTCGCGCCCGCGTTGGCGTTTTCGGCAGGCCGGCTTTCACTGCGCAATGTCAGGTCAAAACACAGGGCCACGAGCGCGCCCTTGGTGTAGTAGCTCACGGTGGCATTGGGCGTGTTTTCATCTGGCCGGTAGTACTTCACCCACGCGTCAAAACTGGCCTGGGCGACCGACTGCACCAGCCGGCCCGGCGTCTGCATCACCTGGTTAATGGTTTTGTTGAGCAGTTTCAGGTAGGCCGCGTTGTCCAGCAGGCCCGCCCGGCGTAAAAGAAGGTCATCGTAATAGCTGGTGAAGCCCTCAAAGAACCACAGCAGCCCGGTGTAGTTCTCGCGGTCGTAGTGGTGGTTTTCAAATTCTGCGGGGCGCAGGCGCTTGACATTCCAGGTATGAAAATACTCATGGCTGATGAGGCCGCGCAGCGTGGTGTAGCCCTCGGATGGTTTGGGTTCGCCCAGCCGCGGCAGGTCTTTGCGGTTGCAGATCAATGCCGTGGAGTTGCGGTGCTCCAGTCCGCCATAATCGTCGTCCACCGCGTTGAGCATGAACAGGTAGTTTTTATACGGTGGCTTTTTGCCGCCGTGCCAGAAACGGATTTCCGCTTCGCAAATTTTCCGGGTATCGGCCAGCAGCCGGTCGCCGTCAAATGTGGCGGCGGCACCGGCCACTACAAAGCGGTGCGGCACGCCGCAGGCGCTGAAGCTGCCGCTCCAGAAGGCGCCCATCTCCACCGGGCAGTCGACCAGCTCGTCGTAATCGGCTGCCACGTACGTGCCAAAGCCGCGTTTGTTGACCTTTTGTGCGGTCAATCCCGTGGCCACCGCCCAGCCGGCCAGCGCCTTGGGCGCCGGCAGCTCCAGCGCATGCGGCGCTTTCTCCTGCCCCTCCACTTTCAGGCACAGGCTGGTGCCATTGAAAAAGCCACGGTCGGTGTCCAGCCAGGCGGCGCGTACCGAGTTGTCGCGTGCATGGACTTCATAGGTCAGCACCAGTGGCTGGGTCGGGTCGCACTGGATGTGCCAGGTGCATTTGTCCACTTGCTCCACCGGCAGGGGCCTGCGGCTTCCCTGTCGGGCCTCCAGGCACTGAAGGTTTTTTGAAAACTCGCGCACCAGGTAGCTGCCCGGTATCCACACCGGCAGGGCCACCCGTTGCCCGGCTGCCGGTAACGGGATGGTGAGTGTCACGCGAAACAGGTGGGCATTGGGATCGGCTACCTCGACGCGGTAATGAATGGATGTAGACGGAAGTGTTTTGTTTTTCATGTTGAGGCCTGGCGTGTCAGGCAAAAGAATACTCCACCCTTACGTCTGCCCCCTCTCCATTCTTTCTCCACCCTTTCAATCGAGGACAAAGAAGTAGGCGGCTTCTACGCTGCTCCTGCGGGCGCAACGTGGAATCGGCTATGTGCAGCAACCTTGTGCAGCGAGGCTGGATAGGGGGCGCTGCACAGGGCGCCAGGGTGTGTCTCCGGGCCTTCAGCAGGCACGGCTCAGAGCACTGCAGCGCTTGCTGTGTGACCACTGCGGTCGTTTGCAGGTGGGTCGTCAGCCGAGGTCAGCAGCGGTGGCAGGCCCTACTTGCCGTCGGTGAGGGCTTTTTCGACCTGTTGCGCGCTGATGGCGCCGGGCACACGGGAGCCGCTGGCAAAAACCAGGGTGGGTGTTCCCGTGATCTTGTGCTTCCTGCCGAAGTCGATGTTGCGGTCAATCGACGCGGTGTCGCAGCTGGCTTTGGCCACGGGTTGGTCGCGCACCATCAGGTCCACCCAGGCCTTGGCCTTGTCTTTGGCGCACCAGATGTTTTTGGACTTGTCGGTCGAATCAGGGCCCAGGATGGGGTACAAAAACATGTAAACCGTCACATCGTTGACTTTTTGCAGGTCACGTTCAAAGCGCTTGCAATAGCCACAGTTGGGGTCTTCAAAAACCGCCATCTTGCGTTTGCCATTGCCGCGCACCACGGTAAACGCGTCCTTGAACGGCAGGGCGTCAAAATCTATCGCCGTGAGCTTTTCAACGCGTTCTTCGGTCAGGTTGCGTTTGGCACGGGTGTCAAGCAGGTGGCCCTGCAGCAAAAAGTTGCCTTCCGCATCGGTGTAGAAAATTTCGGTTTCATTGACCCGAATTTCATACAAGCCATTCATGGGGGTCTTGCTGATTTCGTCGATTTTCGAGAATGCGGGCAGTCTTTCAGCCAGGTTTTTGCGGATAGCCGCCTCCTGCGCCAGCGCACCACCCAGGCTGCACGCTATCAGGCCGGCAACGGCGATTGTTTTTACGAACTTCATTTTTTGCCTCTGCTTGTTTCAGTTACTTCGGTTGGTTCCGGTTGGCGTCATCTACCCGCGGCCTGCCGCGCGATCCAGTTTTTCAGAAGGGCGCTGCGGGCAAACCCCTTCATGCCCCAGTTGCGCAACGCCTGCCAGCGCCCATCGGTCTGCGCAAAAAGTCCGTGCAGGCCATCTGTCACGGCGCCCATGGCGGCCACGTCCGCCTTGCGTGCCCTTTCGTATCGGCGCAGCAGTTTTTCATCTCCCAGCCCGCGCCAATATTCGCGCTCCGCAATCACCCTGGCAAGCATGGCTGCGTCGGCCAGACCGAGGTTCAGGCCCTGCCCGGCCAGCGGGTGCACGGTGTGCGCCGCATCGCCCGCAAGTGCCCAGCCTGGTCCAACCCAATGCGCGGCGTTGGAAAGCGCCAGGGGCCAACTGGCCCTTTCGCTTGTTAAACGCAAGGTACCCGCCTCCTGGCCGCAGACGGCTTGCAGGGCAGTGCAGAATTCCTCCGGCGGCAGTTTTTCCAGGTCGCCCGCGCGCTCCACAGAAACAGACCACACCAGCGCCACAGAGTTCCCCGCCGCACCAGATAAAGGCAAAAGCGCCAGTATGTCGCCATGGGCAAACCACTGGCGGGCGATGCCGCCATGCGGTTTGTCCGAGTCGAGCCGGGCAGCGATGGCTTTTTGGGGATAGGGCTTGACGGTCCAGTGCGCGCCGAATTCATCGCGGCTGCTGCTTTTGTGGCCTTCACAGATCACGGTGAGCGCCGCTTTGACTGGCGTCTTCACCATTTCAATCTGGGGCTGGTAGCGCACCGCCTGGATCAGTTGCTCCTCGAGTGCCGGTACATCGACGATCCAGGCCAGTGCCCGTTCCGTTTCGCCGGCGTCCAGGCTTAGCGCCGTGAAATCCAGCTTGCCGCCGTCGTCCCCCCACACCTGCATCTCCAGAACCGGCGTGGCAAAAGGCGCTTCGGGCCAGGCCCGCAGTGTTTCCAGCACCTGGCGGGAGGCGCTGTTCAGCGCGTACGCCCGCACATCGGCTGCGGCCTGCGCTGCGGGCGCCCTGTCGGGCCGTGTGACCAGCGCCACGCGCAAACGCTCGCGCGCCAGCAGCAAGGCCAGTGTGCGACCCACCACACCGTCGCCGCGAATACAGACATCAAAGGGCTTGGACATCCCTCATTTTAGAAGGCAGTGCAAAATTGATGGTTCAAAGCATGCCTGGCAGATGGGTCAAACCCGGCATTAAGCAGGCTTCGAGCAGGTATTCGACGGGCATTTAGCGGGTATTCATCCCGAATTCAAAAGGACTGATCAAAGTGAGCGATTCATTGAACGACGCAGGGATGAACACTGCCGATACACCGTCGGACATGACCGCGGTCATTTCGCAGCTATGTGTGTACCCGGTGAAATCCTGCGCCGGGGTGAGTGTGCAGGAAGCCATCCTGACCGAAACGGGCCTGGAATTTGACAGGGCCTGGATGGTGGTGGACGGGGAGGGCGCGTTCCTCACGCAACGCGAATTGCCGCG
The DNA here is from genome assembly GCF_056400945.1 of Polaromonas sp. P4_H1. Lineage (NCBI taxonomy): Bacteria > Pseudomonadati > Pseudomonadota > Betaproteobacteria > Burkholderiales > Comamonadaceae > Polaromonas > Polaromonas sp. P4_H1. The sequence goes on along the minus strand of NZ_JBFUKG010000024.1, from coordinate 52,458 downwards.
CATGGCGCTGATCCAACCTCAGCTCAAGTACCACGAAATGGTGTTGCGTGCCCCCGGCATGCTGGCCTTGCACGTCGCTTTGGACGAGGTGGAGGGCCCGGTGCGGGTGCGGGTCTGGGACGATGAGGTCGCCGCTTATGACATGGGCGCCATCGCGGCCCAGTGGTTCACCGATTTTCTCGGCACCCCGGCACGGCTGGTGCGCTTTGACCCCGAGCACAAAAGAGTCTCCAGCCGTCAGTGGACCGGCGATGTGGAGGCGCTCAACCAGTTCAGCGACGGTTATTCGCTGCTGGTCCTGAGCGAGGCGTCGCTGGACAACCTCAATGCAAGGCTGCGCGCCTCGGGCGCTGCCGCAGTGGGGATGGCGCGCTTTCGGCCCAATATTGTGCTGGGCAAGGCAGGCGACAGCGAATTCGGGCCGCACGACGAAGACCGGCTCGACTTGCTGCAGATCGCTACGGAACAAGGCACGGTGCAGCTCAGGCCGGTCAAGCCTTGCCCGCGCTGCCCGATTCCCAACATTGACCCGGCCACCGCCATCACCAGCCCGGAGGTCACGGACATGCTGCAAACCTACCGCCAGGACGCACGGGTCAATGGCGCGCTGACCTTCGGCGTGAATGCCATCGTTTTGCGCGGCACCGATCACCTGCTCAGGGTCGGCCAGAAGGTCAGCGCCAACTACCGCTTTGATTGAGGCTTTTTGAGTAGTCCGGTTTTCGCCTGAAAACCACCACCGGTCTCACCGGGCGGCCGGTCGGGTTCATTCCGGGGCGCAGGGCCGCGGCGGGCCCCACCGCCCCCTCAGATGAGGCTCGAGGAACGTCCGTTACCGGTCATCGAATACACTTCTGGATCTGTTTTTGAAGGTTTGTCATGAGTTTGAAGTGCGGCATCGTAGGCTTGCCTAACGTCGGAAAATCCACCCTGTTCAATGCGTTGACCAAAGCGGGGATCGCGGCCGAAAACTATCCTTTTTGCACGATTGAGCCCAACGTCGGCATCGTGGAAGTGCCTGACCCCAGGCTGGCCCAATTGTCTGAAATCGTCAAGCCCGAACGTGTTGTTCCCGCAATCGTCGAGTTTGTGGACATTGCCGGCCTGGTGGCAGGCGCCAGCACTGGTGAAGGCCTGGGCAACAAATTCCTGGCGCACATTCGCGAGACCGACGCCACCGTCAATGTGGTGCGCTGCTTTGAAGACGACAACGTGATTCACGTGGCCGGCAAGGTGGACCCGATTTCCGATATTGAAGTGATCCAGACCGAGCTGTGCCTGGCTGATCTGGCGGCGGTTGAAAAAGCCCTGCATCGGGTGACCAAGACTGCACGCTCGGGCGACAAGGAGTCCGTCAAGCTGGTGGCCATCCTTGAAAAATGCCAGGCTGCGCTCAATGAGGGCAAGCCCGTGCGCGCCGTGGATTTCAGCAAGGAAGAACTGCCGCTGCTGGCGCAGTTTTTCCTGATCACCGCCAAGCCCGCAATGTTCGTGGCCAACGTGGCGGAAGATGGTTTTGAGAACAATCCATTTCTGGATCGCCTGAAAGCCTACGCAGTCGCGCAAAAGGCCCCCGTGGTGGCGATCTGCGCGAAGATGGAAGCCGAAATGGCCGACATGGACGAGGAAGACAAAAAAATGTTCCTCGCTGAAATCGGCCAGGACGAGCCCGGGCTGAACCGGCTGATCATGGCTGCCTACAAGCTGCTGGGCCTGCAGACCTACTTCACGGCGGGCGTGAAGGAAGTGCGTGCCTGGACCATCCATGTGGGCGATACCGGCCCGCAAGCCGCCGGCGTGATTCACACCGATTTTGAGAAGGGCTACATTCGTGCCCAGACGATTGCATTTGATGACTTCATCACCTTCAAGGGCGAGCAGGCCGCCAAAGACGCTGGCAAGATGCGCAGTGAAGGCAAGGATTACGTCGTCAAGGATGGCGACGTGATGAACTTCCTGTTCAGCAGCTGAAACTGGCCGATTGCTGACCGGCAGGAAATCGTTCAAGCCTCTTGCCATGGTCGTCAGAACGAGGGCCGAAAGCTGATTTTTGATGGCCATCGGGCGCTAGCCGCCCACCGTACTCACCGGGACAATTTTTTCCATGGAACCTGTACGCCTCGCCAAACGCCTTGCTGAAATGCTGTCCTGTTCGCGCCGCGAGGCCGAGCAGTACATCGAAGGCGGCTGGGTCACGGTAGACGGCGTGGTGGTGGAAGAGCCCCAGTTCCGCGTGCTGAACCAGACCATTGAATTGTCAAAAGACGCCAGCCTGCTGGCCCTGGCGCCGGTCACTTTGCTGCTGCATAAACCGGCGGGCCACGAGGCAGCGCTGGACGCACCGGCAGGCCGCGGCGTCCCCTCCGCCGCCGGGCTTCTGGTTGCCGCGAACCAGTCGCCGGACGACCGGTCCGGCATTCGTCCGCTCAAGAAACATTTTTCTGCCGCTGAGCTGGTCACGCCCCTGGCGACGGCGGCCAGCGGGCTGGTGGTGTTCACCCAGGATTGGCGCGTGGCACGCAAGCTTCGCGAAGATGCCGGTGTGCTTGAGCACGAGGTGATTGTGGAGGTGACGGGCGAGATCAAGCCCGGCGGCCTGGAGCGCCTGAACCGCGTTGACCATGGCTTCACCTTCCAGGGCGTGCTGTTGCCGCCGGCCAAGGTGAGCTGGCAAAGCGAGGCGCGCCTGCGTTTTGCGCTCAAGGGCGAGCGGCCCGGGCAGGTTGCTTATATGTGCGAAAGCGTCGGGCTCAGGGTAGTGGCCATGAAGCGCCTGCGCATCGGCCGTGTGCCCATGAGCAACCTGCAGCCCGGCCAATGGCGCTACCTGTTGCCCCACGAGCGGTTTTGAGGCGGGCCCGATGGCCTCGGGTGACAGGCGGGGTGGCCGCCGTTCAGGGGCCGATCACACCGGGAAATGCCCAGATCAAGGTGCCCGTCATCAAAAAGTAGCGTACAAACTTGCCGACTGCCATGTAGGCGAGGCAGGGCCAGAAGGGAAACTTGAGCCAACCGGCGACAGCGCACAGCGGGTCTCCCACAACAGGCAGCCAGGCGAACAGGCAGGCTTTGGGGCCGAGTTTTTCCAGCCAGCGAATGGCGTGTCCATGGTGTGACGAATGTTTGTATTTGTCGACCACCTTGTGCGCACCGTAGCCCATCCACCAGTCAACGGCGCCGCCCAGGGTGTTGCCGGCACTGGCGACCAGCACCACCGCCCAGAACATCTCAGGGTTGAGCTTGACGAGCCCGAACACCACGGGCTCGGAACCGAGCGGCAACAGCGTAGCGGAGATGAACGACACCACAAACACCGTGCTCAGACCGTATTCCGGCAACGCAAGGAGTTCTACGATGTGGCGGATCCAGGTTTCCATAAGCGTTGGAGCATAAGCGTTGGAGTATAGGCAGCAGCCAGCGCAAGTCCTGCAGGCAGGCCTGTCGGCAGGGCGCTTACAAAATCCCGCATGCAATTTCAATTGCTGAAATTTTAGGCAGCTACAATCATGCCTTCGGTTTTCAGCAATCAGCGCCCCCATTTTTTCCATGAACATTGGCCCCTACGCTTTGGCAAACAGACTGTTTGTTGCGCCCATGGCTGGTGTGACGGACCGGCCGTTCCGCCAGCTGTGCAAAAAGCTGGGGGCGGGCTATGCGGTCAGCGAGATGGTGACCTCGCGCCGCGATCTATGGGATAGCCTCAAGACTTCGCGTCGCGCCAACCATGCGGGCGAAGCTGCGCCGATTGCGGTACAGATTGCCGGCACCGACGCGCAGATGATGGCCGAAGCCGCGGCCTACAACGTGGATCGCGGCGCACAAATCATCGACATCAACATGGGTTGCCCGGCCAAGAAGGTGTGCAACAAATGGGCCGGCTCGGCCCTGATGCAGGACGAAACGCTGGCGCTGCAGATTGTGCAGGCCGTCGTTGCCGCCTGCGCGCCCCATGGCGTTCCCGTCACCCTCAAGATGCGCACCGGCTGGTGCCAGGCCCACAAAAATGCCCTGGTGATTGCGCGCGCGGCTGAAAGTGCCGGAGTGCAGATGGTCACCGTGCACGGCCGCACGCGCGAGCAGGGCTACAAGGGGTTGGCCGAATATGACACCATTGCCGCGGTGAAGTCTGCCTTGCGTATTCCGGTGGTGGCCAACGGCGACATCAGCAGCCCCGAAAAGGCCCGCGATGTGCTGGCTTACACCGGTGCCGATGCCGTGATGATTGGTCGCGCGGCGCAGGGACGGCCCTGGATTTTTCGCGAGATTGCACATTTCATGGCCACCGGCACGCATCTTGCGCCGCCGCTGGTCGCGGAAGTCAAACGCCTGTTGCTCGACCACTTGCTGGATCACTATGATCTGTATGGCGGCTACACCGGCGTGCGCACGGCGCGCAAGCACATCGGTTGGTATGTCAAGACCTTGCCGGGTGGTGAAGTGTTTCGCGCAAAGATGAATCTGCTGGAGGACTGCGATGCGCAGTTGCGCGCAGTCGGGGAGTTTTTCGAGGAGCTTGGCGACCGGATGGACCGCATTCCGGCAGTCGGGGACGCCGGGGGCGGGCCGGGGCAGGCATGGACGAACAAAGATAAAAATCAGGAGGAAGCTGCTGCATGAGCAAAAAGCACATAGAAGAATGCGTACGCACCAGTCTGGAGGGGTATTTCAGGGACTTGCGCGGTACCGATCCCGACGGCATGTATGACATGATGGTCCGGGTGGTTGAAAAGCCACTGCTGGAAGTGGTCATGCAGCATGCGGAGCAGAACCAGTCGCGCGCCGCCGAATGGCTGGGGCTGAACCGCAACACGCTTCGCAAGAAGCTGGTCGAGCACAAGCTCATCAAATAAGCCCTTCACTTTCACCGTCCGGTTTTCCGGGCCTGCATTTCTTCAAAGACAAAAAATGAACGCACTGATTTCCGTCTCCGACAAGACCGGCATCCTCGAATTCGCCCAGTCGCTGCATGCGCTGGGCATCAAGCTGATTTCCACCGGCGGCACGGCAAAATTGCTGGCCGATGCCGGCCTGCCGGTGACCGAGGTGGCGGAACTCACGGGCTTTCCGGAAATGCTCGACGGTCGCGTCAAGACACTGCACCCCAAGGTGCATGGCGGACTGCTGGCGCGGCGCGATGTGCCCGAGCACATGGCCGCCCTGAAAGCGCACCAGATCGACACGATTGACCTGCTGGTGGTCAACCTCTATCCGTTTGAGGCGACGGTGGCCCAGGCCGGCTGCACGCTGGAAGACGCGATTGAAAACATCGACATCGGTGGCCCGGCCATGGTGCGCTCGGCCGCCAAAAACTGGAAAGACGTGGGTGTGTTGACCGATGCCTCGCAGTACGCCGGGGTGCTGGACGAACTCAAGGCCGGCGGCAAGCTGACGGACAAGACTAAATTCGCCCTGTCGGTGGCGGCTTTCAACCGCATCAGCCAGTACGACGGCGCCATCAGCGACTATCTTTCCGGCATTCAGGCCGATGGCACGCACAGCCTGTTCCCGGGCCAGGCCAACGGCCGTTTCATCAAGGTGCAGGATTTGCGTTATGGCGAAAACTCGCACCAGCAGGCCGCGCTATACCGGGATTTGTACCCGGCGCCAGGCTCCCTCGTGACGGCCAGGCAGTTGCAGGGCAAGGAACTCTCTTACAACAACATTGCCGATGCCGACGCCGCCTGGGAATGTGTCAAGAGCTTTGATTTCCTCAAGGATGGTGCCGCGTGCGTGATCGTCAAGCATGCCAACCCCTGCGGCGTGGCCGTGGGCAAGGACGGGCTGGAGGCCTACAGCAAGGCCTTCAAGACCGATCCCACATCCGCGTTCGGCGGCATCATCGCCTTGAACTGTCCTCTCGACGAGCACGCCGCGCTGCAAATTTCAAAGCAGTTTGTCGAAGTGCTGATGGCGCCGGCCTTTTCGCCCGAAGCGCTGGAAGTGTTCAAGGCCAAGGTCAACGTGCGGATCCTGCAGATTGACCTGCCGCCCGGCGGCGACACGGCGTGGAAGCAGGGCCGCAATTTGATCGACGTCAAGCGTGTGGGTTCAGGCCTTCTGATGCAGACTGCGGACAACCACGCGCTGGCTATCGGCGAGCTGAAGGTCGTCAGCAAGCTGCAGCCGACGCAGGAGCAACTGCATGACATGCTGTTTGCCTGGAAGGTCGCGAAATACGTGAAATCCAACGCCATCGTGTTCTGCTCGGGCGGCATGACGCTGGGTGTGGGTGCGGGCCAGATGAGCCGTATCGACTCGGCACGCATCGCCTCGATCAAGGCTGCAAACGCCGGCCTGACGCTGCAGGGTTCAGCGGTTGCCAGCGATGCGTTCTTTCCTTTCCGCGACGGGCTGGATGTGGTGGTGGATGCGGGGGCGACCTGCGTCATCCAGCCAGGTGGCAGCATGCGCGATGATGAGGTGATCGCCGCGGCCAACGACCGCGAGGTGGTGATGGTGCTGACCGGTGTGCGGCACTTCAGGCATTGAGCAGCCGTTTTTTTGAAATGATTTGGGTCTCTAGGTGGGTCTCTAGGGTTGGGTAAAAGTCACAACCCCGAGCACCAAACACGAGGCCGGCTCAGCCTGCAGCAAAAAACTTTGCGGCAGCATCCACCGTGGCATCAATATCCGCCGCGCTGTGCGCCGAGCTGACAAAGCCGGCTTCGTACAGCGCCGGCGCGTAGTACACACCGCTGGCCAGCATCGCATGAAAAAAGCGGTTGAAGGCTGGGCCGTCGGTCGTCATGACCGTGGCGTAGTTTTGAGGCAGTTGCCCGAGCAGGAAAAAGCCGAACATGCCTCCCTCGCTGTCGCCGCAAAAAGGCACGCCCGCCTTGTTGGCCGCCTGCGTGAGGCCTGCGACCAGGCTGCGCGTGCGCTCCCCCAGTGCTTCGTAAAACCCGGGTTTCTGTATCTCGTGCAAGGTGGCCAGGCCGCAAGCGGTGGCCACCGGGTTGCCCGACAGCGTACCGGCCTGGTAGACCGGACCCAACGGCGCCAGCTGTTCCATCACGGCGCGGGTTCCGCCAAAGGCCGCCAGCGGCATGCCGCCGCCAATCACCTTGCCGAGCACCGTCATGTCGGGCTTGAAGCCGGGAATACTTTTGGCGTACACGCTTTGCGCGCCACCGAGGGCCACGCGAAAGCCGGTCATGACTTCGTCAAATACCAGCAGCGCACCATGCTGGGTACATAGCTCGCGGCAACGTTTCATGAAAGGAATGCTGGCCCGCACGAAATTCATGTTGCCGGCAATCGGCTCGATCATCAGGCAGGCGATGGCGTTGCCATGCAGGGCGAAAGCCTCTTCCAGCTGGGCCAGGTGGTTGTATTCGAGCACTAGGGTGTGCTGCACCACCTCAGGCGGTACACCGGCGCTGGTCGGGTTGCCGAAGGTGGCCAGGCCGGAGCCGGCTTTTACCAGCAGGGCGTCGGCGTGGCCGTGGTAGCAGCCCTCAAACTTGATGATTTTGCTGCGGCCGGTCGCGCCGCGCGCCAGGCGAATGGCGCTCATGGCCGCTTCGGTACCCGAACTCACCAGCCGCACCATCTCGAGGGACGGCACCAGGCGCACAAGCTCCTCGGCCAGTTCCACTTCGCGCTCCGTCGGTGCGCCATACGAGAAACCGTCCAGCAGCGCTTTCTGGACGGACGCAAGCACGGCGGGATGTCCGTGCCCCAGAATCATCGGCCCCCACGAGCCGATGTAGTCGATGTAGCGCTGGTCGTCGGCATCCCAGAAGTAGGCGCCCTGGGCGCGCTGCACAAAGCGCGGCGTGCCCCCCACGGCCTTGAACGCCCGGACCGGTGAATTCACGCCTCCGGGAATCAGCTTTTTGGCGCGCTCAAACAACGCGGTGTTGCGGGAGTGCTCGGGAGTGTGGGGCTTAATGTTTCGTGGTTCCATTGGGCGGCAGGTCAAAAGGGGGCTTGGACGTCAGTGCGGCATCGTCTGGCGTGTCGCCTGCTTCGTCTTCGGATTCTTCATCATCGACATCGGCCTGTGCCCAGAACAGACGGTCCGGCACGATGTTGCCCATGCCGGGGTGAAAGCCGGCATCCAGGCTGTGATCAAGGTAGGTCAAGGCTTCGGCGGTGGCGGCCTGCAGATCGTGGCCATTGGCCAGCAGGGCCGAAAGGGCGGCAGACAGCGTTTCGCCGGCACCGGAAAATACCGCCTCGAAGCGCTCGAATTTTTCGCTGTACAGGACCGCTTGCGGCGTGGCCAGCACGTTGTCTATGAACTGGTCCGGCAGGGGAATGCCGGTCACCAGCGTGTAGGGCACGCCCAGGTCGGCCGCAGCCTTGGCAATGTCGCGGGCCGAGGGGTTGCGCTCGCCCGGCCAGTCAGGCAGCAACCAGCGCCACAGGCTGCTGTGGTTGCCGACCAACACCGTCGTCTGCGGCAGCATCAACTCGCGAAAGGCATCGAGGTAGCTGTCAATCTCGCTTTCGTCCCACCATGACAGGTTGGGCATGTAAGCGATAAGCGGTACATCGGCATAGTCGGTCGCGATCTCGGCGATGGTGCTGATGTTTTCCGGGCTGCCGACAAAGCCGACCTTGATGGCCGACACCGGCATGTCTTCGAGTGCGGATCGCGCCTGGTCGGTGACAGCCTCTTCGTCGAATGCAAAATGATCAAAAATCTCGGCGGTGTCGCGCACGTAGGTGCCGGTGACGACGGCCAGCGGATGAGCCCCTGCGGATGTAATCGCCGTTATGTCGGCCGTCAGTCCGCCCGCTCCGCTCGGATCGTTGGCATTGAATGTCATGACGCATGCCGGAGACGCGTCGCTGTCCTCGGTTTGCAGTTGCCGACTGTCCAGTGAAGAGGTGTTGGGGTTTGCCATAGGCTGCGATTTTGCCTTGTACGCGAATAAGCAACGCCGCCTCGATACAATTGTTGCATTCTATTCGAAGGCAACTTAAGCTGTGACTCAATCAATGACGTGGATGTGTTTGATCTGTGGGTGGATTTATGATGAAACTGCTGGTGCGCCCGAGCATGGCATTGCCCCGGGAACACCGTGGGCCCAAGTGCCCATGAACTGGACCTGCCCGGAATGCGGAGCGCGTAAAGAAGATTTCGAAATGGTTCAGATATAGGCGTTTGGGCACCTGCCTGAACAGTCCAGTCGCCGCCTGGTGCTATCGTGCCGGGGGTCCGCAAAAACAGGAGCAAAGGCAGTGAGCATTCCCAATTCCGGATTGAAGGTCCTGGTCATCGATGACAGCAATACGATCCGGCGCAGCGCCGAAATCTTCCTCAAGCAGGGAGGTCACGAAGTATTGCTGGCCGAAGATGGCTTTGACGCCCTCTCCAAGGTCAACGACTACGAGCCCGACCTGATTTTTTGCGACATTTTGATGCCTCGACTGGATGGCTATCAAACCTGTGCGATTATCAAGCGCAATGCGAAGTTTTCGGGTGTACCCATTGTGATGCTGTCCTCCAAGGATGGCGTGTTCGACAAGGCGCGGGGTCGCATGGTGGGTTCACAGGACTACCTGACCAAGCCTTTTACCAAAGATCAGCTGCTGCAAACCGTTCAGGCGCTTGGCAGTGCAAAACAAGGAGTAGTTTGATGGCGATTAAGAAAATATTGGTAGTTGATGACTCCAAGACTGAGTTGATGTATCTGACCGATCTGCTGGTCAAGAATGGTTTTACCGTCAAAACCGCAGAAAATGCGGAAGATGCCTTTCGCCGCCTGGCCGAAGACAAGCCGGAACTGATTCTGATGGACGTGGTGATGCCGGGGCAAAACGGCTTCCAGCTGACGCGCGCCATCACGCGCGATCCCCTTTATTCGGACATCCCCATCATGATGTGCACCAGTAAAAATCAGGAAACCGACCGGGTGTGGGGCATGCGTCAGGGGGCTCGCGACTACATCACCAAGCCTGTGGATGCGGATGAGTTGATGGCCAAAATCAAAGCCCTTGGCTGATCACACGCATAAAACCAGAGCATGGCGAACAGACAAGCCCTCAGAGAGCTACAAACCCGGCTGGCCGACAGGTTGCAGGTTGCGCGAACGCAGGGCGTTGCTGCATCCTGGCTGGCCGTGGAGGCTGGCGGAAGGAACTACCTGTTTCCCCTGAGCCAGTCCGGTGAAATTTTTCCATGGGTTCACACGCAGACGGTCCCTTACACCCAGGCCTGGTTTGCCGGTGTTGCCAATTTGCGCGGCGGCCTCTTTGGCGTGGTTGACCTGGCAAGCTATGTGAGCGGCGAGGCACCGCCTCCGAAGACCGAACTTGCGCGCACGGAGTCGAGGCTTGTTGCGCTCAACAGTGCACTTGAAGTCAATTGCGCCCTGCTGATCGACAGGCTGGCCGGTTTGCGCAAGCAGGATGCCTTCATCGATTTCTCCGAGAAGGCGCCTGACGCGCCCGAATTTTTTGGCAACCAGTACGTTGACCTCAATGGTGCAAGCTGGCAGGAAATCAATCTTCAGCTGCTTGCCCAGCAAGCTCATTTTTTGACGATCGGCGCATAGCGCGCACGTGTTTCTCCCGGAAGGCTCCCCCATGTCTGTTATTGAAAATATCCAGAAGCTGTTTAAACCGAAGTCTGTCCAGCCCGAAGACAGCATGGACATGGCTTCCGTGGGTATGCCCGGTGATCCCCTTGGCTCCACCGTGGGCGGAGCCGCCTCCCTCAATGCCGCAACCATGCGCCAGATGGACGGCAACCTGGATGCCTTTGCACCGAGCCGGGTGGCGGCAACCGAGGAGGGCGAGTCGGTGGAAAGTCCCGACCTGCTCTCGCTGCCCCTGCTGGGTCGCCGTACCATAGGCCAGCACCAGAGAATTCTGGTGGGCTTGCTGGCTCTGGCGGTGGTGGTGTTGGGTACCGTGACCTTCCTGGCGCTGAACCAGGCCGACAAGGTCGCCCAGCAGGTGGCGGCAACCGGCCAGTCACTGATGCAGTCGCAGCGTTTGGCGAAGTCTGTATCGCAGGCTCTGGTGGGCAGTGCCCAGGCTTTCCCCGATGTGCGCGAAAGCTCGGACGTGCTGGCCAAAACCGTGCGCGGCCTGAAGTCCGGCGAGGACAGCTTGCGCCTGGCGCCGGTTGCCGATGTACTGCAGCCGGACGTTGAAAAGGTCACGCCCTTCATGGAGCGGGCCGAGAAAAATGCCAAAACCGTGATGGGTCAGCAAAACATCCTGACGCAGGTGGGCAACGCGCTGCGCACCATTAACCGTCAGTCTTCCGATTTGCTGGAAATCGCCGAAACCGTATCTTCGCTCAAGCTCCAGCAGAATGCGGCGCCCGCTGAAATTTCAGCGTCTGGCCAGCTGGTGATGTTGACCCAGCGGATCGGCAAGTCTGCCAACGAGTTCCTGACCATGGAAGGTGTGAGCCCCGAGGCTGTGTTCCTGCTGGGCAAGGATTTGAACTCCTTCAAGGAAATTGCCCAGGGTCTGCAGGACGGTAGTCCCGAACTGCGCCTGACCGGCTCCAAAGACCCGCAGACCCGCGAGCGGCTGGAGGCCTTGATGGCGCTTTATGAGCAGACGCGCGTGCAGGCGGGCGCCATTTTGGGCAATTTGCAGGGTCTGGTGTCGGCCCGCGAAGCCCAGTCTTCGATCATTGCGGACAGTGAGCCGCTGCGTCGTGGCCTTGAGGATCTGCAGGGCAAGCTGTCTTCCCAGACCGGCCTGGGCGTCGGGGCGTTGACGATCCTGGTTATTGCGGCGGCCTTCGCGCTGCTGTGCGCGGCAGGTCTGGCCCGTTTGCAGGTGCAAGACAGCCAGCAGCGGCAGGCGGTTGCCGAGACGCAGCGACAGGAAGCCAAAAGCCAGGAGCAGGACGCCAAGCGCGTCAACGACGCGAACCAGGCTGCCATTTTGCGCCTGATGAACGAGTTGCAGACGGTGGCTGAGGGCGATCTGACCCAGGAAGCGACGGTGACCGAGGATATTACCGGCGCCATTGCTGACTCGGTGAATTACACGGTGGAGGAGTTGCGCCAGCTGGTGGGTAACGTGCAGAACACGGCGACCCGGGTGGCGCAGACGACGGCGCAGGTGGAAAGCACATCCACGGAGCTGCTGGCAGCGTCGACTGAACAGCTGCGCGAGATTCGCGAGACTGGCCAGTCGGTGCTTGACATGGCGTCCCGAATCAACGAAGTGTCCACCCAGGCGCAGGAATCTTCCCAGGTGGCGCGCCAATCGCTGACGGCGGCTGAATCCGGCTTGCAGGCGGTGCAAAACGCGATCGGTGGTATGAACTCCATCCGGGACCAGATTCAGGAAACCTCCAAGCGGATCAAGCGGCTGGGTGAATCGTCCCAGGAGATTGGCGAGATTACCGAGCTGATCTCGGACATTACCGAGCAGACCAACGTTTTGGCGCTGAACGCTGCCATTCAGGCGGCGTCAGCCGGTGAAGCCGGACGTGGCTTCTCGGTGGTTGCCGAAGAGGTGCAGCGACTGGCCGAACGTTCTGCCGATGCGACGCGCCAGATTTCGGCGCTGGTGAAAGCGATTCAGACCGACACCCAGGATGCGGTAGCCGCCATGGAGCGTTCCACGCAGGGTGTGGTTGAGGGAGCCAAGCTGTCCGATAACGCCGGTACGGCACTCACTGAAATTGACCAGGTGTCACGTCGCCTTGCCGACCTGATTGAGCAGATTTCCAATTCAGCATCCCGGGAAGCCGCATCGGCCAACGTGGTGGCCGGTAACATCCAGCACATTTTTGCCGTGACGGAGCAAACCGGAGAAGGTACCCGTTCTACGGCACAGCAGGTGCGTGACCTTTCCCGCATGGCGGAAGAGCTGCGCCAGTCAGTGTCCCGATTCAAAATCGCCTGATCACAGCCTGTTGTGCGTTGACAGCAACCCCAGCCTTTGCCACTTACTCCTGAACCGGCCCGTTACTTATGCAATCCAACGTCCCGAATTCAAAAGCTGCCGAGCCTGACCTCGCCGTCAACGATCTGGGTCCACTGGCTTGGGTGCTGGACGAACTTCGCAAGTCACTGGAGGGTGCGGCCAAGGCGCTCAAGCGCTTTGTTCGGGACGCCGAGGCCGCACGGGGTTCCGATCTCGCGGCGATTGACGCGAACCAGTTGCGGATCGCGCGCCAGCAGTTGCACCAGGCTGTAGGTGCGCTGGAGATGGTGGGGCTGCCAGGGCCCGCGCTGGTGCTGCGTGCCATGGAAGCCGCGGTGCAGAAGTTTGTGCAGCAACCTGAGCAATGCAGTCAGGATGCCGCTGCCAGGATTGAGCGTGCCAGCTTTGCGTTGACGGAATACCTCGAAGGTGTGCTGGCGGACAAGCCCGTGTCTGCGGTTTCACTGTTCCCGCAGTATCGCGAAGTCCAGGAACTGGTGCGTGCGGACCGCATTCACCCTGCCGACTTGTGGCCCTTTGAGTGGCGCTGGCTGGAGCCTGAGCTGGCCGCTATGGCTGAACCCCGGAACTACGACAGCGGCGCGCGTGCCTTGCTGGACCAGTCGGTGCTTCAGCTCATGAAGGGCAAGGCGCCCGAGGCTGCCCGGAATCTCAAGGACTTGAGTCTTGGCTTTGCTGCCAGGCAGGCCGATCGCCAGCCCCGGATTTTCTGGAAAATTGCGGCAGCTTACTTTGAAGCTGTCGAGCATGATTTGCTGGGCTCTGATCTGTATGTCCGGCGCGCTGCGTCCCGGATATTGCTTCAATATGCCTCGCTGGGAAAAGGCGATGTTGCGATATCGGAGCGGTTGGTGCTGGATCTGCTCTTTTTCTGCGCGCAGGCGGTTTCCACTCAGGCCGCTGATACCCCGATACTGTCCGCCGTTCGATCGGTGTATGGTCTCAACCGGTTCAAACCGGTCGATTACGAACTTGTTCAGTTTGGCCGCTTCGATCCGGCACTGCTGGCTCAAGCGCGCAAACGGATCACCTCGGCCAAGGAGACATGGTCGTCACTTTCTGCCGGGGATGCCAGCAAATTCAAGTCGGTGGTCGACCAATTCAGCCTGGTGACCGATTCCCTGCTCAAACTCCATCCACCGAGCGAGCCTTTTGCAAAAGCCCTGACCCGTGCGATCGAGACCACGGTTCGCTCCGGCCAGCCACCGGGTATTGAGTTGGCCATGGAGGTGGCGACCTCGGTGCTTTATCTGGAAGCCGCCTTTGACGACCTGGATCCCAACGATCCCCAGTTGACCGTGCGAACGGCCAATCTGGCAGAACGTCTGGAGGGTGTCCGGGCCGGTGGTGAGCCTCAGCCGATGGAAGGCTGGATGGAGGAGTTATACCGCCGTGTCAGCGACAAGCAGACCATGGGCAGTGTGGTGGGTGAGTTGCGCATATCTCTGGGCGAGCTCGAAAAGTCACTGGATGTGTTCTTTCGCAACCCACAGGACAAGACCGCACTGCAGGCGGTACCCGGGCAGCTCTCACAGATGCGTGGCGTGTTGTCGGTGCTGGGGCTTGACCAGGCATCCCATGCGGTTTTACGCATGAAGGAGAGCGTGGAGCAAATGCTCGTCACCGAAATCGACGAGCAATTGGTGCGGTCCGCCGGCACATTTGATCATCTCGGCAATAACCTCGGTGCCCTGAGTTTTCTGATTGACATGCTCAATTACCAGCCAGTGCTGGCGAAAAAGCTGTTTGTCTATGATGAAGAAAAAGGCGAACTCAAGCCGCTGATGGGCCGCACGCAAAGCCCGGCGAGCGCAGCTTCTGCCGTGACGGTGAACAACGATCTGCTGTCGCGCGAACTGATCTCGGTGGTGCAGGACGCGGGGGGTGGCGGGGGCGATGGAAACCTCACGGGCAGACTGGATGCGTTGGCCACGCATGCGGCGCTGGCCGAACAGCCTGCCTTGGCCCAGAGCGCCCGTGAGGCGGCGAAGGCCGTGTCGGCCAACAATGCCGACGCCACCGCTGTCGCGTTGACATCGCTGGCATCCTCGGTGATGCAGGAGGCGCCAGCCGCGCCGGCCGGTCCGCTCGCTTCGGCAGATTTTGAAGAAGATGACTTGCGCGATATTTTCCTTGAAGAGGCGCGCGAGGTCGTCGGCAACGGCCAGGAAGCGCTTTTGGCGTTGGCAAGCGATCCCGGCGATGTTTCCCAACTGACGGTGCTGCGGCGCGCATTTCACACGCTCAAAGGCAGCTCGCGAATGGTCGGACTCAACGAGTTCGGTGAAGCAGCATGGTCGCTCGAACAAATGCTCAATAGCTGGTTGGCGGACCAAAAAACGGCTACCGATGCGTTCAAGAGCCTGGCCGCGGAGGCCATGGCCGGCTTTGCAAAGTGGATTGAAGATATTGCCGCGAACGAGGATGCTTCGTGGTCCGCCTCTGCCTTCAGCGGCAGTGCTGACGCCATGCGTACCTCGGGGCGCTACGTCCCCTTGAACCTGTTTGTGTCGGTTGAAGCGCCTGGCCCTGCCCCAACCGTCGATGACGCGGCAACGGCTGGAACGCTTGAACTGCCAGAACTTCAACTGGAGTCAGGCACACCTGACCCTGTCAGCGTCGGCAGTGAAACACCTGCCGACGTAGCCGTTGAATCTCCTTTTGAGTTCAATCTCGACTTTGACGATGCCATTGCTGCCGCAGCGCCGGTCGTCGTGGCTGCCGGACAGGCAGCCGCACCTGCAATGGATATCGATATCGAAGGCATTGATTTCGACAGCCTTTCTGCGCTTTCTGCGGAGAGCGATGCGCCGGCCGATTCTGCCCAGCGTGTGGCTGAGGGTGAGTTTTTGGACCTGTCGCTCGAAGCCGAGTCCGAGTCCGGGCAGGCGGTTGAATTGTCGGTGGAAGATTTTGACAAGCACTTCAATCTGGACGCTGTGGATGCTGTAGAGGTTGTGGACATTCTGATGCCCGATCAGGCCATGCCTGCCGGGTTTGAAATTCCTCCTGCCGAACTGATGGCCGCCGTGCCTGAGGTCGTTGATGCCACCGCGAGTTTCGAGGTGGTTGAGCCTGCCCCGCCGCAAATTGACGAAGCCCCGGCGGCGCTGGACATTGCGGCGTTTCAGGATTCCCTCAGTGATCTTTTGCAGGTCGACGGCAATGGTGATGAGCAGGTCAAGGTCATTGGGGCGCTGCGCATAGGCATCCCTCTTTACAACGTCTATTTGAACGAGGCTGATGAGTGGTCGCGCCGACTGGTCATGGAAGTCGCCGAATGGGTGATTGAGCGTCACCAGCCGGTCAGTGATTCCACTGTGGCGCTTGCCCACTCCCTCGCGGGCAGTTCTGCGACAGTCGGGTTTTATGCGTTGTCGGAAATGGCCCGGGCGCTCGAGCATGCACTGCAGCAGTCCCAGGCTCACCACCGCAATGGCGCCACCAAGTATGGCCAGGTCTTCGTGGATGCGGCGGAAGATATACGCCGGTTGCTGCACCAGTTTGCCGCCGGCTTCCTCAAGGAGTCCGACAGCGGCGTGCTTGAACGCTTGCGGCAACTTGACTTTTTTGACTCGGTTCTGCCCCCTGCGGGCGAATCTTCCGAGCTTGACTTCCCATTTGAAGCCCCGCCGGCCGAGGAGGTCAGCGTTGAGTCGGCTCAGGAAGCTGAAATCGCGGACGTCGGCATGGCGGTGGCTTCAGCTCCGGTCGTGCCACCCCCGGCTTCCCCAGTAGTCATCGCTTCGCCGGTGCGGCTGGTGCCACCAGCGCCTGTTTTGGTGTCGACTGCGACCAGGGCCTCCATGGCCGCCGCAGCCGCCGCACGCCGGGATGAGGAAGACGAAGACGACATCGACGCGATCGACGCCATCGATCCCGATCTGTTTCCGATTTTTGAAGAGGAAGGCGCAGAGCTCATGCCCCAACTGGGCGGCGCGCTGCGGCAATGGTCGGCCCGGCCCGACAACCTGGGTGCGCGCATGGAGGTTTTGCGCGCTCTGCATACGCTCAAGGGCAGTGCCCGTCTGGCGGGCGCCTTGCGGTTGGGTGAAATGGCTCACCGCATTGAATCGGAAATCGAGCATCTGGGCTCCGACGCCGCAGTCACCCAGGATTTCGAATCGCTGTTGACGCGTTTTGACGCCATGCAGGCCACTTTCGAAGAATTGCGACGTGCAGACGCCGCGGCTGCTGCAGTGCCCTTGACTCCCCTGGCTGCCGTTGAGCCGCCAGCCGAGGCCGCAGCCCCTGTGGCGTCAACAATTTCGGAAGACGCCCAGCAGTCCCCAGCCACCGAGCCTGCTGCAGCTGACGCAAGCAACAGCATCAGTACCAGTAGTACCAGCGCCAGCGCCGGAAAACTGGCCATCCCCGCGCCGCAAGCCATGGCCATGCAGCCCCTGCGCCAGGCGGCAACAGCTTCCATCCGTGTGCGATCCCAGTTGCTTGACCGGATGGTCACCCAGGCGGGTGAAGTCATGATCACTCGGTCCCGCCTGGAAGCCGAACTCGGCCAGTTGCGCGGTTCGCTGAATGACATGAGCGGCAACTTGAACCGTTTGCGCCAGCAGCTGCGTGACATTGAATTGCAGGCTGAAACGCAGATGCAGTCGCGACTGGCGCAGGCCAAGGAGGCCCAGGCCGGATTTGATCCGCTCGAGTTTGACCGGTTCACCCGCGTGCAGGAGTTGACGCGCATGATGGCCGAGTCGGTCAATGACGTGGCGACCGTGCAGCGTACCCTGCAGCGCACGGTGGAAGCCACCGAGGATGACCTGATTGCACAGGCCCGCCAGACCCGCGAATTGCAGCGCGACCTTCTGCGCACGCGCATGGTGGAGTTTGAAGGGATTTCCGAGCGTCTGTACCGTGTGGTGCGGCAAGCCTCCAAGGAAACCGGCAAGCAGGTGAAGCTGGACCTGCTGGGCGGCACCATCGAGATGGACCGCGGCATGCTGGACCGCATGACACCCGCGTTTGAGCATTTGCTGCGCAACTGTGTGGCGCATGGTATTGAAGACCCGCAGGTTCGTGCCGAAGCCGGCAAGGACCCTGTGGGGCTCATCACCGTTCATCTGCGCCATGAAGGCAACGACGTTTCGGTGGACTTCAGCGATGACGGCGCCGGCCTGAATCTGCAGCGCATTCGCGAGAAGGCCGTGAGCCTCGGGCTGGTGACGCCAGAACAATTCCTGGATGACCAGGAAGCCGCCAACCTGATTTTCACGGCAGGTTTTACGACTGCCGCACAGGTGACCGAACTTGCCGGGCGTGGCATCGGCATGGATGTGGTTCGCGCGGAGGTCAACGCACTGGGCGGCCGGATTGAAACCACTACGGTGTCCGGCAAGGGGACGCACTTCAAACTGGTGCTGCCATTGACCACTGCAGTGACCCAGGTGGTGATGATTCGAGCCGGCAAGCAGTCGGTGGGCGTGCCGGCCAATGTGGTCGAAACCGTGCGCCGCGCTACTGCCAAGGAACTGCAGCAAGCATATAACAGCGGCACGCTTGAGGTCGCTGGCGAAGCCGTCCCCTTCTTCTGGTCGGGCGCATTGCTGCAAGCTTCGCACCACAGCAGCGAGACCCAGGGCAAGACCACGCCGGTGGTTATTTTCCGAAGTGCGGCCCAGCGCATGGCCTTGCATGTCGATGAAGTGCTGGGCAACCAGGAGGTCGTGGTGAAAAACCTGGGGCCGCAGCTGTCGCGCCTGCCGGGTTTGGCGGGCATGTCTGTGCTGGCTTCGGGTGCCGTCGTGCTGATCTACAACCCGGTCGCGCTGGCTTCCGTGTATGGCCAGCAGGCACGGGCCTGGAGTACTGACCGGGCGGAGCCGCACATGCTCGAGGAGCTGGGTAGCGGCGCCGACAAGGCGGTTGCACTGCTTCCTGCCGCGCCGCAAATCCCCCTGATCCTGGTGGTTGACGACTCGATTACCGTGCGGCGCGTCACGCAGCGCCTGTTACAGCGCGAAGGTTACCGGGTGGCCATGGCGGCCGACGGTCTGCAGGCCCTCGAAAGGTTGCAGGAAGAGCGGCCTACGGTGGTCTTGTCGGATATTGAAATGCCGCGCATGGATGGTTTTGACCTGGCGCGTAACATCCGTGCCGATGTACGCCTCAACAGCCTGCCCATTATCATGATCACTTCGCGGATTGCCGAGAAGCATCGCGAGCATGCCAAGGAGCTGGGGGTGGACCACTACCTGGGCAAACCTTATTCGGAAGAAGAGTTGATGAGCCTGGTGCGTCATTACTGCGCAGCAGACATCCCTGCGTCCGCATAAAAGGCAGCCTTGCCCATGCCGGGAGGGCATGGGAAGCTGTCAAAAACAGAGCGGATTAGAGCGGAGCAGGGTCAGGGTTTTTTTGACCACCGCGTAGCGCTGTAGTGTCAGTGCCCGCGCTTCATCGTGCTGGACGATGGGCCTTGGGTAGTTTTGCCCGAGCAACACGCCCGCCACGCTCAGTTCAACCGGTTTGGCCAGCCAGGGACTGTGCAGGCATGGGGTAGGCAGTTTTTCGAGGGCCGGCAGGTATTTGCGGATGAACTTGCCTTCCGCGTCAAATTTTTCGCTCTGGCTGACCGGATTGAAGATGCGGAAATAAGGCTGTGCATCGCAACCTGTGCTGGCAGCCCACTGCCAGCCTCCGTTGTTGGCTGACAGGTCAAAATCATTGAGTTTTTCGGCAAAGTAGCGCTCACCCCAGCGCCAGTCTATGCCGAGGTCTTTCACCAGAAAACTGGCGGTCACCATGCGCAGGCGGTTATGCATGTAGCCCGTCTGGTTGATTTGCGCCATGGCCGCGTCTACCAGTGGGTAGCCCGTGCGGCCATCACACCAGGCCTGGAAGCGGGCGGTGGCTATTTCGCAGCTTTCCCACACGATGGCGTCATATTCGGGCTTGAACGCACGGGTTGCAGCATGGGGGAAGTTGCTCAGAATCTGGGCATAAAAATCCCGCCAGATCAATTCGCTGAGCCAGGTGGCGGCGCCTTCGCTTCCCTCGTTTTGCTGCTGCAAGGCCGTTGAAGCCATCTTGCGGATCGAGACCGTGCCAAAACGCAGGTGCACGCCCAGGTAGCTTGGTCCCTTGAGGGCCGGAAAGTCGCGCGTGTCCCGGTAGCGCCCGATGCGGCCCAGAAACTCCTCAAAAAGCGCAGTTCCACCCTGGCTTCCTGTGGGGATTTTCAGCGCCGACAGGTTGGTTTTCACAAATCCCAGCGTATCCAGCGATGGAATAGCAGGCGGCTCACCGCCCGGCAGGGGGGCCAGGGCATCGGCATACCGGGCCACCGGATAGGGCTTCACATAGAAGCTGTCGACCTTTTTCAGCCAGGCATTTTTGTAGGGGGTGAACACGCTGTAGGGTTTGCCGGCCTGCGTCAGCACCTCCGTGCGCTCAAAAATGACGTGATCCTTGAAGCTGTGGAACGCCACGCCTTGGCTGGCCAGCAGCGCTTGCACCGCGGCGTCGCGCGCCAGGGCCTGGGGCTCGTCGTCATGGTTGGCGAACACCGCATCGACGGAAAGCTTTGTAACCAGCGTTCCCAGGGCCTCGCTGGGCCTGGCATGGCGCACCAGCAAGGCGGTCCCGGCGGCGCACCCGCCCTGGCGGGCCAGGCCGTGCAATTGCCCGCTCAGGTCGACCAGGGATTCCCGGATGAATTACACGCGCCGGTCAGCCCGGGGCAGGCCGTCCAGGATGTCCCGGTCAAACAGGAACAGGCAAAACACCTGCTGGCACGACTTCAGGGCGTGGTAGAGCGCGGCATTGTCCTCGGCACGCAAATCCCGCTTGAACCACATCAGGCCGGTCCGGTATTTTTTTGACATGGAATCGATGGTAGCCAAGTAGGGCGAACTGGGGCGAGTTGGGGCAGGCGGGCTCTGCCGGCGGGTTTTCCGCGGAGCCTGCCGCCAACTCGGTGTTTTCCATTAGAGTGCGCGTAAAATCATGGCATGGCTACGGATTCCGCACTGATCAACCTGACGCATCATTTCCTGATCGCGATGCCCGGGCTGGAGGATGAAGCCTTTGCCAAAAGCGTCGTGTACATGTGCGAACACAGCGACCGCGGGGCATTGGGCCTGGTCATCAACAAGCCCAGCGACATCAACCTCAAGAACCTGTTTGACAAGGTTGAGTTACCGCTACACCGCGACGACCTCACCGAGGCGCCGGTGTTTCAGGGTGGCCCCGTGCAAACCGAGCGGGGGTTCGTGCTCCACGAATCCATGATGCCCGGCAGCGAGTCGGTGTATGCGTCGACCATGACGATTCCCGGGGGGCTGGAAATGACCACCTCCAAGGATGTTCTGGAGGCGCTGTCGACCGGCGCCGGCCCGCGCAAGGTGTTTGTCTCGCTCGGCTATTCAGCCTGGGGCGAGGGTCAGCTGGAATCGGAAATCTCGGACAACAGCTGGCTGACCGTGCCTGCCGATGTGGCGGTGATTTTTGACACGCCGGTGGAGCAGCGCTACGACAAGGCCCTGATGCTGCTGGGCCTGCAGAGCTGGATGCTGTCTCCCGACGCCGGTCACGCATGAGCCTGGCGGCCGTGCCTCTTTCGACTGCGCGTCTTCAAACATTTCTGGCTTTCGACTTCGGCCTCAAACGTACTGGCGTTGCGACCGGCAATGTGCTGACCCGCACCGCCACGCCCCAGGCAACCATTGTCGCCACGGGCGATGCCCGCCTCAAGGCGATTGAACTCCGGATCAGGGAATGGCAGCCAGATGCGCTCGTCGTTGGGGTTCCGTTTCATCCGGATGGCGCGAGCCACGAAAATACCCGACGCGCACAAAAATTTGCCCGCCAGTTGCGGGCACGCTTCGGCCTCAAGGTGTTCGAGGTCGATGAGCGCTACAGCACGACCGAGGCCCTGGCCGGCGGCGCGGCGGATGCTGATGCGGCATCTGCCTGCATAATTCTTGAGCAATTTTTAAGGAGTCTTCCATGAGCAGTCTGACACTGGACGCTGAGGCGCTGTACAGCGATTTGCTGCGGGGCCTGCGACTGCAACTGACCTCCTACGACCAGCCACCGCTGCTGGTGGGGGTTGCCTCAGGCGGGGCCTGGCTGGCACAGCGCTTGCAAAAAGACCTGGGCTTGGCGCAAGAGGCCGGCATTCTGTCTTCATCGATGCACCGTGATGATTTTTCCCAGCGCGGCCTGGCCTCCAGTGGGCAAACCTTGCTGCCCTTTGATGTGAACGGTGCCCACCTGATTGTGGTGGACGATGTGCTCTATACCGGCCGCACCATCCGCGCGGTGCTCAATGAGCTGTTTGACTACGGCCGGCCCGCCAGCGTCAGGCTGGTGGTGCTGGTGGACCGGGGCGGGCGCGAATTGCCGGTGCAACCCGACTTGGCCGTGGCGCGGGTGGCCCTGCCTGCTTCGCAAACCCTTGAGCTGGCGCGTGCTGAAGACGGCCGCTTCAGCTTTCAGGTCCAGGACCGGTAATTTAAAGAAAAAGAGGAGTCCCAAGCGTGTTGTACCGACGAAACCCACAACTCAACAAGAACGGCGAGCTGATCCACCTGCTGTCGATAGAAGGCCTGCCCAAGGCGATCCTGACGCAGATTCTGGACACCGCCGCCAACTTTGTCAGCGTGAACAACCGTGAGGTCAAAAAAGTGCCGTTGCTGCGCGGCAAGAGCGTTTTTAACCTGTTTTTTGAAAACTCCACCCGCACCCGCACCACCTTTGAAATTGCGGCCACGCGCCTGTCGGCCGACGTGATCAACCTCGATATTGCGCGTTCGTCGGCCTCCAAGGGTGAGTCGTTGCTGGACACCATCGCCAACCTGAGCGCCATGGCCGCCGACCTGTTTGTGGTGCGCCACGGCGAATCCGGTGCGCCCTATCTGATCGCCCAGCATGTCGCACCGCACGTGCATGTGATCAATGCCGGCGATGGCCGTCATGCCCACCCGACGCAGGGCCTGCTGGACATGTACACCATTCGCCACTACAAGAAAGACTTCAGCAACCTGACGGTGGCCATCGTGGGCGATGTGCTGCATTCGCGCGTGGCGCGCTCTGACATTCATGCGCTCACCACGCTGGGTTGCCCCGAAGTGCGCGTGGTGGGCCCCAAGACACTGGTGCCTGCTGACATGGCGCAGATGGGTGTGCGCGTCTGCAACACGCTGGAAGAGGGCATCAAGGACGCTGACGTGATCATCATGCTCAGGCTGCAAAACGAACGCATGTCGGGCGCCCTGCTGCCCAGCAGCCAGGAGTTCTTCAAGAGCTTCGGCCTGACCAACGAAAAGCTGCAACTGGCCAAACCAGATGCCATCGTCATGCACCCGGGGCCCATCAACCGGGGTGTTGAAATTGACTCGGCGGTGGTCGATGGCACGCAGAGCGTCATCCTGCCGCAGGTCACCTTCGGTATCGCAGTGCGCATGGCTGTCATGGGCATCGTTGCAGGGAATGAAGCATGAATATGGCCCCCACGCTTGTCACTTCGTGTACTGCGCTGCCCCCCAAGGGGGCTGAACTTCGCTTGGGGCGGCCCGGCGCTTCGTTCGTGACCCCCACGCTTGTCGCTTCGCGTACTACTCTGCCCACCAAGGGGGCTGGCCTGGCTTGGGGCGGCCCGGCACAGCGGCCTTTTTTCGGAAAAACAAAATGAAACTTCTCATTAAAAACGGCCGAGTGATCGACCCCGCTTCGGGGCTGGATGAAGTCTGTGATGTGGCCATTGCGGCGGGGCGCATTGTCTCGCTGAACCACACGGCGGCCGATTTTTCCCCCAACAAAACCCTGGATGCCACGGGCTGTATCGTGGCGCCCGGCCTGATCGACCTGTCGGCCCGGCTGCGCGAGCCTGGCTATGAGCACGAAGGCATGCTGGAGAGCGAGCTGGCCGCGGCGGTTGCCGGCGGTGTGACCAGCCTGGTCTGCCCGCCGGATACCGACCCGGTCCTCGATGAACCTGGCCTGGTGGAGATGCTCAAGTTTCGTGCCGAAAAGCTGCACCAGTCGCGTGTGTTCCCGCTGGGCGCGCTGACGCGGGCCCTGAAAGGCGAGGCGCTGACCGAAATGGTGGAGCTGACCGAAGCCGGTTGCGTGGGATTCAGCCAGGCCGAAGTGCCGCTGGCCAACACCCAGGTGCTGATGCGCGCCTTGCAATACGCGACCACCTTTGGCTACACCGTCTGGCTGCGTCCGCAGGAAATGCACCTGGGTCAGGGCGTGGCCGCCAGCGGCGCGCTGGCGACCCGCCTGGGTTTGAGCGGTGTATCCGTGGCCGCCGAAACGATCGCCCTCCACACTATTTTCGAGTTGATGCGCGCCACCGGCGCGCGGGTGCACCTGTGCCGGATCAGCAGCGCCGCAGGGGTGGCGCTGGTGGGCAAGGCCAAGGCGGAGGGGTTGGACGTGACCTGCGACGTCAGCATCAACAGCCTGCATTTGACCGATGTCGATATCGGCTACTTCGACAGCCGCATGCGGCTGGACCCGCCCCTTCGCCAGCAGCGCGACCGGGATGCCATTCGTCAGGGCCTGGCAGACGGCACGATTGATGCACTGGTGTCCGACCACAACCCGGTCGACGAGGATGCCAAAACCCTGCCGTTCGCCGAGGCCGAAGCAGGCGCGACCGGCCTGGAACTGTTGCTGGGCCTGGCCTGCAAATGGGGTGCTGACAGTCAGGCTGGCATGGCCCGTGCACTGGCGGTGCTGACGAGCGAGCCGGCACGCGTACTTGGCAACTCCCTGGGCACGCTGCAGGCCAGTGCCGGCCGGCTGGTCAAAGGGGGCATGGCGGATTTGTGCGTGTTCGACCCGGCCGGGGAGTGGATGGTTGAGCCGCAGGCCTTGCGCAGCCAGGGCAAGCACACGCCTTTTTCGGGCTATCAGCTCCCTGTGCGCGTGCGCTGGACGGTGGTCGGCGGGCAGTTGGCTTATGAAGCTTCGCGTTAATCACACGTCCCGGACTGCATGAAGCTGCTGGGCGTTTGCTGGAAGCTGCTGCGAGCCACGGCCCACGCGGTGGTGGGTTTCCTGACCATCAAGATATTGTTTCCGCGATTGAGCCAGGCCCATCGCGAAGCACGCGTGCAGGTGTGGGCGGGGGAGCTGCTTCGCATCGTGGGCATCGAGCTGGTGGTGAACGGCACGCCGCCCGCGGCAGGACCGGTGCTGCTGGTGGCCAACCATATTTCGTGGCTGGATATTGTGGTGATGCACGCATCACGCCATTGCCGGTTTGTCTCCAAGTCCGATGTCAAGAGCTGGCCCTTTGTCAGCACGCTGGCCGATGGGGCCGGCACGCTGTACCTTGAGCGTGAGTCGCGCCGCGATGCGCACCGGGTGGTGGTGCAAATGGCGGAACGCCTGCGTGCGGGTGACATCCTTGCGGTGTTTCCTGAGGGCACCACCGGGGATGGCATCACGCTCATGCCCTTTCACGCCAACCTGATCCAGGCCGCCATCGAGGCGTCTGTGCCGGTGCAGCCGGTGGCGCTCAAATTTGTTGATCCGGCAACGGGTGCGACGAGTCTGGCACCCAGCTATGTGGGCGATGAAACCCTGATCGGATCGATCTGGCGAACCCTGACGGCAGAGGGGCTGAGGGCTGTGGTGACTTTTGGGGTGGCTCAGGGCGCCGAGGGGCAGACCCGGCGCCTGTGGGCCCAGGCCCTGCGCGAGGACATTGAGCGCCTCAGACGGGTGTAGCGTGCGGGGGGCGCTGCAAAGGCCCGGCAGTGCTGGTGGAGGGCAGGGGGGTCGCTGAGGTCAGGGGGGGAGCGGAGGCGCCCGTGACCGCCACAGCCTCCCGCTCAAAGGTCACCACGTGATCGACCTCGGCGCGAATGCCGATCCACTCGCCCAGGGCATGGTCGTGGTGTGAGGGCACATGGGCCACTACCGTCTCGCCCGTCAAAAGCCGCAACGTGTACAGAAATTCCGACCCGCGGAAGGCCTTGCGGAGGATCTGCGCTTTGACCGGCGCATTGTCGTCATGCACGATATCGTCGGCGCGCAGCAGTACATCACACAAGCCGTCGGGATAGGCCTCGGGCAGGGGGCATTCGCGGATGTCTGTCAGGTCACCGAGCGCGGTGTGCACCACCACCTCTTTGCCACGCTGTTCAATGTGCGCCTGCGCGAACACCCCGTGGCCAATGAAGTCGGCGACAAAGCGGGTGGCCGGCCGGTGATACAGGGCGTAGGCGTCTTCCCACTGGTGCAAATGCCCTTCATGCATCACGCCAATGCGGTCGCCGATGGCAAATGCCTCCAGCTGGTCATGGGTGACAAACAAGGCCGTGGCACCAGCCGCCTTGAGGATGCCGCGCACCTCATGTGCGAGGCGCTCGCGCAGGTCCACGTCCAGGTTGGAAAACGGCT
Organism: Polaromonas sp. P4_H1; assembly: GCF_056400945.1. NCBI lineage: Bacteria > Pseudomonadati > Pseudomonadota > Betaproteobacteria > Burkholderiales > Comamonadaceae > Polaromonas > Polaromonas sp. P4_H1. The sequence goes on along the minus strand of NZ_JBFUKG010000024.1, from coordinate 26,205 downwards.
CGTCCAGCAGCAGCAGGCGCGGCTCCGGTGCCAGCGCCCGCGCCAGGGCCACACGCTGCTGCTGCCCCCCGGAGAGTTCATGCGGAAAACGCTTGTGCACATTGCCCAGGCCCACCAGCTCCAGCACCGCGTTGACGCGCTGGTCCCGCTTGGCAGCGGGGAGATGGGTCAGGCCAAAAGCCACGTTGTGCGCCGCGTTCAGGTGCGGAAACAGCGCGTAATCCTGAAACACCATGCCGATGCGGCGCGACTCCGCAGGCACATGGGTATCAGGGCTACTGACGATTTGCTGTGCCAGCTTGATGGTGCCCGCCTGCGCGCGTTCCAGGCCGGCCACCGCACGCAGCAGGGTGGTTTTTCCGCAGCCGGAAGGTCCGATCAACACCCCGATTTCGCCCGCCCGCAGGCCAAAGGTCACGCTGTCGACAGCCGGTTTTGAGCGGCCCGCGTAGTGCACACCCAACTGGGAGACATCCAAGAACATGGGTTGATTGTAGATGCTTACAATTCTCATTTGCAGTGACTGACTGCAAAAACCATGGCGCACGCTGGTTTGGGCACAGCCCGCTCCGGCAGAGGCCTTTTTTCGGGTCTACATGCTCCGCCGTTTCCTACCCTCCGCGCTTCTTTTTGCGCTGGTCAGCCTGCTGACCTTGCCGGTGCTGGCCGTGGCCTTCTCATGGCTGCAGTTCAACGACGAAGCCAGGTCCATCCTGGTCCAGATGCTGCAAACGGTGTTGCCCGCCTACACCGGCGTCTCGCTGCTGCTGTGTCTGTGTGTGGCCCTCGGTGTTGCGGCGGTGGGCATGGCCACTGCCAGCGCGGTCACGCTGTTCGAATTTCCCGGCCGACGCATTTTTGAGTGGGCCCTGCTGCTTCCGCTGGCCATGCCGGCCTACGTGGTGGCCTACGCCTACACCGACTTCCTGCAGTACGCGGGCCCGCTGCAGACCTGGCTGCGTGCCGCCTTTGGTCTTCAGGGCCGCCTGCTGCCTGAGGTGCGCAGCCTCGGTGGCGCCGTGCTGGTATTCACCGTGGCCTTGTATCCCTACGTGTATTTGCTGGCGCGTACAGCCCTGTCAGAGCGGGCTGTGCACCTGATGGAGGCGGCCCGCCTGCTCGGTGCACCGCTTTCCCGCCGTATCCGCGCTGTGGCCCTGCCTTTGGCGCGTCCTGCCGTGGCCGCCGGGGTGGCCCTGGCCTTGATGGAAACCCTGGCTGATTTTGGCGTGTCCAGCTATTTCGGCATCCAGACCTTCACCGCCGGGATTTACAAGGCCTGGCTGTCCATGGACAACCGCATTGCCGCGGCACAACTGGCTACCGTGCTGCTGATTTTTGTGGCCATGCTGCTGAGAATTGAGCACAGTGCACAAAAACGGATGCGTTTTGCCGCAGGCCGGGGTGCGCGCGCCGGCGCCCAGGACGCCGCGCCGGTGCGGCTGCGGGGTAGCCGTGCCGCCCTGGCGTGGCTGGTCTGCGCCTTGCCCATCGCGATGGGTTTCCTCCTGCCCGTGCTCTTCATGCTGCGCCCGCTGGTGCTGGGCTGGGACAGTCTGCTGTGGGACAAATTTCTCGGCTGGACGCTGAACAGTGTCTGGCTGGCCGGGCTGAGCGCGCTGCTGGCCACCGCGCTGGCCGTCAGCCTGGCGTTTGCCGTGCGCCGCCAGCCCCATGTGCTCACCCGCTTGGCGGTGCACCTGGCCAGCCTGGGTTATGCCGTTCCGGGCGCGGTGATTGTGGTGGGCCTGCTATTGCCCGTGGGCTGGCTGCAGGCGGCGGCCCCGCAGACCGGCGCGGGCTATTGGGTCACCGCCACGGTGCTCGGGATTGTCTGGGCCTACCTGGTTCGCTTCAGTGCGGTAGCGCTGCAGACCATGCAAAGCGGTTATTCACGCATTCCCGCCAGCTTTGATGACAGTGCGCGCATGCTGGGCACGACAGGCGCCGGCATTCTTGCCCGGGTGCACTGGCCGCTGCTCAAGCGCTCAGTGGCGGCTGCCGGCTTGCTGGTGTTTGTCGATGTCATGAAGGAGTTGCCCGCCACGTTGGTGCTGCGCCCTTTCAACAGCGACACCCTGGCCGTCGTGACCTACCAGCTGGCACGGGACGAGCGGCTCGGGGAGGCCGCCCTGCCGGCACTGGCACTGGTGCTGGTGGGGCTGCTGCCGGTGGCGTTGCTGAGCCGCACCTTGCGGTCGAGGTAGGCCGGCGGCAGGCCGGCTCTCGGCTTCAGGTTTTGGCCTTGATGTAGCGGTATTCCTGGGTCAGGCCGCCAAAACCGTAGGCTTCCGCCCGCACATCCTGCACGTGGATGTAGCTTTCTTCATGCACATTGCCGAGCAGCTTGCCGAGTGCTGAAAACGCCTCGGCGATGTATTGGGCTTTTTCGTCCTTGGTGTTCGTGCCGTCCACCACCTTGATGTCGAAGTAAAAGCTGTTTTTCCCCTGCTCGGCCAGCGAGCGGCCCCCAACGATCCAGTGCTCGGGCGGGACGTAGTCAATCGCGATGGCGGTGAGTTCGCGCTTTTTCCGCAGGATTCTGGTGGTCAGCTCGAGCAGGGTTTCCGAGACCGCATGGGTGAGGGCGGTACTGGCGGGCTGGCTGATCTTGACATTCAGGATAGGCATTTGAAGAACTCCATATAGTTAGCTATGCAACTAAAACATTAAAAAAAAGACGGGGCAGTGAACGCGTTATTTCAAGGCGGAAGACACGCTTCTGACCCGGGCGACGGTCTCATCGAAGTTCTCCTTTCCTATTTGTTGCTGAATGCGGCGGGTGACTTCGCCGCTGGCCTTGTTGATACCTGCATGGAGCGCTTCGGCCCGGCCTGTGGGGTAGACGACCCAATGCCGTCCATCGGCTTGCGTGCCCCTGCGCTCAATCAGCTTGAGCGCCTGCAGCCCGTCCAGCAGGCGCGTGGCGGTGGGTCGTGAAATGGTCAACTCATCTGCAATCTCGTGTTGCATCATGCCCGGGTGCTTGAGCACCAGCCGCAACAGGAAGCCCTGGGAAGGTGTCACACCGAATGGCTTGAAGGCCCGTGTCCATTCCTTGTCGACCAGGCGGGCCAGCGCGGTGGTATTGAAATAAAGGCAGTGATCGAACATGCGGTGCAGCTTAGCATTTAATAGTTAGCTATGCAACTAGTTACTTCGCAAATCATTCCGGGATTTATGGAATTTCCGGGGGGCACAGGTGCGGCGCTGCGGGAGCCTGTAAGTATGAGCCTACGCGTAGCAAATGCGCGGGACTACGGCTCGCCCGCCGCCCCGAGAGTAAAGTTTATTCACCCGTAACGTGCTTACTGCGGTTTATAGCTGCGCAAGCCGTCAGACGGAGTTCGTCAACATCCTCAGGAGATAACCATGAACCAGGACCAGCTAGAAGGCAACTGGCTTCAGTTGAAGGGCAAGATCAAGGAGCAATGGGGCAAGCTCACCGATGACGACCTTGATGTGATTGCCGGCAAGCGCGACCAGTTGCTGGGCAAGATTCAGGAGCGGCACGGCCTCAGCAAGGAAGAGGCTGAAGAGCAGTTCAAGGCGTGGCATGAGCGCAACCCCACCAACTTCTTTGAACGCTACTGAGCCGAACGTTATCGAGTCGTCATGAATGGCTGATTTCCATCTGATCAATGATTAAAACTTACCAAAGGAATCATCATGAAAACCAAATTGCTAATGCTCACTGTGGTGATGTCTTGTGCTTTTGCCGGCAACGCTGTGGCCATGACCAAAGAGGAATACAAAACACAGAAAGACCGGATCTCGGCCGATTACAAGGCGGGTTGGCAAAAATGCAATGCCATGAAAGCCAACGCCAAGGACATTTGCGTATCCGAGGCAAAAGGTGCAGAAAAAGTGGCCAAGGCGGAACTGGAAGCGCAGTACAAACCCAGTCCCAAGAATGACGAGAAAGTGACTTTCGCCAAAGCCGATGCCGCTTACGATACCGCCAAGGAAAAATGCGACGACCTGTCGGGTAATGCCAAGGACGTCTGCGTGAAGGACGCCAAGGCTGCCCATGTGAAGGCCAAAGAAGATGCCAAGGTGATGAAGGCTGGCGCCGACACCAGCAAAAAGAAAACCGAAAAAATGGCTGATGTGAAAAAGGACGCCGCTGAAGAAAAACGTGAAGCGGACTACAAGGCGGCCAAGGAGCGCTGCGACAGCCTGGCTGGCGCGGCCAAAGACACCTGCCAGAGTGACGCCAAGAGCAAATACGGCATGAAATAGAGGGCTGAAAGGCTGAAAGGCCATCAGTAGGGCAGGCGATGCAGAGCCCCGCGCCCCTGATGCAAAGGTGCAAAGGAGATCCCGTCAGGTGCGAGCCTGGCGGGATTTTTCGTTGGGCCGGCTTGCGGCGAAAACCCCGCAGAGAGGGGTCACGGTGACTGACCAGCCACCTGAAGGTGCAGGCGCGCGGACCTCATTTGCCAGCAGCGCCGGCAGGGTCCGATTTCAGAGACTATGTTTCAGCGCCATTCACGCTCGCCGCCTGGCGAATGGCGTCCAGCGTCACGCGGCCCACGATATCGCCGCCCGCGTTGACAACCGCGGCCTCATCGGCACCGCTGTCAAGCATTGCAGACAGGGCATCGCGCAGCGGTGCGCCAGCCGGCACACGCGGCGCACTGCTGGCAGGTGTACCTGCATCGGTGCACAGCCCGGTTGTCAGCAGTGACAGTCTTTTGAGCGACCGGTCTTCGCCGACAAAAGCCTGGACAAACGAATTTGCAGGAAGCGCCAGGATGCGTTCCGGCGTGTCGTACTGAACGACTTTTCCGGCACGCAGGATGGCGATGCGCGTGGCCATTTTGATGGCTTCGTCGATGTCGTGCGTGACAAAGACAATGGTCTTCCCGAGTTCGCGCAGGATGCGCAGGAACTCGTCCTGCAGACTCGCGCGGGTGATGGGGTCGATGGCCCCGAAGGGCTCGTCCATCAGCATCACCGGCGGGTCCGCGGCAAGCGCCCGTGCCACGCCCACGCGCTGCTTTTGGCCACCGGAGAGCTCCCGCGGAAAACGGTCCCGGTACAGGCCGGGTTCCATGTGGACGAGCGCCAGCAGTTCATCCACACGCCGGGCTATGCGCGGCGCGTCCCAGCCCAGCATTTTCGGTACGGTCGCCACGTTCTCGCCGATGGTCATGTGGGGGAAGAGTCCCACCTGCTGGATCACATAGCCGATCGAGCGGCGCAACTCTACCGCGTCTATCCGGGTCACATCCTGTCCGTCGACTTCAATCCGCCCCGAATCGGGTTCCACCATGCGGTTGATCATGCGCATGGTCGTGGTCTTGCCGCACCCCGAGGGGCCGATCAGCACGCAGATTTCGCCCGCATTGATGGTGAGCGACAGTCCGTCGACGGCAGTCTGGCCGCTGGTTCCGAAGCTCTTGGTGAGGCGGTCGAGTGTGATCATGCGCGAAGGCCTTGAGGGGTCATGCGGCGCTGCAAGGCGCCAAAAAGAAAATCAGTGCCCAGCGCCAGCAGGGTCACCGGGATGGCGCCCACCAGCAGTTGGGGGATGGCCATCATGGCAATGCCCGCGGTGATGAAGTCGCCAAGCCCGCCGCCGCCAATAAAGGCCGCCAGCACCGCACCGGAAATCACCTGCACCGCGCCGGTGCGCAGGCCCGCAAAGATGACCGGCAGGGCCATCGGCAGCTCGACCTGCCGCAACAGCAGGGTCCGCGTCATGCCCATGCCAACCGCCGCGTCGACGGCGTCGGCGTCCACGCCACGCATGCCGACGATGGTGTGGGTCACGATGGGCGGCAGCGCGATCAGCGTCAGGGCGAACAGCGCAGGCGCAAAGCCGGTCCCCAGAAGCGGCATGACCAGCGCGAGCACGGCCAGCGACGGCAGGGTGCGTCCGACATTCGCTGCGTTGACCACGGCCAGCGCCAGGCCGCCACGCCGTGCCACGGCAATACCGGCAGGTATGCTGATCAGCGCGGCCAAAAACAGCGCTGACCCTGACAGGGCAATGTGCACGCCCAGCGCCCGGTAGAACTGGGTCGGATGGGTCGCCAGGAAGTTCCAGGTGTCGGCCAGCATTGTTTTTCCTGGGGGTCAGGCCGCACGCCGGCGTTTAAGCTGCCGTTCGAGCAGTGCGAGCAGCAGGTCGACGCTGACCGCCAGGGCGCACGCGGTCAAGGCGCCTGCCCATATTTTTGCGGGGTGATCGCTGGCAATGCCGTTGAAGATCAGCGTGCCCAGCCCGCCTGCGTTGACGTAGGCCGCGACGACGGTCACGCTGATGACCGTCACGGCGGATACGCGCAGACCCGCCACGATCACCGGTAACGCCAGCGGCAATTCGATGCGCCGCATGATCTGGGCCGCGCTCATGCCCATGCCACGGGCGGCATCGATCACGTCTGCCGGAACCTCCCGAATGCCCGTCGCCACACTGCGGATCAGGATCATCAAGGAAAACGCCACCATGGTGATGATGGCATTGGTACGGCCCAGCCCGACGAGCGGAATCAGGAAGGCGAGAAAGGCCAGTGTCGGAATGGTGTACAAAATCCCGGAGACCGTCATCACGGCCCCGTACAGCCGTTCGCGCCGGGCGGCCACGAGGCCAATCACCAGCGACAGGGCGAATGCAATCGTGAGCGCCGTCAGGGAGATGGCAATGTGTTCCCACAGGGCATACACAATGTCAGTCCAGTTGCGCAGGAACCATTTCATAGGGGTGTCACGCGGCCCCTGGACTGACGGCCCATGAACTGAACAAGCCCGAGGCTACGGCGCGTTGGACCCGGTCAATGTCCGGGCCCAGCGGACGGTCTTCGTCCAGCATGGCGACCAGGTCGCGCAGCTGCAGGTAGGTCGCGCGCGCGCCTTCCCCCATGGCGGCCTGATCGGTTTCACGCAGGTCTACGGCCTGGGCGGCGATCAGGAGTTCAATGGCAATGACGTAGTGGACGCGCTCCAGCAGTTCGCCCAGTTTTTCGGCAACGCCCAGCGCCATGCAGGCATGATCCTCCAGCCCTTCGGAGACCGGCAGGTAATCAAGCGAGCCGGGGTTGGCGCGCAACCGTATCTCGGCCCACAGGGCGGTCAAGGTTTTTTGCACCGTGGCGAAGCCGGAATGGGCCGGCCCGTGACGTGTCAACTGCAGGGGCAGGCCGGTGAGCGCGGGGGACATGAAGCGCTGGCAGCGGGCCACAGACATGCTGGCGGCCTGTGCCAGCGCAATCGCGCAGGCATCCAGCGCGAGCGCCAGGGCCGGCACGTGAAAGTTTCCGTTGGACAGCATGATGCCGTCGTCTGCCAGCACCAGCGGACTGTCGGCGGCGCTGTTGAGCTCCACTTCGACCTGCTCCCGGGCCAGGGCTATCGTGCCCCGGGCGGCGCCATGCACCTGGGCCACGACACGCAGCGAGACCGGGTCCTGAACGCGGCGGGCGGCACCCGGCGCGAGCAGCGCGCTGCCCTTCAGGAGCGCGCGCAGCTGGCTGGCGACTTCCACCTGGCCGGTCGCAGGCCTGGCCATGACCGCGCTGGGATGGAGCGGGGAAAGATTGGCCCGAAAGCCCTCGAATCCCAGCGCCACCGCGGCCAGCCAGGCATCCAGTGCGGCAGTGGCGTCATGCAGCACCAGTGCGGCACGCGCGGTGGTGGCGGCGTTGGAGCTGATCAGCGCCAGGCCGTCCTTGGCGCCGAGCTTGACGGGCTGCAACCCGGCGCGCTCCAGGGCGACGCCGCCCTTGAGCACCTCGCCGCCAAATTCGGCCTCGCCTTCGCCGAACAGGGGCAGGGCCAGATGTGACAGCTGGGGCAGGTCAGCCACACCGATGGAGCCGAAGCGTGGCACCACTGGGTGCACCCGGTGGTTCAGCAGCGCAATACAGGCATCCAGCACGCCGGGTGACACGCCGGAGCCGCCGCGCGCCAGGCCGGCGATGCGGGCAAATTGCATGGCGCGAACGCTGGACTGCTCATAAGCCGGTCCGACCGCCACCGCGCGGGCACGCACGGCCCGTCGCTGATAGTCTTCCAGATCATCTTCCGCCAGCAGCGCGCCGGTGTTGGCGCCCAGCGCGGAATTGAGGCCATAAACAGGCGCGCCGGACGCCGCCAGGCGGACCACCACATCGCGCGCCGCGGTAACCCGCGCCCGGGCTGCGGAGGCCAGTGCGACGGCTTCACCCTGGCGGGCGACGCGCACCAGATCGGCTATGCCCACCCAGGTGTCGCCGACTTCAATCGTCATGGAATGTCAGCTCTCATTCGCCGATGCTGTGACCTGTGGGCTTACTTGATCAGCCCCTTGGCTTTGAGGAAATCGCGTGCCACATCTTTGGGTTCCAGCTTTTCGCCATCGACCTGGTAGTTCATCTGGGCCATTGTGGTTTCGTCGAGCAGGGCGCTGACCCGGTTCAGGACCTCACCAATTTTGGGGTTGGCATCGAGGACTTCGCGGCGAATGACAGGCACCACGAAATACGGTGGCCACAGGCTTTTGTCGTCGCGCAGCCGCTTCAGTTTCATGGCGCTGATCATGCCGTCTGTGGAGTAGCCGTTCACCACCTGGATCTGATCGTTCTTGAGCGCCTGGTAGCGCAGGCCAATGGCCATCTGCAGGTCTTCCCCGAACACCATGTCGTATTTGGCTTTCAGGCCAGGCAGCCCGTCCTTGCGATCGCGAAATTCAGGGCCGGCGCCGATCTTCAGGTCCTTGGCGGCTTTCGCCAGATCCGAGAGGGTTTCCAGCTTGTACTTCTGTGCGGTCTCCGGGCGGACGACCATCACATACCCGTTGTTGAGGTTGGACTGGTTCAGCACGGCAAAGCCCATCTTGGCGTAGGCCTCTTTCACCTTGTCATAAACGGCCTTGGGGTCCGTCATGGGCTCCTGCTTCAGCACGGCAAGCAGCATGGTGCCGGTGTACTCGGGGTAGAAATCGATCTGTTTCTCTTCCATGGCCTTTTGCGCAATCAGCGTGCCACCCAGATTGAGCTTTTTCTCGGTCTTGATGCCTGCGGCTTCCAGGGCCTGGGCGTAAATTTCTGCGAGCACAAACTGCTCGGTGAAATTCTTGGAGCCCACGCGGACCACTTGCTGGGCCTGCGAAGCAAGGGGCACCACGGCGGCGAAGGCCAGCGCCCAAAAGGCCAGAAATTTGCGAATCTTCATGATGATCTCCGTTTGAGGATGGCGACAGGAATGGTGAGAGGAATATCGGGATGAATATCGGAGGAATAGTGAGAAGAATAGCGTCAGATATTGCGGCAGTGACAGCGGACATTAACTGTTTTTCCTGAATCGTGCCTGGAATCCCGGCGCTCCTGCGCCCCTGAAAATCACCCATTCCGGCGCGCCAACTTGTATATACAAGAGAATAATAGTAGCATACGAAAATTGCCTGTGCAAGACGAAAAATCACTCTGCAACAGCCGTTTTTTCGCAGACATGCCAGACCTCAAAACGGACTCCAGCAAGTGCCTTTTTCCTCACCGTCTTCACTTTTTGCCTCCCTGACCCTCCGACTTCCTGGCACCCTGGTGTGCGTGGTCATCGCCCTGGCGGCCACGTTCTTATCTGAGCATTACGGCGGGCCGCAACTGCTGTATGCCTTGCTGATCGGTCTGGCATTTCATTTTCTGTGCAGCAATCCCCGCGTCAGGCCAGGCGTTGACTTTTGTGGCCGAAGCCTGCTGCGTATCGGCGTGGCGCTGCTCGGCGTGCGCATTACCTTGACCCAGGTCGCCAAGCTAGGCCTCGAATCTGCGGTGGTCATCGCGGTGGGGGTGGCGCTGACGATTTTTTTTGGATTGCTGCTGGCCCGGTGGTTGAAACGTCCCCGCGAGGAGGGCCTGCTCTCCGGCGGCGCCGTGGCCATCTGCGGCGCATCGGCGGTGCTGGCCCTGTCGTCCGTCCTGCCGCAAACCAGGGAGAACGAACGCTTCACGCTGCTGGCGGTGGTGGGCGTGACGGTGCTGTCCACCCTGAGCATGGTGATCTACCCCTTCGCGCTCAAGGCCATCGGCCTTCCCCCTGAGCAGGCGGGTATTTTCCTGGGTGGCACCATCCATGATGTGGCGCAGGTGGTGGCTGCCGGCATGATGCTGGGCCCCGCAGTGGGCGACACCGCCACCGTGGTGAAGCTGTTTCGCGTCATGCTGCTGATGCCCATTGTGGTGTTCGTCGCCATCAGCTACCGAAACCATCCGGATACCAAGGCGACCGATGATGAAGTGCCGCTGGTTCCGGGCTTCCTGCTCGCCTTCATTGTGCTGGTGCTGCTGGCCAGCATCGGCACATTCACACCCGACATGACGCAACTGGCGAGCAGCACCTCGCGCTGGCTGCTGGTCACGGCCATTGCGGCGGCGGGTATCAAGACGAGCTTTGAAGACCTGCTCAAACTCGGCTGGCAACCGGTTGCCATGCTGGTGGGTGAGACGGTGTTCATCGCCTCGCTGGTGCTGGCCGCCATTGTGACGCTGCGGCTGGGCCTGTAGCTGCGGGGCTGCCTGCCGGATGAGGTCCGCGGCTTATCCGTGGCTTATCCGCGGCTTTACACCAGACGCAAGGCGGTCAGCTCGGTAATTTTCGCCTCTCCCGCCAGGCCGATACGCCCCTGTGCCACCAACTGGTGCACCGCACCGATGTCAGGCGCCAGGCTGCGGTCGTGCATCATGGCCGGCGATACTGAACGCACCAGTTGCAGCACGCCTTCCAGTGCAGCGGCGCTTTTCAGCGGCCGCAGAAATTCAATCCCCTGCGCCGCCGTCAGCAACTCAATGGCCACGATGTACTCCGTGTTGCGCAGCATGGGCTGAAGCCGGCGGGCCGCAAAGGTCGCCATGCTCACGTGGTCTTCCTGGTTGGCCGAGGTGGGCAGGCTGTCCACACTCGCTGGATGGGCCAGCGATTTGTTTTCTGACGCCAGCGCGGCGGCGGTCACGTGCACGATCATGAAACCCGAATTCAACCCGGGCTCGGGCGTGAGAAAGGCCGGCAGGCGAGACGCCACCGTATCGACCAGCATGGCAATGCGCCGCTCGGTGATGGCGCCGATTTCCGCGATGACCACGGCCAGCGCATCGGCAGCCAGCGCCACCGGTTCCGCATGAAAATTGCCGCCGGATAAAAGCTCCCCCCCGACGTGGCCTGCGGCCATCTCTCCCTCAAGGGGGCGGCTCCTGTGGCCCGGCAAAGCCGGTTCCCCGGCCCCTGCTTGCAATGCAACTTCCCGGGTGGATGCGAACACCAGCGGGTTGTCGGTGACGGCATTGGCTTCACGCATCAGCACCTGCGAGGCATAGCGCATCTGATCCAGGCAGGCGCCCATGACCTGAGGCTGGCAGCGCAGGCAGTACGGGTCCTGCACGCGGTCGTCGCCCTCCAGGTGGGAGCGGCGGATCTCGCTGCCGACCATCAGCGCGCGGTAGGCGGCGGCACAGTCGATCTGTCCGGGCTGGCCGCGCACGGCGTGAATGCGGGGATCAAACGGCCCGTCGCTACCGCGTGCGGCGTCGAGCGTGACAGCCCCGGAAATCACGGCGGCTTCGAACAGGCGCTCGGTCGCCAGCAGGGCATCCAGCGCCAGCGCGGTGGAGACCTGCGTGCCATTGATCAGGGCCAGCCCTTCCTTGGCCGACAACTGTATCGGCGCCAGCGAGGCATGTTGCAGCGCGTTTGCGGCGGGCAGGCGCTCGCCGCGATAAAACACCTCGCCTTCGCCAATCAGCGGCAGGCACAAATGCGCCAGCGGCGCAAGGTCGCCGGAGGCGCCGACCGATCCCTGGCAGGGAATCACCGGCGTCAAGCCGTGGTTGTACAAGGCCAGCAGCAGGTCGATGACACATTCACGCACGCCCGAAAAGCCGCGCGCCAGGCTGGCAGCCTTGAGCAGCAGCACCAGCCGCACCACCCGCTCCGGCATGGGTTCGCCCACACCGACGGCATGCGAACGCAACAGGTTGAGCTGCAGGGTATTCAGGTCGACCTGGGCGATGCGCTGGTTGGCCAGCTTGCCGAAACCGGTGTTCACACCATAGACGGCGGCGCCGCCCTGCGCGGCCTGCCGGACGAGCTGGGCGCTGGCACGAATGCCGGCGGTGGCTGACGGATCTATCGTCAGCGGCTCGCTGCCTGCGTGGATCTGGCGCAGTTGCGCCAAGGTTAAAAAGCCTGGCTGGATGTTCATGGGTGACTCGTTGGCAAGCAGTGACAGCGGCAGTGACAGCTGGAAGTGTAGGTATTACCTCATTCGGGTTTGATGTTCTTTTGCCGGATCACTTCGGCCCAGCGCACGGTGTCGGCCTGAATGGTGGCGGCGAGTTCCGACGGTTTGCCGGCGCCAGGCGTCATGCCCAGCGCGGCCAGCTTGTCTTTCAGTTCGGGACGGGCGAGGAGGCGCGCGGTTTCCGTGTTGAGCCGGTCAATCACCGGGCGTGGCGTGCCGGCGGGCACCATCAGCGCATACCAGGACACCGCCTCGAAGCGGGCCAGGCCCTGCTCGGCAAGGGTCGGGACTTCAGGCATGACCGGCGAGCGCTTGAGGCTGGCCACTCCCAGCGCGCGCAGCTTGCCGCTCTGGATGTGGGGCAGCACCGAGGACATCTGCGCGAACATCATCGACACCTGGCCGCCGAGCAGGTCGTTGAGAGCTGGCCCGATGCCCTTGTAAGGCACGTGGAGCAGCTGCACGTTACTCTGCAGCGCGAGCAACTCGCCCGCCAGGTGCGCCTGGCTGCCGGCACCGGGCGAGGCGAAGGAGAGCGCATCCGGCTTCTGTGCGGCCAGGGCCAGCAGTTCCCGGAGCGAGCGTGCCGGCACCGCCGCATTCACCACCAGCACGTTGTCCACCGTGGCCAGCATGGCAACCGGCGCGAGATCCGAGGCCTTGTAGGGCAGGTTGGGAAACAGCGTGGGATTGACCGCGATATTGCCCAGGGGCACGATCGCCAGCGTGTGGCCGTCAGGCGGGGCCTTGGCCGCCTGCTCGACGCCAATGTTGCCGGCCGCGCCTACCTTGTTGTCGACCACGGCCGGCTGGCCGAGGGCTTCGGACAGGCCCTGGGCCAGTACGCGGCCCAGCACGTCGGTCGGTCCGCCGGGTGGAAAGGGCACGATCACATGCAGCGGCCGGGACGGATAGGTTTGCGCCAGCGCGCCGAAGGGCGTCGCCGTCACCAGCAGGCTGGCCAGCAGACTGAACAGTGCCGGCAGAAAGAAGGGAAAGCGAAAGTGAAAGTCAAAGTGGAAGCGGCGCATCAGAGTTCCTCGAAAGGGATGGCGGCCGCAGCGGCCATGGCCGCGAGGGGCTGGTAATCGGCGGGGTCGGGCACCGCAAAGCCCGCCAGCAGCAAGCCCTGCATGAGCGGCGCCAGTTCCGGTGCGGTGGCCGTTGCCAGCAGGGCCGCACGCAGCCGCGCGAGTTCGCCTGCGGTCAGGGCCGCGGTGGCGACCAGCGGGGGAATCGGCAGGGCCGGGGTGCTCGCCACCGTGCGCACCTGGGCGGCAAAGTCCGGCTCCCGCTGCCGCAGCAGATCGTGGTAGTAGCTGTCCAGCGGGCCCACGTCGATGCGGCCTTCGGCCAGCGCCTCGATCACGCCGCGGGCGTGAATCAGCTCGCCCACCGCCTGGCGGTAAAGCCGCGGCCGTGCGGCCGAGCGGTAGCGCTCCAGGTAGTGGCGCGGGGCCACGCCGCCCGACATCGAATCGGCCAGCGTGTAGCCCACCACGCCGCCGAAGGTGTCTTCGAGCGTCCGGTAAGGCGCGCCGGTGCGCACCACGATGTCGGTGAAATACACCGGCTGGCCGCCGTAACGGGCCGGTGACGGCAGCGGTGCCGCGACCAGCGTGGGCCGGACTGCGCGTTGCGCAAAGGGTAGGCCGCACATCATCGCCAGGCCCAGGTCATCGCGGGCCCACAGCGCCGACAGGGGCGCCGGCGCGTCGTAGTCGATCACGTCCCACGGCAGGCCGGCGCGGGCCAGCACCCAGTCCAGCAACTGCTTCCAGTCGGCCTTGACCGATGGGGTCGCCGAGTACATGCGGGCGTTGGCCACCGGCAGGGAGGCGACGGGTGATGTGCTGATGGCGTTCATGGCGGCGTGGAGATTGACGGTATGTTGGGATGCCGGTGTTGTAGGTGTTTTGGGATTCAGCGAAAGCGCAGCTGTTGCCCGAGGTTCATGCGCTTGGCCTTTTCCAGCATGAACGCGCCGAGGGCGATGTCCGACAGCGACAGGCCGCGGTGCCAGAAGAGATTGGTCTCCTCATCGCTCTGGCGGCCGGGTTTGAGGCCCGCGACGATTTGCCCCAGTTCGGCATGCAGCGTCTTTTCCGACAGCTTGCCGCTGTCCACGTGGGCGCGCAGGGCGCCAAAAGGCCCGGCCTTGGCCTGGCCCCAGTCGTCCATCACCATCTTGTCCATGATGTCGGTGAGCGACAGCTCCACCGCGCTCATGGTGCCGTAGGGAATCACGCAGGCGCCCTTCTTGATCCATTCGGTCTTGAGCATCGGTTCGGGTTTTTCCAGTCGCGAAGCCTCCACCACGATGTCGGCCCCGCGCACGCAGGACTCCCAGTCTTGCGTCACCGTGATTTTCTTGCCCAGGTCTTTTTCAAGCCGCGCGGCAAAGGCATTGCGGCTGTCGGGCCGGCGCGAGTGAACGCGGATTTCGTCAAAGTGGTAGATCGAGTCGAGCAGGCGGACATTCCAGTACGACGTGCCGCGCGCGCCGATGTGGCCCAGCACTTTAGAGTCCTTGCGCGCCAGGTGTTTTGCACCCAGCGCGGTGATGGCGCCGGTGCGCATGTCGGTGATGTCGGAGGCGTCGATGATGGCGATCGGCGAGCCGTTTTTCGGGTTGAACAGGTTGAGCACCGCCAGCTCCGACGGCAGGCCGATTTCATAGTTGCGGTAAAAGTCGCCCACCACTTTCACGCCGGCCAGGCCCAGCGGGCGGATGTAGCCGCGCAGCACATTGAAGTGGCCCGGGTAATCCTTTTCCGGCACCAGGTGCATGCGCGGCTCGATGGTGGTTTGCTGCAGGCCTTGCGCATGCAGCGCCTGCTCCACGGCGCCGATGATTTCGGCATCGGTCAGGGCCAGTGCCTGCACGTCAGGGTGGTTCAGGTAGGTCAGGTAGATTTCGACCGTATCGTCAACGTTATTGTCGGACATGCTTCAGGCTCCCATCATGGGCAGGTTCAGGTGGTTGTCTCGGGCGCTCTGGCGGGCGATCTCGTAGCCCGCATCCGCATGGCGCATGACGCCGGTGGCGGGGTCATTGAACAGCACGCGCTCGATGCGTTCGGCCGTCTCAAGGGTACCGTCACACACAATGACCACGCCCGCGTGCTGCGAGTAACCCATGCCCACGCCGCCGCCGTGGTGCAGGCTGACCCAGGTGGCGCCGCTGGCCGTGTTGAGCAGGGCATTGAGCAGCGGCCAGTCGCTCACGGCATCGCTGCCGTCCTGCATGGCCTCGGTTTCGCGATTCGGCGAGGCGACGGAACCGCTGTCGAGGTGGTCGCGGCCGATGACGATGGGCGCCTTCAGCTCGCCGCTTTGCACCATCTCGTTGAAGGCCAGGCCCGCCCGGTGGCGCTCGCCCAGGCCAATCCAGCAAATCCGCGCCGGCAGGCCCTGGAAGCTGATGCGCTCTTCGGCCATGTCAAGCCAGCGGTGCAGGGGCTTGTTGTCGGGGAACAGTTCTTTCATCTTCGCGTCGGTCTTGCGGATGTCTTCCGGATCGCCCGACAGCGCCACCCAGCGGAAGGGCCCGACGCCGCGGCAAAACAGCGGCCGGATATAGGCGGGCACAAAGCCGGGGTAGTCAAAGGCATTGGCCACGCCGAAGTCCTTGGCGACCTGGCGCAGGTTGTTGCCGTAGTCCACGGTGGGAATGCCCATCTCATGGAAAGCCAGCATGGCCTTGACGTGCACCGCGCAGGATTGCCCTGCGGCCTGCGTCAGCGCGGCATGCTGCGCCGGGTCCTTTTGCGCGGCCTGCCAGCGGGCCACCGTCCAGCCCGCCGGCAGGTAGCCATTGATGATGTCGTGGGCCGAGGTCTGGTCGGTCACGATGTCGGGGCGGATGCCGCCGGCCTGCGCGCGCCTGACCAGTTCCGGCACGATCTCGGCCGCATTGCCGCACAGCGCAATGGAGACAGCCTCCCGGCGCGACGTGTGGTGCCGGATCAGCTCCAGCGCTTCGTCGAGGCTGGCGGCCTGCTTGTCCACATAGCGCGTCCTCAAGCGAAAATCGATGCGCGACTGCTGGCATTCGATGTTGAGGGAGCAGGCGCCGGCAAAGGTGGCCGCCAGCGGCTGCGCGCCACCCATGCCCCCCAGCCCCGCCGTCAGAACCCAGCGGCCCGCCAGGTCGCCATTGAAGTGCTGGCGGCCCGCTTCCACAAAGGTCTCATACGTGCCCTGCACGATGCCCTGCGTGCCGATGTAGATCCAGCTGCCGGCCGTCATCTGGCCGTACATCATGAGGCCGGCGCGGTCGAGTTCATTGAAGTGTTCCCAGGTGGCCCATCTGGGCACCAGGTTGGAATTGGCGATGAGGACGCGCGGCGCGCCCGCATGGGTGCGGAACACGCCGACCGGCTTGCCGGACTGCACCAGCAGTGTCTCGTCTGCCTTGAGCTTGCGCAGCGAGTCCAGGATGGCGTCAAACGCCGGCCAGTTGCGCGCCGCCTTGCCAATGCCGCCGTACACCACCAGCTCGTCGGGGTTTTCCGCGACTTCCGGGTCCAGATTGTTCTGGATCATGCGGTAAGCCGCTTCGATCTGCCAGTTGGCGCAGGTGAGGGCGCTCCCGCGAGGAGCGCGGACCGGGCGGGCCTGGCTGCCCTGGAAAGGGGTTTTGGAAAGATCCGGTATGAGATCCGACATGAGACAGGCTCCATGTAACAAAAAGAAAAACTTTGGCGCAGCTTCGGGCCCGGGCTTCAGGCTTTGGTTGGTTAAATCGTAGTTGTCTATACAACTTGTGTCAACTGGAGTAATCTACGGCCTGCGGCAGCGCTTTTCGAGGGCGCCAATTGTTTTTTCTTACTCCGGCTAAAAATGGCAACCACTCCATTGCCCGCTTATGGGCAGGTCAAGGCATTCATCAAAACGCGCATCAGTGCCGGCACCTGGAGGCCCGGTGATCCGGTGCCCAGCGAGGCCGTGCTGATGGCGCAATTTGGCGTCAGCCGCATGACGGTCAACCGTGCGCTGCGCGAGCTCATGGGCGAGGGCCTGGTCACGCGAATCCAGGGCTCGGGAACCTTTGTGGCCGAGCTGCACCGCATTTCTTCAACGCTGACCATTCGTGATATTCATGAGGAAGTCATTGAGCGGGGCCACACCCATAGCTCGCGGGTGTTGCGGGCGGAGTCCGAAAAAGCCAGCGCCGACGTGGCGCGCACCCTGGGCCTGCGCTCGGGCGGGCGTGTGTTCCACACCATATTGATTCATCTGGAAAACGGTGTACCCATCCAGTACGAAGACCGCTATGTCAACCCGGCGGCGGCACCCAACTACCTGAAGACCGACTTCACGCAGACGACGCCCACCTATCACCTGCTGGAAGAAGCGCCGCTCACCGAAGCCAGCTATTCAATTGAAGCCTGCCTGCCGACAGCACTGGAGGCCAGGCACCTCGACATCAAGCCAGGCGAAGCCTGCCTGGCGATGATGCGCCGCACCGTGAGCGGCGCCCACATTGCCAGCGTGGCACGGCTGGTGTACCCCGGTTCGCGCTACAGCTTTGCCGGAAAGTTCCAGGCATGAGACCGCCGCCGCGAAGTCGAACTGTATTTGAGGAAGCAGTGAGAGGAAGCAGTGAAATGCGCGGGACGAGTGACCTTGTCAATATCAATGATCAATGGAGTCAGTGAGATGAATGGAGTGAATCAGATGAATGAAGTCAGCGGGGCAAGCGAGGCGAATCCAGTGGGGCAGGGGGATCAGAGCCCGGCCTGTACCTTGCGGCGCGGCACGGTTCCCCTGCTGGTGAGCATGCCGCATATCGGCACGGCCATTCCACCGGAGCTGCAGGCGGCCTACATGCCCGAGGCACTGAAAGTGGAAGACACCGACTGGCACCTGCAGACGCTTTACAGCTTCCTGCCGGAGATGGGCGCCAGCGTGTTGACGCCGCACTATTCGCGCTATGTGATTGACCTGAATCGCCCGCCGGATGACGCCCCGATGTACCCCGGCGCATCCAACACCGAACTCTGCCCCACCCGGTTCTTCTCGGGTGCGCCGCTCTACCAGCCCGGTTGCGAGCCCACCCCCGATGAGCGCGCAAGGCGGCGCGAGGCCTATTGGCAGCCCTACCATGCGGCCCTGGCCGCCGAGCTGGCCCGCCTCAAGGCCCGGCACGGCTATGCGTTGCTGTGGGACGCCCACAGCATCCGTTCGCAGATTCCCTGGCTGTTTGAAGGCACGCTGCCCGACCTCAACATCGGGACGGCCGACGGCGCCAGCGCCCATGAAGCCATCACCGCATCGGTCGCACAGGCCTGTGCTGCGCTTTCCGGCATCACGACAGCCGTCAACGGCCGCTTCAAGGGTGGCTACATCACGCGGCACTATGGCCAGCCGTCCAGCGATGTGCACGCCGTGCAGCTGGAGATGTGCCAGAGCCTGTACATGCAAGAAGTGCCGCCCTTCGCCTACGACGAGGCGCTGGCTTCCCGCATCCAGCCTCTGTTGAAAAATATGCTCTCCAGCGCGCTTTCTGCCTGCCGAAGCGGCCATCAAAAGTGAAGCGAATTTTTGCCGGCACAAGCCTGGTTACAGGTCGGCAGGCCCGGCCCGGAGCAACCGGGCAGATGCCGTGACGCCGGGGCGCGGCGGTCCGCGGCGCTGCGCCCTCATCATTGGGGGGTTCTGCTCCCACTTTCGGGAAGGGGATTGACGATTGTCAACAGGCGCCGGTGCTGGGCGCGTTATCGTGGGGGGACCGGAACTTCTCGATGGAGTGCTTCCATGAAATCCTCCCTGATGCAATTGCTGGTTCACTTTGACGCCTCGCGACGCGCGGCGCCGCGCCTGGAGTTCGCACGCCAGCTCGCGCGGCGGCACGGTGCCGCGGTGGCCGCGCTCTATTCGGTCACACCCAGTTTCGCGATGCCGCCGTTTGCGCCCACGCTCGGCCCCGGTACCGCCGTCAGCTTGCGCGAGGTTGACGACGAGCGGCTGGCCAGGGCGCGCACCGCCTTCGATCGCGCGCTGGCCTCGACCGGCGTACCGGTCTCCTGGGGCGAGCTGACCGACTATCCCGTGGCCGGTGCCTTCGCGCAGCAGGCGTTTTATGCCGACCTGCTGGTACTGGGCCAGCACGACCCTTCGGATATCGAGTCCTCGGACGTGCCATCCGATTTCGCGGAAACCGTGATGGCGATCAGTGGCAGGCCGGCCCTGATCCTGCCCTATGCCGTGGTGCCGCCGACTGTCGGCGAGGCGGTGGTGATCGCCTGGAAGCCGACGCGGGAGGCGGCGCATGCTGTCACCGCGGCCATGCCCCTGCTGCAGAGTGCGCAACGTGTTCATGTGGTCAGCTGGTCGGCCGATGAGCCCGTCGTCGGTGGCGTTGCGCTGGACCTGGCCGGCTATCTGAAGCGCCATGGCGTTGAGGCAACCTGGCACCGCCAGGGCGACGAACCCGACCGGCTGGGCGAACTGCTGTTGTCACGCGCCTTCGACCTCACAGCTGACCTGCTGGTGATGGGCTGTTACGGCCATAGCCGCGCGCGCGAGTGGCTGGTGGGAGGCACCTCGCGGGAAGTTTTGCAGTCCATGACCCTGCCGGTGCTGATGGCGCACTGACCACCGGCCCGGTTCGCCGTCGGGTCACAGGGCGCCGGTGCCGACCCTCTGCCAGCCCCAGACCCGGGCAAGCCTGCCTGCCGCTCGAACACGCTCGGACAATTCCTAGGCGGCCTCGGTGCAGTGGACGTCGCTGTTCCGGATTTTTCCGACGGGTGAATTCAGCCGCGGCCGATGGCGCATCGGCCCAGGCACGAGCACACTGACTCAATGGCTGATGTCCCCTCCTCCGTCAAGGTTTTTCTGGCCGACGATTCGGCCCTGATCCGCGGTCGTGTCGCCACGATGCTCGGCGTCAGTGACATGACCATTGTCGGTGAGGCCGAGACGCCGCAGGCATCGATTGACGGCATTCTGGCCACGGCGCCGGATGTGGTGGTGCTGGACGTTCAGCTGGAGGGCGGCTCGGGCCTGCAGGTGTTGCGCGCCGTGCGCCAGGCGGCACCCGACATCGCTTTCATTGTCTTCAGCAACAACGCGGCCCCGGCCTACCGCATGCGCTATCTGCGGGAGGGCGCCGCCCGCTTCCTCGACAAAAGCACCGAATTCGATCAACTTGTGCGGGCTGTTGCGAATGCATCGCGCCACCTTGCGCATTGACAACCGTCTCACCGGAGGGAAATCATGTCAACCGCCATACCCGCACCCGTACCCGCACCCGCAAGCACGCAAGAAGCACCTGCCGGCGCCCTGCGGATCATTCCAATTCGCCAGGCCATGGGGGATGTGCAGGCCCCGCCTTTGAGGACACCCCGTTCCAGCTGCCACCTGTGCGATCTGTCCCTGCCCTGCGGCATGACGGATGGCGACGCGGAGCGCCTGGACAGCCTGATGTTCGGGCGCCGCAAGGTCAAGGCCGGCCAGACGCTCTTTGACGAGGGCGACCATTTCCAGTTCATCTATGCGGTGCGCAGCGGCACCTTCAAGTCCAGCCTGATGCTGGCCGATGGCCGCGAGCAGATCAGTGGCTTTCACATGGCCGGAGAGCTGATTGGCCTGGACGGCGTGGCCTACGGCAAGCACGCCAGCAGCGCTATCGCCCTGGAGGATACCGAGGTCTGCGTCATTCCCTATGAGCAACTGACCCGGCTGGCCATCGGTAACCCCGCCATGCAAAACATGGTCAGCCGCCTGATGAGCCTTGAAATCATCCGGGAGCACAGCCTGATGCTGCTGCTCGGCAGCATGAACGCCGAGGAGCGGCTGGCGGCGTTTCTGCTGAACCTGTCGCAGCGCCTGAAAGCCCGCGGCTACTCGGCCAGCGAATTTCACCTGCGGATGACGCGCGCCGAAATCGGCAGCTACCTGGGCATGAAGCTGGAAACCGTCAGCCGGACTTTCTCGGCGTTCCAGCAGCAGGGCCTGCTTGAAGTTGACAAGCGCCACATCCGCATCAAAGACCAGGACGGCCTGAAGCGCGTGTTCGAGATGCACGTGCACTGAAGGCGGCATCGGTATGAAATACAAGGACTATTACGCCGCGCTGGGTGTGCCGCGGGACGCCGATGCCGAACAGATCAAGAAGGCCTACCGTAAATTGGCGCGCCAGCACCACCCGGATGTCTCCACGGCGCCCGGCACCGAAGCCCGGTTCAAGGAGGTGGCCGAGGCGTACGCGACGCTGAAGGATGCCGAGAAGCGCGCTGCGTACGACGAGCTCGGTCGCCGCCCGGCCGGTGAAGAGTTTGCGCCGCCACCGCAATGGAGCCATGAATACGCCTCGGACGGACAGTCGTTCGAGGACATCGACCTGGCCGACCTGCTGGCTGCGCTGGGCCGCGGGCATCGCGGCTCGCGGCGTGGGCCGGTGCCCCTGCATGGGCGCGACTACGAGACGGTTGTGCGCATTGGCCTGGAAGAGGCGCACCGGGGAACCCGGCTCAACCTGGATCTGGCGCACGATGAGGGCGGTGGGCGCACTCTGGAGGTAACCATTCCGCCCGGGGTGAGTGAGGGCCAGAAGCTGCGCTTGCGTGGCAAGGGCGGTAAAGGCCGTGATGGCGGTGCCGACGGCGATATTTATTTGCACATCACACTGGCGCCCCATCCGGTGTTCCGCGCCGACCACCACGACTTGTACTTCGATCTGGCGCTTGCGCCGTGGGAGGCGGCGCTGGGCGCCGATGTGGAAGTGCCCACGCTGGACGGGCCGGTGATGCTCACGGTGCCGCCGGGCACGCGCTCGGGGCGCAAGCTGCGCCTGCGCGGGCGGGGCCTCACCAACGGCCGCAGCGGGCGCGGCCACCTGTATGCCGTCATCCATGTTGACGTACCCGCCACCCTGACCGCGCGGGAGCATGAGTTGTTCCAGGAGTTGGCCCGTAGCTCGCACTTCAACCCACGACGCCGTGGACAAGGAGAAGCAACATGAAAACACAGTCGCTTGAATACACCTGGCTGGACGCCCGCGAAACCGTGACGATCTCCGACTTGTCCCGGGCCTGCGGTCTGAGTGCGGCTGAACTGGACGAACTGGTGGAGTACGGCGCACTGCGGCCGCTGGAGCAGCACCGGGTGGAGCGTCTCTTCAGCGCCGAATACGTCATGCCGCTGCGTAGCGTCGGCAGGCTGCGTATGGACTTCGACCTGGACCTGTTCACCGTGGCGCTGCTCTTCGGTTACCTCAATCGCATCGAGGCACTGGAGCGCCAGGTGCGGTCGCTGCAGGCCCAGTTGCCCGGGCACGAACGGTACGCCGGCGAGGGCGCAGACACCTGAAATTGAGCGCCGGGCCGGCCTGCCGGCCTGTCGCCACCCAGGGGCTGATGCCTGTTCACCTTGACTTTCACGATTGGAGTTAACCATGTCACCCCTTCGTCAAACCGTACTGGGCATCGCCCTGGCTGCAGTCTGCGTCGGCTCCAGGGCCCACACCGCTGCGGAACACGCGCACCATCACCCGGACATTGCGGTGGCCGACCAGCCGTCTGCGGCGCAGGCAGGTCCCGCAGCCGGGCCGGCCGGTGCCGATCGCATGGCCGCCATGGACCGCCAGATGAAAGCCATGCGCGAGATGCACGAAAAAATGGCCAGCGCGAAAACGCCGGAAGAGCGCGACGCGCTGATGGCCGGGCATATGAAGACCATGCAGGAGGGCATGGCGACGATGGACATGATGGGCGGCCCAGGCATGGGCTCCATGGGTGGCATGCCGGGCGGGAAACCCATGGCGGGCACCATGAACGAGCGCCAGCAGATGATGGAAAAGCGTATGGACATGATGCAGTCCATGATGCAGATGATGATGGATCGCCTGCCTGCGCCGGCCGCCAAATGAAGGCGTGGCCACCATGAGCCAGGCTCCTCTGCCACCCCTTCGCGCAGGCATTGCATTGGCCATCACGAGCTTCTGGAATTCGCGCTATACCATCGGCCTGCTTCCGAACGCCAGGAGCCGCGTAAGACACCCTACGAGGTGTTGCGCCGTCGCCTGGCGAACGGCGACATCAGCGCCGAGGAATACGAAAAACAATCCTGGATCAGGATACCTGGCAGGCGATGTGATGAATTTCGGGCATTGACATGAATCCTCACCCGCAATCCTTGCGTTCGCCGGAACCCATGCGTCCTGAAACGGCAGGGAGCAGGCAAGCTGTTGTGCCGCATGCGCATGGGGCGGGGTCCGCCGGGGTAACACCCCTGAAAGACCCGGTTTGCGGCATGCCCGTCACTGCGCACTCCACCCATTGGCACGAGCATGATGGACGGCTCTATTACTTCTGCAGCGCACACTGCAAGAACAAATTCAGTGCGGACCCGGCTCGATTCGTCGCCCCGGAGCCAGCGCCTGAACAGGAGGCGCCGGCCCCCGCCGGCACGATTTACACCTGCCCGATGCACCCGGAGATACGTCAGGACCATCCCGGCAACTGTCCCAAGTGCGGCATGACGCTCGAACCCCTGTTGCCCGAACTCGAAGAGGGCGAGAACGCGGAGCTCGTCGATTTCCAGCGACGCTTCTGGTGGACGCTGCCGCTGACCGCGGTCGTGACGCTGATGGCGATGTTCGGCCACAGGCTGAACTGGTTTGACATGGCTACGCAAAGCCGGGTCGAGCTCGTCCTGTCTCTGCCCATCGTGCTGTGGGCCGGCTGGCCGTTCTTTCAGCGTGGCTGGCAATCGGTGGTGAATCGCAGCCCCAACATGTGGACGCTGATCGGCCTGGGCACCGGTGCCGCCTTCGTCTACAGCGTGGTCGCGACCGTCGCACCCCAGGTGTTTCCGGCCTCGTTTATGTCCATGGGGCGGGTCGCCGTGTACTTTGAAGCGGCTGCCGTGATCATCTCGCTGACGCTGCTGGGCCAGGTGCTGGAGCTCAAGGCCCGCTCGCAAACCTCGGCCGCGATCAGGTCCCTGCTCGGCCTGGCACCCAAGACTGCCCGGCGCATCCGGGCCGACGGCAGCGAGGAGGATGTGCCGCTGAATCACGTCCATGTCGGCGACCTGCTGCGCATTCGGCCCGGCGAGAAAGTGCCGGTCGATGGCGTGGTGGTCGAAGGCGGCAGTTCGGTGGACGAGTCCATGCTCACCGGCGAGCCGCTGCCGGTCACCAAGCGCGTGGGTGACAAGGTCATAGGCGCAACGCTCAACACCAGTGGCGCCATGGTGATGCGGTCCGAGCGGGTGGGCGCGGCCACCATGCTGGCGCAAATCGTCCAGATGGTCGCGCAGGCCCAGCGTTCCAAAGCCCCGATGCAGCGCATGGCCGACGTGGTCGCGGGCTATTTCGTGGTCTCCGTGGTGCTGGTTGCACTGCTGACGTTCTTCGGCTGGGGGCTGTTCGGGCCCGAGCCGCGTTGGGTCTACGGCCTGATCAACGCGGTCGCGGTGTTGATCATCGCCTGTCCATGCGCCCTGGGTTTGGCCACGCCGATGTCCATCATGGTGGCCACGGGTCTTGGCGCGACGCGGGGCGTGCTGTTCCGCGATGCGGCGGCCATCGAGAACCTGCGCAAGATCGACACGCTCATCATCGACAAGACCGGCACCCTGACCGAGGGACGCCCGCGGTTCGACCGCGCAATCCCTGCCCCCGGAATGGATGCTGAAGAAGTGCTGCGCCTCGCGGCGAGCCTGGACCAGGGCAGCGAGCACCCGCTGGCCGACGCCATCGTGGCTGCGGCCCGCGAGCGTGGCCTGGCGCTGGACAAGGTGGATAACTTTGAATCCGGCTCCGGAATCGGCGTGCGCGGGCAGGTGGCAGGGCGTCAAATGGCGCTCGGCAATACCACCCTGATGCAGCAAATGGGCATTCCGGTCGATAGCCTGGTATGGCAGGCCGAAGCGCTGCGGGCGGAAGGCGCCAGTGTGATGCACCTTGCCGCCGATGGACGCCTGATCGGCTTGCTGGCTGTTTCCGATCCGATCAAGTCCAGCACGCCCGAGGCTTTGGTGACATTGAAAGCGGCCGGCCTGCGTATCGTGATGGCGACCGGCGACGGCCTGACCACGGCCAAATCTGTCGGCGCGCGCCTGGGCATTGACGAGGTGCATGGAGAGGTCAAGCCGGCCGATAAATTACGGCTGGTGGAGCGCCTGCAGAAGGAAGGCCGCGTGGTGGCGATGGCCGGGGACGGTATCAACGATGCGCCCGCGCTGGCCCAGGCGGATGTTGGCGTGGCCATGGGCACCGGCACTGACGTGGCGATGAACAGCGCACAGGTCACGCTGGTCAAGGGTGATTTGCGCGGGATCGCCATCGCGCGTTCGCTGTCGGAAGCCACGGTGGGCAACATGAAGCAGAACCTGATGTTTGCCTTCCTGTACAACGCGGCGGGCATTCCCATCGCGGCCGGTGTGCTGTACCCGCTGACCGGCTGGCTGCTGTCGCCGATGATCGCCGCGCTGGCTATGAGCTTCAGCTCGGTGTCGGTGATCGGCAACGCCCTGCGCCTGCGACGGAGCCGGCTGTGAGTCCACGCTTTCAGTTCCATCGGGAGGCGACGGCCGGTATCCCGGCCAGCCCCCAGGACCTGTTTGCCTTTCTGGATGATCACCGGCGGCTGGCCGCGCACATGGAAAAGCCGTCGCTGATGATGGCCGGCTCCGCGATGAAAATCGCGACCGACAGCCAGCAGGGCCAGGCTGTCGGCTCATGGATACGCCTGGAAGGACGGGTCCTGGGCATTGCCCTAAGTGGAATGGCACTTACTTTGGCAGGTTGGCCTTCGGCGACGTGCGTAAGTGCTTGAAAGCAAAGGGAGATGGCTGACCAAAGGGTCGATAGGATGGTTGTTTACGAAGCACCCAAACCATCTTCCCAAAGGCCAGCCACCATGGATCGTAATGCCCAAAGCGTCTTGCATCAACGTTGCAGCAGCATTGGACGCCGGGCGAGATCGACCCAGGCGGTGGAATTCTTCAACGTTCTGACGAGTCCGGAGTTG
>NZ_JBFUKG010000023.1:0-86196 GCF_056400945.1 Polaromonas sp. P4_H1 | reverse complement strand
CGGTGCAACTGTGGACAGAGTGGGTCTCGCGAGGCCTCTCGGCCACGAAGGATTGCGGGCGGCTATTCACGTTGATCGCACAATGCAGGGTCGGCCATCGACCCGGACGCATCGAGCCGCGAATGCGAAAACGAAGGCCCAAACCCTACCCCTGGTTGAAGGTGCCCCGCGACCAGGCTCGCCGACACGTCCAGAGGCATGGTCATGCCTATGAGCCAAAGTAAGTGCCATTCCCGTTAAGACCCGTTCCCGTTGAACTGCCCCGCTGGACTAACCTTTTATTTGAGCGGCACTCAGCGTGTAATTCTGGCCGCCACGCGTTGCGATCTTGTGCGCGCCGATCCGGTTCCCCAGTGCCGCGCAGCGGGCCAGCGACCAGCCCTGCTCCAACCCGTACAGCAGCGCGCCGCGAAAGGCGTCGCCACAGCCGGTCGGATCGACCACCGTCTCGGCCTTGACCGGAGGCACCAGCGTCTTCTCGCCGTCAATCCAGATTTCGCAGCCCTCCGCGCCTAAGGTCACGACCACGCCCTGCACCTGCCGGGACATCTCGGCGCAAGACAGGCCCGTGCGGTCGCTCAGCATTCTGGCTTCGTAATCGTTCACCGTGACCCAGCTCGCCAACTCGACAAAATGAGCCAGTTCCTTGCCGTCAAACATGGGCAGGCCCTGGCCTGGGTCAAACACAAAGGGGATGCCTGCTGACTTGAATTGCTCGGCATGCTGCAACATGGCGTCACGCCCGTCCGGTGAAATGATGCCGAGTTTGATATCGCTGCGCGCTTCGATACGGCTGATGTGGGCCTGCATCATCGCGCCCGGGTGAAAGGCCGTGATCTGGTTGTTGTCGCGGTCGGTCATGATCATGGCCTGCGCGGTGTAGGCATCGCCGACTTGACGCACAAACTCCGTGCTGATACCCATCACGTTCATGCGCGCCACATAGTCGGCCCCGTCGCTGCCGACGGTGGCCATGGGCAAGGGTGCACCGCCGAGCTGCCGCAGGCTGTAGGCAATGTTACCGGCACACCCGCCGAATTCGCGGCGCAGGGCCGGTACCAGAAAGGACACGTTGAGAATGTGCAACTGGTCGGGCAGGATCTGCTCCGAAAAGCGACCCTCAAAGGTCATGATGGTGTCAAACGCCAGGGAGCCACAAATCACAGCAGACATTCAGTTCTCGATTCAATCAGGGGTAATGGGGTGAATGGGTAATCAAGGGTAAAAAGCAAGGACACGATACCCAGCCACGCGCCAGGACGCCGGTGCCTGGGATGACGGCGCCGGCGAGGCACTGCGAATACCTTCACCCGAAACTTTCAGGCTCAGGACACCGGCCAGTTCCGAACGGGCGGCCAAGGTGGTGGTGGTCACACCAAACTGCGCGGGTGTCACGACGCGGCGGACCACCGCCCGGTCCTGGGTATCCGTGAGGGTCACTTCCAGAGAGGGTACCTCCAGCGCAATGGTCCCGGTATTCTTGAGCACAAAACTGAGCCGGTACGCATCGGGGCCGATTCTGTTGAAGCTGGAGCTGTCAATCACCAGGGAGTCGATATGGCGTGGCGCGCGAATTTCACAGCGCAGCTGCCCACACACCGTCTGCAACAGGGCGCCGAGCCGGGGATCCAGCGCAGCCAGACTGTCTTTTTGCTGTACCAGCCATTGAAAAACCAGCGTGGCCGTCAGCACAAGCGCGAGCGCACCCAGTGACCAGCGCACCAGCGGCTTTTTCCAGAAGGCCCTGTTCCGTGCAGTACGCACAAAGGAAACATCGTCCGACACCCCGGAAGCCGGCATCTCCGACGATTCGAATTCGGCCTCATCCGCAGTCGCCGTATGAACCAGTTCCGGTGTGCGCGGGGGCATGTCCTCCCGGGCGGCACTGGCCGGAGCGGGCACGCTGTCCTGCTGCTTGCGTTCGTGGAGCGCCTGCTTCCAGCTGGCCGGATCAAAATCGGCGACGCTGTCGTGCTCCTGCGCATCCTGCACGGAAAGAAAAGGGGTCAGCGGCACCCTGTCGGCAAACGACCGGGCGGGCGCCCAGGAAGACTCGGCGGCCGACTCCTCCGCCTGCGCCGGCTCGCCGATGTCCGGCGCCGAGGCAGCCTCGCGAAACACCGGCTCCTGCTCGGGGCTGAAGACCGAGGGTGGCAGGCCGGCCGCTTCACCCGGCAGCAGGTGCGTTGAGGCATCAAACACTTCAGCACAATGCCCGCACCGTACCCAGCCCTGAGAGACTTTGAGTTGATCGGCCACGACCTTGAACATCGTGCCGCACGCGGGGCAGCGGGTAATCAGGCTCATCTAACGCCGTATTGTAGGGGGGGAGGAGTCGTTACCGGCCGGCAGGCAGGCCGGACAACGGGTTGCCGCGAGCCTAGAACCGCGCGCCCATCAGGATCCAGCCTTCTTCCTGGTCGAGCACCTGGAGCTGGCAATAAGGCAGATAGGCCGCCTTGAGTTCGTCGGCCTGACGCTCCAGAATGCCGGCGAGCACCAGATTGCCGCCCTTTTGGACATGCGAGCACAGCAGCGGCGCCAGCACTTTCAGCGGTGTGGCGAGAATATTCGCGAGCACGGTCTGGTAGGCACCGACGGCCTTGTCAGGCAGGCCGGCATTCATGGTGACATGGTTGGCTTCGGCATTGGCGCGTGCGGACTCGACGGCGGCTTCGTCGATATCGACGGCATCAATATCGACCGCCCCGAACTTGGCAGCGCCAATGGCCAGAATGCCCGAGCCGCAGCCATAGTCGAGGACACGGCCCAACGCCTTGTTCGCCGCGCCCTGGCCCGCAATCCAGCGCAGGCACATGCGGGTGGTCGGATGGGTGCCCGTGCCAAAAGCCAGGCCTGGATCCAGACGGATGAGCTGTTTTGCCTGTTCAGGCGGTTCGTGCCAGGTCGGCACTATCCAGAATTCGGGTGTAATTTCTACCGGCGTGAACTGCGACTGCGTGAGCCGGACCCAATCCTGCTCGGGCACGGCCTGAACCGCCACCAACTGGCAGCCCGCAAAAAAATCCTGGGCAGCGAGTACGGCGGCGGCGTCCCGCGCCAAAGCCTCGCTGGCAAACAGCGACACCACGCGCGAACGTTCCCAGCCAGCCTTGGGTGGCGGCATGCCGGGCTCGCCAAAGAGCGCCTGTTCGGCCGGTGTCTGGGCATCGGCGTCTTCCACCGAGACGCTCAACGCATCGAGCGCGTCCAGGGCTTCGCTGAGCGTTTCCACCTCGTCGACTGGCGCCAGCAGAATCAGTTCAAACATCGCGCATCCCTTTGCCGTAGATCTGTATGCCGGGGTACCAGGCAGTCCGTTCAAGCCAGGGCCGCGGAACCGGCTTTGCCGGGCCGCAGGCGCAGCGGCACCGGAGGGGCTGGAGCCTGCGGATCCAAAGCTGCTTGAGCAGCTTTGGACAGGCGACAGAGGCGAAGCGTCTCGCTAGCCGCGGCCTGCAAGGCCTCGGGAGCGACACGCAGTGCGCGACCGTGGGGGCTTTACCTATCACGCTTGGACAGCCACTCTTCGAGGTAGTGGATGTTGGTGCCGCCGTCCATGAATTTGGCGTCGACCATGAGTTCCCGGTGCAGCGGAATATTGGTGTTGATGCCTTCCACAACGGTCTCGGCCAGCGCCGTGCGCATGCGCGCCAGGGCCTGCTCGCGCGTATCGCCGTGCACGATGATCTTGCCGATCATGGAGTCGTAGTTGGGCGGCACAAAGTAGTTGGCATAAATATGGGAGTCCACCCGCACCCCGGGGCCACCCGGCGTGTGCCAGGTCGTGATACGCCCCGGTGAGGGAGTGAACTTGTAGGGATCTTCCGCATTGATGCGGCATTCGATCGCATGGCCCTTGAACTGGATGTCGCGCTGCAGGAAGGGCAGCCTTTCACCGGCCGCCACCATGATCTGGGTTTTCACGATGTCAACGCCCGTGATCCACTCCGTCACCGGATGTTCCACCTGCACGCGGGTGTTCATTTCGATGAAGTAGAACTCGCCGTTTTCGTAGAGGAATTCGAAGGTGCCGGCACCGCGGTAATTGATTTTCTTGACGGCAGCCACGCAGCGCTCGCCGATTTTTTCTATCAGCTTGCGCGGAATGCCCGGCGCCGGCGCCTCTTCAATGACCTTCTGGTGGCGCCGCTGCATGGAACAGTCACGCTCGCCAAGCCAGACCGCGTTCCTGTGCTGATCGGCCAGGATCTGGATTTCGACGTGCCGCGGGTTCTGCAGGAATTTCTCCATGTAGACCTCGGGATTACCGAACGCCGCGCCAGCCTCCGCCTTGGTGGTCTGCACCGCATGGAGCAGGGCCGCTTCGGTATGCACCACGCGCATGCCGCGGCCACCGCCGCCGCCCGCCGCCTTGATAATGACCGGATAGCCGACTTGTTTGGCGATCCGCTTGATGATCACGGGATCATCCGGCAGCGCACCCTCGGAACCGGGCACGCAGGGAACGCCCGCCTTGATCATGGTCTGCTTGGCCGACACCTTGTCGCCCATGATGCGAATCGACTCGGGTGTGGGACCAATGAACTTGAAACCGCTCTTTTCAACCCGTTCGGCGAAATCGGCGTTTTCGCTCAGGAAACCATAACCCGGGTGAATCGCCTCGGCGTCAGTGACCTCGGCCGCCGAGATGATCGCGGGCATGTTGAGGTAGCTATGGGAGGAAGGGGCGGGTCCGATACACACCGACTCATCGGCCAGCTTGATGTATTTGGCTTCCCGGTCGGCCTCGGAGTAGACCATCACGGCCTTGACGCCGAGTTCCCGGCAGGCACGCTGGATCCGGAGGGCAATCTCACCCCTGTTGGCGATCAATATTTTTTTGAACATGCGTCGATGGGCCTGGTTCGGCAAGGGGGCAACAGCCCCGCTTACTCAATAATGAAGAGGGGCTGCCCGTATTCCACAGCCTGGCCGTTTTCCGAAAGTATCTTGGTGATGGTGCCGGACTTGTCGGCCTCAATTTCGTTGAGGATCTTCATGGCCTCAATGATGCAGATCGTTTCGCCCTCTTTCACCACACTGCCGAGCTCGACAAAAGGCTTGGCTCCGGGGCTCGCGGAGCGGTAAAAGGTACCAACCATGGGTGACTTGACGGCGTGGCCAGCGGGAGCGGCCGGTGCGGACGCCTCCACGGCGGGCGCGCCACCCGCGGGAGCTGGCGCCGGAGCTGCTACCATGGCAACAGGGGCCTGCTGCATCACGACGGGAGCACCACTGGATTTGACAATGCGTACCTTGCCTTCGGCTTCGGTAATCTCAAGTTCGGACACATTGGACTCTGAGACGAGATCGATCAGTGTCTTGAGTTTTCTTAGATCCATAGATTCTCCAACGACGGTAGATACTGGCGCCAGGATGTCAGCACGCAGTTTGAATGAGCATGAAAAATCGGCATTGCCGATCTTCGTTCTTTTTCCACTTACTCTCAGCTTTTAAGCCTTAAAACGCTTATCAGTCAATTATTGTGCGCGGCAGTCAATGGACTGGCCCGAGGAAAGCGCAGAGTGTACCTCAAGCCAACACTGCTCAAAACCAGCTTTCACAAGGTTATCCCTGAGGCTCCAAATGACGCCAACGCCACTGTAAGCCGTATTTGCATGCAAATACAGCCATTTTCAGAACATTTGGATAAAACTCGGCAAAACTCGCCGGTCTCGCCGATGCAAGGGTCAGACTATTTGAGTTGTGCCCATTGCGCCAGCTCTTCGGGCATGATTTTGCCGATCTTGCGGTGCAGCAGCTGACCGGAAGCGCCGAAGATCACTGAAAAAGGCAAACCGCCTGCGAGATTACCGAGTGACTTGCTCAACTCGGTGCCCGTCAAACCCGCCAGACCGACTGGAAAATTCAGCGGCCTCGCCTGTAGCCAACTCCGTACCGCACTAGGCTGGTCCACTGCCAAGCCCACAGTTTGCCAGCCCTTATCCTTGTTTTCCTGATAAAAGTAGTCCAGCAAAGGAAGCTCTTCCACACAGGGAGGACACCAGGTTGCCCAAAAATTCACCAGCAGCGGCTTGCCCCTGAAGCTGCTCATGGGCAAATTCCCGCCAGCCGGCGTCTCAAAACTCAGGCTCCAAAAAGCGTCCTGCGTTTCCTCAGCCTTGCCGGCCACGCCCGTGCCTGCTGCCGGTGCCACCGCATGGGGCTGGAATTTCCACCACGCCGCCCCGGCGCCGGCCAGGCCGGCCACCGCGGCAACGCTGCCATAAAGCATATTTCTGCGATTCATTTTCTTCAAAACTCCGGAAAGGTTGTCCT
The DNA here is from genome assembly GCF_056400945.1 of Polaromonas sp. P4_H1. Lineage (NCBI taxonomy): Bacteria > Pseudomonadati > Pseudomonadota > Betaproteobacteria > Burkholderiales > Comamonadaceae > Polaromonas > Polaromonas sp. P4_H1. Next base: position 79,914 of record NZ_JBFUKG010000023.1, on the reverse strand, counting down.
GGCGCGCTTACACGCTGGCCAGCAATTTTTGCACTGCAGGCAGATCGCCACGGGGCGTACGGCCTTTGGCATCGGGCTTCAGGGCACCACGCAAATCGTCGTGATCGTAGACCATCAGGTGCACACCGACGGTCTCATTGAGGGGCTTGCACACACTTCGCAGACTCAGCGCTTCCACGCTGTCGCCGGTGAAGCCGTTCACGGTGCGTGGCTCGTAGTCCACGTTGTGCTCTATGAGGGCGATCTCGGCCGATTTCGGGTCGTCGCAAAACAGCTGAATGTAAATATCCGAGAGCCGCGTGGCCGTACCGTGCCAGACCGCACCTCCCAAGTGAGGCCGGAATTGAGCCAGGCGCTCCATCCAGACCAGGGCCAGTTCGCGCAGGGCAGCCAGTTCGGCGGGCTGGGTATCGGCGCAAAAGAGGGCTATGTATTCACGCACGGCGTCTTCCAGTTCGTCGTTGCCGGGCAGTTCGGTGCGCACGGGCAGCGCCATCTGCTTGACGGCGCGGCGTTTGGCGGGGCCGTATTCCAGCCCCTCCTCCACCACCAGCGCAGCGGCCATGGCGGCGATTTCGGATTTGAGGGTGTTGAGTTTCACGGGTCAGTAGCACGAAAGAGGAAAAGTCCGCAGGAAAGCCCCGCGCAGGGGTGGGAGCGGCGCCAAAGTGGCGAAATGGGCGCCCCGGTGATTGTGCCCCTGTTGGGTTCGGGCCGGCATCAAAAAGTTCACGGCCTGCCCTTTCACTATCAAATCAGGAGCGAATTCCGGCCAAATTGAATGGGTTGAACGTGGGTTGTCCATGGGTTGAACGGCATTTTTCTTTCCCACATGGGGCCCTGCAAGCCGCCGTGGTGACAAAACCCATGAGGGCCCTGCCTAGAATACAGCCCCATGCACATACATATTCTGGGAATTTGCGGCACCTTCATGGGCGGCCTCGCAGCCCTGGCGCGGGAGGCGGGGCACAAGGTGACGGGTTGCGACAGCGGCGTTTATCCGCCCATGAGCGACCAGCTGCGCGGCCTGGGCATTGAGCTGATTGAGGGTTACGGCGCCGACCAGCTCGCCTTTGAGCCCGACGTGTTCGTGATCGGCAACGTGGTTTCGCGCGCGCGCGGGTCCGACGGCAACCCCAAATACCCTTTGATGGAAGCCATCCTGAACAGCGGCCGGCCCTATACCAGCGGCCCGCAATGGCTTTCGGGCCATGTGCTGCACCATCCCACTCACCACCCGACCGGGCCACGCCATGTGCTGGCCGTGGCGGGCACCCACGGCAAGACCACGACCACGGCCATGCTGGCCTGGATCCTGGAGAGGGCCGGGCTGCAACCGGGCTTCCTCGTCGGTGGCGTGCCGCTGAATTTTGGTGTCTCGGCCCGGCTGGGCGAAGGCAACACCTTCGTGATCGAAGCCGACGAATACGACACGGCGTTTTTTGACAAGCGCAGCAAGTTCGTGCACTACCGCCCACGCACCGCCCTGCTGAACAACCTGGAGTTTGATCACGCCGATATTTTCGACGACCTGGCGGACATCGAGCGGCAGTTTCACCATCTGGTGCGCACGGTGCCCTCACAGGGCCGCGTCGTGGTAAATGCCGGTGAGGAAAGCCTGCAGCGCGTGCTGGCCCAGGGCTGCTGGAGTGAGCAGGTACTCTTTGGCAACAGCCCACTAAATCAAAGCGGCTTCACCGCCCAGGGCGAACCGAACGACTTCAAGGTGCTCAAGGCCGGCCAGGCCGTGGCCCACGTCCAGTGGGGCATCGGTGGGGTCCACAACCAGCTCAATGCCCTGGCCGCCATCGCCGCCGCAGAGCACGTGGGCGTGGCACCCGAAGTGGCCGCCCGGGCACTGGCCGAATTCCAGAACGTCAAGCGCCGCATGGAAGTGCGTGGCGTGGTTCATGCACCCGGTGGCGATATCACGGTGTATGACGATTTTGCCCATCACCCCACGGCCATCCACACCACCGTAGACGGCCTGCGCCGACAGCTCAAGGGGGCAAGAAAAGACGGAGACCGCATCCTGGCCATTTTCGAGCCGCGCAGCAACACCATGAAGCTGGGCAGCATGACGGCGCAACTGCCCTGGAGCCTGGAGCAGGCCGACCTGGCGTTTTGCCACGCTGGCGGACTGGACTGGGATGCGCGGGCCGCGCTGATGCCGATGGGCGCACGCGCCCAGGTCGCTGACAACATCGACCAGCTGGTGGCGCAGGTCAAAGCCTCAGCCCGCCCGGGCGACCATTTGCTGTGCATGAGCAATGGCGGATTTGGCGGGATTCACGCGAGGCTGCTGGAAGCGCTCAAATCCTGATGCGCGGCCCTTTATGGGCGACGATGGGCGACGCACCGGGAGAACTCAGGTCGGGCGCGAGCAGGTAACCGAGGGGCCAAGCGTGGATCAGTAGCTGATGCTGAGCGCCGCCACATCAATGTGTACCACCGGCTTGGCCAGCGACGCGCTGGCTGCGCGGGCAAACTCCTGGGCCCATTGCGGGTCGGCAAATTTGGCCGGGCCACCGGCCTGGGCTACCACCACAACCTTGTCGGCAAGCAGCAGCTTGCCGGTGGGCCGCAGCGGCTCGCAGCCCATCTGGGTGAACTGGTCGTCCAGCCACTGCCTGGCCACTTCGTGCGGCATGGGCTGCACTTCATGCAGGTCCACGCGCACTGGCGGGCTGTTTTTAAATGTCACCCTGACTTCGCTGCGCATGGCTGGCTCCCGGTGGTGGAAGACCCATGTTCGCTATAGCAAGGTGCATCGGCAATTCGCGGAAACCCGCGAGTGCCGGCGCACCTCTTGGCCGTCTGGCCTACTTTTTGGCCCGCCGAGCCAGCACTGCGGCCGACAGCGACTCCAGCACTTCAAGCGAATGGTTCCAGCCCAGGCAGGCGTCGGTGATGCTTTTACCGTACTCCAGCGCCTGCGCGTCGTCCTTGCCTGGCGTGAACTTTTGGGCACCGGAATTCAGGTGGCTTTCCACCATCAGGCCGAACACATGATGCGAGCCACCGGCCACCTGGCCTGCGATGTCACGCGCCACATCCACCTGCTTTTCGTGCTGCTTGGAGCTGTTGGCGTGGCTGCAGTCGACCATCAGGGTAGCCGGCAATTTGGAGGCCTCAAGCTCCTTGCAGGCTGCCGTGACACTGGCCGCATCGTAATTGGGCGTCTTGCCGCCGCGCAAAATCACGTGGCAGTCCTTGTTGCCGTTGGTCTGCACAATTGCGACCTGGCCGTTTTTATGCACCGACAGGAAATGGTGGCCGCGCGCAGCCGCCTGGATGGCGTCAGTGGCAATGCGAATGTTGCCGTCGGTACCGTTCTTGAAGCCGATGGGCGCCGACAGGCCAGACGCCAGCTCACGGTGTACCTGGCTTTCGGTAGTGCGCGCGCCGATCGCGCCCCAGGAGATCAGGTCACCGATGTACTGGGGTGAAATGACATCGAGGAACTCGCTGCCCGCCGGCAAACCCAACCGGTTGATTTCAATCAGCAACTGGCGCGCGATGCGCAGGCCTTCGTCGATGCGGAAGGTTTCATCCAGGTAGGGGTCGTTGATCAACCCTTTCCAGCCGACCGTGGTGCGCGGCTTCTCGAAATACACGCGCATCACGATTTCCAGCGTGCCGGCGTATTTCTTGCGCTGCTCCATGAGGCGGCGCGCGTACTCCAAGGCCGCTGCCGGGTCGTGAATGGAGCAGGGGCCAATCACCACCAGCAGGCGGTCATCCTTGCCCGCCATGATGTTGTGAATGCTCTTGCGTGTCCGCGTGATCAGCGATTCAACAGCGGTGCCGCGGATCGGGAAGAAGCGGATGAGATGCTCTGGAGGAGGTAGCACGGTAATGTCCTTGATGCGTTCGTCGTCGGTCTGGCTGGTTTTTTCGACGTTCGCATACCAGCTGTCGGTGGCAGGGCTGGCAGAGGTGGCTTTGGCATTCATCGCAGGCTTCCTTTTTAAAATTCAGGCAATTCGGGATCAGTCAAACATTCAAATATTCAAATAAAAAAACGGCAAAAAAAAACCGCCGGGCATCCGGCGGTTTTTGGAGATTTGTTGCGTTTTTTCGGGTTACGCGAAGATCTCTCTACCGCCGGAGGCGCTTGAGAACCAAAAGTAACCGAAATAAAATTTCGCTGAAGTCATGAACTGGAATGTAGCACAGGTCTGAAAAAGGCCCGCAAATACCGCGTCTGACGGCAATTTACGCGGTCCCGCCCACGGTCAGCCCGTCGATACGCAAGGTCGGCTGGCCCACCCCCACCGGCACGCTCTGCCCTTCCTTGCCGCAGGTGCCCACGCCGCTGTCCAGCTGCATGTCATTGCCGATCATGGTGACGCGGGTCAGCGCATCCGGGCCGTTACCCACAATCGTGGCGCCCTTCACCGGGTACAGGATCTTGCCGTTTTCGACCCAGAAGGCCTCGCTGGCCGAGAAAACGAACTTGCCGCTGGTGATGTCGACCTGGCCGCCGCCGAAATTGGTGGCGTACAGGCCTTTTTTAATACTGGCCACGATCTCTTCAGGCGCCTTGTCACCGCCCAGCATGTAGGTGTTCGTCATGCGCGGCATGGGTACATGGGCGTAACTCTCGCGTCGGCCATTGCCAGTGGGCTTGACTTTCATCAGACGGGCATTGAGCGAGTCCTGGATGTAGCCCTTCAGGATGCCGTCTTCAATCAGTACGTTGCGCTGGCTGGCATGGCCTTCATCATCCACATTGAGCGAGCCGCGGCGGTCGGCGATGGTGCCGTCGTCCAGCACCGTCACGCCTTTGGCCGCAACGCGCTGGCCAATGCGGCCTGAAAACGCGCTGGAGCCCTTGCGGTTAAAGTCGCCTTCCAGCCCGTGGCCAATCGCTTCATGCAGCAAAATGCCCGGCCAGCCGGGACCGAGCACCACAGTCATTTCACCGGCAGGCGCGGGGCGCGCGTCCAGGTTGGTCAGCGCGGCCTTCACCGCATCATTCACATACTCCGCGATCTGCGCGTCGTCAAAATAGGCGAGGCCAAAACGGCCGCCGCCACCGCCCGAGCCCATCTCACGGCGGCCCTTTTGCTCGGCAATGACCGTCACGCTCAGGCGCACCAGGGGCCGCACATCGGCGGCCAGTGTGCCGTCGGCGCGTGCCACCATCACCACGTCGTACTCACTGGCGAGTCCGGCCATCACCTGCACGATGCGCGGGTCTTTGGCTTTGGCGAGTTTTTCCACTTTTTCCAGCAGCTTGACCTTGGCGGTGCTGTCCAGTGTGGCAATGGGATCCAGGTCCCGGTAGAGCGAGCGGCTGCTGGCGACTTTCCGCTGCGGCGTTTTCACACGCCCGGCCTTGCTGGCGGCAGAAATGCTGCGCACCGTGCGCGCTGCGTCGAGCAGCGAGGCCTCGGAAATATCGTCGGAATAGGCAAATGCCGTCTTTTCGCCGCTCACGGCGCGCACACCGACGCCCTGGTCGATGCTGAAAGAGCCGGTTTTGACAATGCCTTCTTCCAGGCTCCAGCCTTCGCTGCGGGTGTATTGAAAGTACAGGTCGGCATCATCCACACCGTAGGATGTGATTTCACCCAAGGCGCGGTTCAGCGCAGCATCGTTCAGCCCGAAGGGTTCAAGCAGGAGCTTTTGCGCAATCACCAGCCTCTGCGAGGTGGACTCGTGCGTAGGACGCGCCAGCGGACCGGCCCCCACGCTGGTTTGACGAGCGGACACGGCGGCAGATTTGAGTGAGGTCATGCAGCCATTGTAGGCAGTCTGGGCCTGTTGCACCCGGCCCCGGCGCCCGCGCCATGCGCAGGAGGGTTTTGCAGCCGGAGCACGATGCGGAACAGCCCAGTCAGCGCCCGGTCAGGTCAGATCGGTGGTGGCGGCGCCAGGACCATTCGTCTTGCAGGATTCAATGCCGCCATCCCGCGCTGATGCGCTGGCGTACATCTCGCTGACCCCAATGACCTGCCCGTTGCCCGCCTTCAGCGTGAAATAGGGTGAGCCGTCCTTGCCCAAAAGACGGTCGTAACGGCCGTCCTCTGCTGCGTTTTTCTTCACCGATTCAATGCCGCTGACCGCGCTGGCTTTGCTCTCATACATCTCGCTGGCGAGAATCTTCTGGCCATTGCCAGCCAGCAGGGAGAAGAAATACTTGTCGTTTTTTGCCTTCTTGAGCTCAAATTTACCGGCCATCACATTTCTCCTTGGAAAAAATAAGGAAGGGATCCAGCTAACCAGAGCCTTTGTACGCGGCAAGTCGCTTTAAGGCAAGCCCTGATAGTTACTTGACACAGGCAATTTTTACCTCCAAGGCATTCAGGTCTGCACCAGCCGTTTGGCCTTGGCAATCGACATCAATATGCCGAGGGCCAGGCCCAGCGTCACCATGGCGGTGCCGCCATAACTGATAAAGGGCAGCGGAACCCCCACGACCGGCAGGATGCCGCTGACCATGCCCATGTTGACAAACGCGTAGGTGAAAAAAATCATGGTCAGCGCACCGGCCAGCAGGCGCGCAAACAGCGTGGAAGCCTCCAGGGCAATGGCCAGGCCGCGCAGGATCAGGAAGATAAAACCGGCGATAAGCAGCAGATTGCCGACAAGGCCGAACTCTTCGGAGTAGGCGGCAAAAATAAAGTCGGTGGTGCGCTCGGGGATGAACTCCAGGTGCGTCTGTGTGCCGGCCATGAAGCCCTTGCCGGTGATGCCGCCCGAGCCAATGGCAATCATGCCCTGGATGATGTGAAAGCCCTTGCCCAGCGGATCGCGCGACGGATCAAGCAGGGTACAGATGCGCTGCTGCTGGTAGTCATGCAGGATGGGCCAGCGCATCCCGTCGGCGCAAAGTTGTGGCTCAAACCACACCACCAGGAAAACGCCGATCAGGCCCAGCAGCACCGGAGGAGCAATGAGTTTCCAGCTCAGGCCGGCGAAAAAAATCACCGCCAGGCCCGCAGCCAGCACCAGCAGGGAGGTCCCCAGGTCAGGCTGCTTCATGATCAACCCGACGGGTAGTGCCAGCAACAGGCCGGCCGCCAGAAAATCCAGCGGCCGCAGTTGCCCTTCGCGCTTCTGGAACCACCACGCCAGCATCAGCGGCATGGCAATCTTCAGGATTTCGCTGGGCTGGATCACCACCCCGACATTGAGCCAGCGACGTGCACCCTTTTTGGTGACGCCAAAGATGGCAACGGCCACCAGCAGGCTGACGCCGACGATATAAAGCGGAACGGCGAAAGCCATCAGGCGCTGTGGCGGAATCTGCGCCACCACGAACATGATGGCCCCGGCAATCAGCATGTTGCGGCCATGGTCGGCAAAGCGGCTGCCATGGTCGTAACCGGAGGAATACATGATCAGCAGGCCGGCACAGGCCAGCAGAAAGACCGCAAAGGCCAAGGGGCCGTCAAAACCCTGCAGCAGGGGGGCGGTTCGCTGGAAAAAAGAGGGTTTGTCGAAAACTGCGGCCATGCACCGATTATCTGCCAGCTTCAATACAGCCAACCACAGGAAGCCGATCGGGCTCACCCTGTTTTGCTATCAATACAATAGCTAACCACTCGTTCATATATTGGGTGAAACCCTATTTCCCCCTGCAATCCAACTGCAGCCGCACCGGCCACCCAATACCCACACAAGCCCCCGCACCGGCCCGCTGCGGCTCAGCCACGTACCATGTCGCCATGCGCACCACCCACCTGCTCTACCTGCACGGCTTTCGCTCCTCCCCCCAGTCCGCCAAGGCGAAAAAAATGGCCGCCATCGTGCGGCAGCGCCACCCGTCCGTGCGGTGGTGGTGCCCGCAACTGCCGCCCTCCCCGCGCGAGGCCCTGCAGGCAATCATGGACGGCATTGCCGGCTGGCCCCGGGAAACCGGGTTCGAAAGCCTGGCCGTGGTCGGCTCCTCACTCGGCGGTTTTTACGCCACCGCGGTGGCCGAACGGACCGGCTGCAAGGCGGTGCTGCTTAACCCCGCGGTAGAGCCGGCGCGCGACCTGAACGGCTACATCGGTGAGCAAACCGCCTGGCACAACGCTGAAGAGCACTTTTTCTTTGAACCCCGCTTTGTGGACGAATTGCGCGCGCTGCATGCCGGCCCGCTGAAAACGCCTGAAAACTACCTGACCGTGATCGCCAAAGGCGACGAAGTGCTGGACTGGCGCGAAATGACGGCCCGTTATGCCGGCGCGCAGATACGCCTGCTCGAAGGTGGCGACCATGCCCTGAGCGATTTCGACCTGCATGTGCCGGCGATTCTGGATTTTCTGGAACTGGCCTGACACCGGCACGCAGCGTCGGGCTGATTACACTAGCCGCAAGTCATTAAAGACACGCATTAAAGACACGCAAAGGATCACGTTTTGTTCGTATTGTTTGAAGAGACCGGCAAGTTTCTGGCGGGCCGGATTTTGTCGGAGAGCGATGCATCGCTGCAGGTCGAACTCGACTCCGGCAAGCGCGTGAAGGTCAAGGCGGCCAACGCGCTGCTGAAGTTTGAAAAGCCCGCCCCCGCCGAGTTGGTGGCCGCCGGGCAAAAATTGAGCGCAGACATCGAGCTGGACCTGGCCTGGGAGTTTGCCAGCGAAGACGAATTCGGCTTTGCCGACCTGGCGCGCGACTATTTCAGTTCCGACGCATCCAAACCCGCCTCCCTCGAGCAGCAGGCCGCGGCGCTGTTCCGCCTGTTCGAGTCGCCGCATTATTTCCGGCGGGCGGGCAAGGGCCGCTTCAAAAAAGCGCCGGCAGAGGTCCTGCAGCAGGCATTGGTCGCCATCGAGAAGAAAAAGCAGCTCGCCGCGCAGATTACCGCGTGGGCGGAGGAGCTCGCGCAGGGGCAGTGCCCAGCACCGGTGCGCGAGCAGCTTTACAAAATCCTGTTCAGGCCCGACAAGAACAGCGCCGAATACAAAGCCGTGGTCGAGGCTTCGCGCCACACGCACATCGCACCGCTGGACCTGCTGCAAAAAGCCGGCGCCATTGCCTCGCCCTACCAGTTTCACTGGAAGCGCTTTTTGTTTGAAAACTTTCCCAAGGGCACGGCCTTCCCGGCCCTGCAGGCACCCGAGATCAAGGACGAGCTGCCGCTGGCGGACGTGAAAGCGTTTTCCATCGACGATTCCGCCACCACCGAGATCGACGATGCCCTGTCGGTGCAAGGCCTGGGCAGCGGCACCGTCACGCTGGGCATTCACATTGCGGCACCCGGCCTGGTCGTGCTGCCCGGCAGCGCGATTGATGCCGTGGGCCGCGCACGGCTGTCCACGGTGTACATGCCGGGCTACAAGCTGACCATGCTGCCCGACGAGATCGTCAAGACCTATACGCTGCTGGAGGGCCGCAACTGCCCCGCGCTGTCGCTCTATCTCACGCTGGACGAAGCCACCTTCGAGATCAAGGCAAGCGCCACGCGGCTGGAGCAGGTGCCCATCGTCAGCAACCTGCGGCACGACATGCTGGACAGCGTCTTCACCGAGGCGTTTTTTGAAGCGGCCCAGGCCAGCCCGCCGGTAGATGTCCAGTGGGGCGTGGAACTGTCCTTTCTGCACCGCCTGGCCAGGCACCTGAAAGCCCAGCGCGAAGTGGTGCGCGGCAAGCCTGAAAACTTCAACCGGCCCGACTACAACTTCCGGCTCGACAACCCGTCCGGCCAGGAGCCGCAGGGCGATGAGGCGGTCAGCATCAGCATCCGCCAGCGCGGCGCGCCGCTCGACCTGATCGTGGCCGAGGCCATGATCCTGGCCAACAGCACCTGGGGCCAGTGGCTGGCCGAGCACGGCGTGCCCGGCATTTACCGCAGCCAGGCCAGCCTGGCGCCCGGGGTGAAGGTGCGCATGGGCACCAAGGCCCTGCCGCATGCGGGGATTGGCGTCAAAAGCTATGCTTGGAGCACCTCGCCGCTGCGCCGCTACACCGACCTGGTCAACCAGTGGCAGATCATTGCCTGCGCGCGGCACGGCAGAACGGCGGCCCTGGTGGCGCCCTTCAAACCCAAGGATGCCGAACTGTTTTCCATCATCTCGGGATTCGACGCCGCCTACAGCGCCTACAACGGCTTCCAGGCCGGCATCGAGCGCTACTGGACACTCAAATACCTTCAGCAAAACGGCATCACCGAACTGACGGCCACCGCCTTCAAGGACAACCTGGTGCGTGCCGACGACCTGCCGCTGGTGCTGCCTGCGATGGGTGCGCAAGGCCTGCCGCGCGGCGCCAAGGTACGCGTGAAACTGGGCGCGATTGACGAGATCACCCTGGACATTTCAGGCACCGTGACCGAGCGGCTGGATGCCGCGGCGGATGAATCAGCGGCGCCGATGGAAGAAGAAGACAGCGAGGCCGAGCTGGCCGCCGGCCCGATCTCGATTGCGGTCGATGTCGACGAGCCGGCAGCCGATGGCGCGCCTGCGCCTGCACTTGCAGCGGCTGATTGAGACAGATAAGCCCGATAATCCCCTCTTGTGAAGTCACCAAGCACACTGCAAATTGCCCTGGGCGTCTCCATCGCCTTTCATGCGGTGCTGCTGGCCGTGCGCTTTGTCGATCCGGAACGCTTTAACCGCGTGTTCCAGGACACACCGCTGGAAGTGATTCTGGTCAACGCGAAATCCCGTGACAAACCGGACTTTGCCAAAGCCATTGCGCAAGCCTCGCTGGCGGGTGGCGGCCAGCTTGAAAAAGGCCGCGCCACCTCTCCCCTGCCGCCCTCGGCCCTGACCGAAATGGGTGATGCCAGCGACGAGACGCAGCGGCAGATTGAATCGCTGCATGAGCAGCAAACCCAGCTGCTGACGCAAATCAAGAAACAGCTGGCCACGATGCCGCCACCCGACATGACGCAGGCGGCCACCAACCCTGCGCATGCCGATCGTGAGGAAAAGCGCCGGCAACTCGTCAAGATACTGGCCGAAATTGAACGGCGCATCAACGAAGAGAATGCCCGGCCCAAAAAACGCTATATCAGTCCAGCGACCCGCGAAGAGGTTTATGCGGTGTACTACGACGAGCTGCGCCGGAAGATCGAGGACAAGGGTACGGTGAACTTTCCCGAGCTGGCCGGCAAAAAACTGTATGGCGAGCTCACCATGGTCATGACCGTGAATTTTGATGGCCGCATCCTGGACACCGAAGTGGCAGAAACTTCCGGCAACCTGACACTGGACCGCAGGGCCCAAAGCATCGTCCGCGGCACCGGCCCCTTCGGCCGCTTCACCGAGGCCATGCGCCGCAAGGCAGACCAGATCGTGGTGGTGTCCCGCTTCAAGTTCACGCGCGACGACACGCTGGAAACCCGGCTGACCAGCCGCTAAGCCTTCGCCCAACCCCGCCCGACCCGCTACCCCTGCCAACAACGCTCCGATGCCTCCCGACTTCAATCACGCATAAGCATTGCATTCATGGATAAGTACTTCGTTCTGGGCAACCCGATTCAACACAGCAAATCGCCGCTGATCCATGCCCGCTTTGCCGAACTGACAGGCCAGGCGCTGCAATACGACCGGCTGCTGACGCCACTTGACGGTTTCGCCGCAACGCTCGCGCAACTGGTGCAGAGCGGCGCGCGCGGTTGCAACGTCACGGTTCCGTTCAAGTTTGAGGCCTTTCAGGCAGCCGGCATGCAGAGCGACCGGGCGCAGCTGGCCCAGGCCGCCAACACCCTGAAGCTGGATCGCAACACCATTTATGCCGACAACACCGATGGCATAGGGCTCGTCAACGACATCCAGAACAACGCCGGCGTTTCGCTGGCCGGACGCGACGTCCTGCTCATAGGTGCCGGCGGCGCGGGCGCCGGTGCGCTGGCACCGCTGCTGGCAGCCGGGCCCCGGCGGCTGGTGCTGGTGAACCGCACCCGGGCCAAGGCAGATGCACTGGTGGCGCGCCACAGGGCACATGCCTCGCTTCAGCATGTCCTGCAAACAACAGAGCTGTCGTCCGGGGATCTACAAGGACTGGAGGGCTGTTTTGATGTCGTCATCAACGCCAGCGCGAGCAGCCTTGCCGGTGGCGGCGTGCCAGTCGACAGCCGCGTGCTCACACCCGGCGCGCTGGCTTACGACATGATGTACGGCCCTGCGGCAGCCGGTTTCATGACCTGGGCCCGGGAACACGGTGCCACGCCGCGTGACGGCCTGGGCATGCTGGTCGAACAGGCCGCCGAGGCGTTTGAGCTGTGGCGTGGCGTGCGGCCGCCATCGCAGCAGGTGCTGCGGGAAATGCGCGCGGACATGCAAGCGCCAAGTGCATGAAAGCGCTGCTGCGCCTGCTGGGTCTGGCCCTGCTGGCGGGTTTGGCCCTGCAGATTTATTTTGTGGCCCGCATCGCGCTGATGACCGTGGTCAACCCCGAATCGACCGCCTTTCAGCGCTCTGAAATTTACCTCGTCGCCCGGCAGACCGGAACGCTGAAATGGCGCCAACAATGGGTGCCCTATGCGGCTCTGCCAGACCACCTCAAACGCGCAGTGATTGCGTCGGAAGATGCCAGCTTCGCCGAGCACGAGGGCGTGGACATGGAAGCGCTGGAGAAAGCCTGGGAAAAGAATGCCAGGGCGGAGCAGCGCGCCGCGCAGTTGGGCAGCCGGCTGGCCCCCACCCGGGCCGCAAAACCAGCGAAGATCATTGGCGGCTCCACCATCACCCAGCAACTGGCCAAGAACCTGTTCCTGTCGGGTGAGCGCACACTGCTGCGCAAGGGCCAGGAGCTGCTGCTGACACTGCTGCTGGAAGCCCTGCTGGACAAGCGGCGCATTCTGGAGATTTACCTCAACAGCGTCGAGTGGGGAGAAGGCGTGTTTGGCGCTGAAGCCGCCGCCCAGCACTACTACCGCAAACCGGCGGCCCGGCTGAGTGCCTATGAAGCCGCGCGCCTGGCCGTGATGCTGCCGCGGCCCAAGTATTTTGAAACCCGGCCGGGCTCGGGCTACCTGGCCTCACGCGCCAGCACCATCGTGGCGCGCATGGGCGGTGTGGAACTGCCTTGACAGTCCATGAACGATAAAGTGTCTCCGGTGCTGGCCAAACTCATGAGCATGTTTTTGCTGGGACTGATTCGCTTGCTGACCGGTGCCCAGGCGCGCTGGCAGGGCTGCCCGCCCAAGGCCGAGCAGCGGATTTACTTTGCCAACCACCAGAGCCATGTGGATCTGGTCCTCATGTGGGCCGCCCTGCCCGAAGAGTTGCGCAGCATCACGCGGCCCATCGCGGCCAAGGATTACTGGACCAAAACGCCGTTCAAAAAATGGATTACCACGGCGGTGTTCAACGCCATTTATGTGGACCGCGTCAAAACCGGCGAGCAGGATCCGCTGGAGCCCCTGATTGAGGCGCTCACCAACGGCGACTCCATCATCCTGTTTCCGGAGGGCACCCGGGGCAACCACGAGGAGCCACAGAATTTCAAGTCCGGCCTGTACAACCTGGCGCAGAAATTCCCGCAGGTCGTACTGGTGCCGGCCTGGATCAACAACGTACAGCGAGTGATGCCCAAAGGAGAAGTGGTGCCCGTGCCCATTCTGTGCTCGGTCACGTTTGGAGCCCCCATCGCGGTGGGCGCCGGGGAAGACCGGGGCAGTTTTCTGGCCCGCGCGCGCCAGGCCGTCATGGACCTCCGGCAAACCTGATCAACCGCAGACGCCCTGATGAACACCTTTTTGCGCAACCTGTCGCCTGGCCAGCAGGTGGGCCTGCTGTTTGTGGTGGTTTTTGGCCTGCTGCTCATCATCAGTGCGGCCGCATTTGTCTTGTCCCTGCAGGACCGGCATGAGGATGACCTGCACACTCAGAAGCTCAAGGATTTCAATGGCCTGCTGAGAACTTCGTGGGTGATGTGCACGGTGTTCTGGGTCGGCTGGACGCTGGGTGAAACCGTGGCCACGGTGCTGTTTGGCCTGGTGGCATTTTTTGCGCTGCGCGAATTCATCACGCTCTCGCCGACCCGGCAGGGCGATCACCGCAGCCTGGTGCTGGCTTTTTTTGTGGTGCTGCCGCTGCAGTTTGCCCTGGTCATCACCCGGCATTTCGACCTCGTCACCGTGTTCATCCCGGTGTATGTGTTCCTGGCAATTCCGGTGGTCAGCGCGCTGGCAGACGACCCGCACCGCTTTCTGGAGCGCAACGCCAAATTGCAGTGGGGCATCATGGTCTGCGTCTACGGCATCAGCCATGTGCCGGCCCTGCTGCTGCTGAAGTTTCCGAATTACCAGGGCAAGAATGCCTTCCTCGTGTTTTTCCTGGTGTTTGTCGTGCAGAGCTGCATGATCGTGCAGCACTTGGCCAGCCGCCGGCTGGCGCGAGCGCCGATTGCGCCCAATGTGAGCAAAAGTTTTGAATGGACCAGCTGGCTGACCGCCGTGGTCGTGGCCAGCCTGGTCGGCGGCCTGATGGCGGGCCTGACGCCCTTCAAGCCGGGCCAGGCGGTGGCGATGGCCCTGATCGCCTGCGTGGCCGGCTCCATGGGGCACCTGGTGATGAAGGCCCTCAAACGCGACCGCGGGATTACCAACTGGGGTTCCGAAGGAAAATCAGTCACCGGCGCCAGCGGTTTGCTGGACCGCGTCGATGCCCTGTGTTTTGCCGCACCGATATTTTTCCATTCGGTTCGATGGTATTTTGGCCTTTAGCCCTTTCATTTCACTTTCATTTCACTTTCATTTCAAATCCTGCGCAAGCAGCTACCAAATTTATAGCCTATGCGTATTCTTGGAATTGACCCTGGCTTGCAGATCGCCGGATTCGGCGTGGTCGAAGTCGACGGCTCCCACTTGCACTATGTGGCCAGCGGCACCATCAAGACCACGCACATGGTGCGCGGCGACCTGCCGGCCCGGCTGAAGGTGCTGTTTGACGGGGTGCGGGAAGTGGTGCAGCGCTACCAGCCCGATATGGCCTCGGTGGAGATCGTCTTTACCAACGTCAATCCACAGGCCACGCTGCTGCTGGGGCAGGCGCGCGGTGCCTGCATCACCGCGCTGGTCTCCAGCGATCTCGCCGTGGCCGAATACACGGCCCTGCAAATGAAGAAGGCGGTGGCCGGCTATGGCAAGGCCGGCAAGGCCGAGGTCCAGCAGATGGTGATGCGGCTGCTGAAACTGCCAGCCCTCCCCGGCAAGGACGCCGCCGACGCGCTGGGCCTGGCCATCACCCACGCCCACGCCGGGCGTTCAACGGCCATTTTGGCGGCAGCCACGGCGTTGAAGCCCAACGCCAGCGCTTCTTACAAGGCGGGGCGTCACTATTGAGCGTGCTGTTGCCTTGGGGAAAGAGACTGGTCACGGATGGCTGCGCAAAATTCATCGCAATCGATACTTGGCTACGTGAGAAGTCCCCGTAACAAGCTGGAGCACTGGTTCATTCCAGAGTTCTGAGCAGGAGCTGGATCTCTTCAGGCGAGTCCAATAGTTCGCGCAGGCGTTTGAGCTTGAATTCGCTCCACTCCTGCAGCCACGCCCGGTCAGCCAGTCCGTGTTCGATGAGCAGCTTCATGGCAGCGAGGTCGGTGCCGTAGAACCCGGAGCCCGTTGCGAGACTTTGCGGTTCCGTTTGCACTCCGGCAACAGCCTCCTTTGGCCAGCGCGCAACAACGTGAGTGGTGACTGCGTACTTGAGGAAATCATGTCGTGATTGAAGGGCCTCCCGTACTACAGGTATTCCGTGTACACCCAATGAGACGAAGAACTCCCTCATAACCAGGTCGACCGGCGACCCGTTTGTCTTGAGCCACTCCAGCATGTGTCGCAAAACTGGCTTGACCGTTGGGTAACCGAGGGCGACCAGAGCGTTCGCGCTGGAAGCGTCTTCCTTGTTTCGCGGCAGCTGGCGCGTCAGATCGGCTTGTTTCATGGCTCTCTAATGTTGGAGGTAACCGGCGGACGATAGGCGGGCGAAGCCGGCTGCAAGGACGGGAACTTGCTTCACTTTAATTGACACAGGCTTGCTCGGCCTGCTGCACTTCAAATGCGGCAGGGGGAAGGTAGCGCAGCGACGAATGCAGTCGCTGCTGGTTATAGAAGGCGATGTAGCTGCTCAAGGTCTTCCTCAGTTGCTGTTCGTCGTCAAATGTCTTGCCATACAGCTCCTCGGTCTTCATCGAATGGAAGAACGATTCCATGTGCGCGTTGTCGTTCATCTTGCCAGCTCGGTTCATGCTCTGCAACATTCCCAGCCTTGCGAGTTGGTTGCGGAACTCAAAGGCGGCGTACTCAATGCCGCGATCGCTGTGGAACAGAACGCCCGGCCCCGCGTTGCGGTTGCGCGCCGCCTGCAGCAGCGCCCGAATGGTCAGTGCCGCGTCGCGTCGATGGCTCAAACTCCAGCCCACAATGCGCCGCGAATGCCGATCCATCACCGCGGCCATGTAGCGCCACTGTCCGGCGACCTTCAGGTATGTCACATCACCCACCCACACCTGGTTGCTCTCCTGCGTTTGGGCTGTATCCTGCCTGTAGGGGACGCTGGCGAAGAAGGCGCGCTGCAATACCTTGGAGTTCCGGTACAGCCGGGCGCTGCGGCCCTGCAAACCGGCCAGGCGCATCAATCTTGCCACTCGACGGCGACCCACGGCAACGCCATCCAGGCGAAGTTGGCCGGTGACCCGCGGGCTGCCATAGAAGCCGCGGCTGCGTTCGTGCACCGCTCGCACTTGCTCCAGCAGCTGCGCATCCTCGCCCGATCTCGCACTGGGCTGGCGTTGCTGCCAGGCGTAGAAGCCGGCACGCGTGACCCTGTACAGGGTGCACATCATTTGGATGGGCCAAGTTTGCCGGTTTGCCGCGATGAAGGCAAAGACTTCGCCTTTCGTTCGGAGGCAAACCGGATGGCTTTTTTTAAGAGATCGTGCTCCATCTGCAGGCGCTTGAACTGCTTCTCCACCTCGCGCAGGCGACGCAGTTCCGCAACCGCATCAGCCTCGATCGGTGGCGCCCTTCCGGCCAACTCGCCGTCTCGCACTTGCTTGCGCCACTTCGAAAGCATGAAAGGATGAATGTCCAAGGACTCGGCCACATCCTTCACCAACACGCCCGGCTGGTTGCTCAATTGAACGGCTCTGAGCTTGAATTCAACGCCGTAGTTCTTGATTTTTACTGGCCCTTGTCGTTTTGCCATTGACCACTCTCTCCGTTAGGTAAGAGTGTCAACTAAAACGAGACAAGCTCCACGTCCGCGTTGACCGCCCTGTTAGCCGGCCTCCAGGATGGCCTCGAAGTCGAGTGGAAGATGCTAAAGAGCATCAAGCGCCAGCCGCCAAAACTCTCGTTGAAGACCTGATGGTAGTACTGCTTGACCCTGTATCCATCGCTCATCATCGCCGCGCGCAGAGTTGCTCACATAAGCCGCTCTAGAGAGTACGTCAGCAGATTCGGGCGGCCCGGCAGGCTTTGACTTGAGCTTAACCAGATCGAGCTCAAAAGATTCGGGCTGCTCCGTGTCCGCAAGCAACTCAACAGAGACCCAGCCTGCGATTTCAAATCGGTCTGAATTGTCACGCAAGGTCCGGAGCGACACCCATTGTTCCGGAGGGAGTGAGCCTTCCTCAGCCGATCGAACTATCACACTATCTGGGACCAATTTGCACGCGTAGTCCGTGGTACGGAGGAAATACCATGTGGCATCCACGAGCTCGCGCGCTCGCCGGGAACTTGGCGGTGCCGCGTCATTGTGCTCTATGTCGTTCCGAAGTTCGAAGAGCTGCTTAACCAGGAGTGGCCGGGCAAGACCAACCTGCTCGAGCCTCTCAAGTGATCCGAGGGTCCTCGGAAACATTGCGCCGAAGCCGTAAAGCTCCTCGAGGTGTTGCAAGCGGCTATTGATCGCACGTTTGAGGCCGAGGACCGAGTCCGCGACTGAAAACTCGGATTCACTCGTGGCGAGGACATTTTCGGCGTGGGCGAGAATGGCATGGGGACGTCGCACGCGGTCAATCTCGGTGCGCCGCCCACCATAAAAGTCATGCGTCCAGCTAAAGACTTTGTGGGATAACCAAAGGTGCATGGCCGTGTCTGCCGGCTAACGTAACGTATGCCGCAAAACCTGCGGTATATATCGACCACTGCGGTTTAATCTGGACACGAAAACCTCCCGTAACTGGCTCGCCTGTCAGGTTTCAGGCACATGCACTGTATTTTTACGCAGTTATAAATTTTTCACGAAACCCTGCAACCCAAGCTGCGATCCACGTCTGCTCGATCAGGTCATGGAACGGCCTCACTACCTTCACTATAGCCTCAGCCTTGAAGAGGTTGACCTGTACTGGATCCGCTTTTTGTTTGCTGGCGCGACCGGCAGGCGCCCCCAAGCTGATGGTCTTCAACTGCCATTACGCCATTGAGATCTGATCCGCTACGCCACCCGCTCCAGAATCAGCACTGCAAAGAATCCAAAGGCGGCAATCAGCGTCCACTTGAGGACGATCAGGCCGAATCGCCTGAACCGCGGCTGCCCCGTTCCCGCGTAAAACATGAAGGACATGGCGGAGACCAGCAGCAGCAGCAGGACGAGCCAGCGAAAGAGCAGCATGGCGTGTGGACTGTCTGTTGCGGGCTACCAGGCGCGCGCCAGGGTGGCAAAGCCCTGAGGAGCCCGTTTTTCGTCTGCAAAGGTGACAACTTCGTAAGCGTCCTGGTGGGCCAGCAGCTCACGCAGCAGCTTGTTGTTCATCGCATGGCCGGAGCGGAAGGCGCTGTAGGCTGCCAGCAGCGGTTTGCCCAGCAGGTACAGGTCGCCCATGGCGTCGAGGATCTTGTGCTTCACGAACTCGTCGTTGTAGCGCAGGCCCTCGGTGTTGAGCACCTTGTAGTCGTCCATGACGATGGCGTTGTCGAGTCCACCACCGAGTGCCAGCCCGTTGGCGCGCATCATTTCGACGTCTTTGGTGAAGCCGAAGGTACGGGCGCGGGCGATGTCGCGGGTGTAGGAGCCCGAACTCAGGTCGAACTCCACGCGCTGGCCGGTGGAGTCAACGGCCGGGTGGTCAAAGTCAATTTCAAAACTCAGCTTGTAGCCTTCGTAAGGGCTCAGGCGTGCCCACTTGGCGGCGGCGCCTTCGCCTTCGCGCACCTCGACCGGCTTGAGCACGCGAATGAAGCGCTTGGGCGCGGACTGCAGCTCGATGCCGGCGGACTGCAGCAGAAAAACGAACGAAGAGGCCGAGCCATCCAGAATGGGCACCTCTTCCGCGGTGATGTCGATGTACAGGTTGTCGATGCCCAGCCCCGCGCAGGCCGACATCAGGTGCTCGACGGTGTGCACCTTGGCACCACCGGCCGAGATGGTCGACGCCAGCCGGGTGTCGGTCACGGCCTGCGCCGAGATGACGATGTCCACCGGCTGCGGCAAATCCACCCGCCGAAACACAATGCCGGTATCCGGCGGCGCCGGCCGCAAGGTCAACTCCACCCGCTGGCCGCTGTGCAGGCCTACGCCCACGGCCTTGGTCAGGGATTTGAGTGTTCTTTGGGCAAGCATCTGTTTATTTTAATTTGAGCGCGGCCATTTCACGGGTAGGGGATAACAATGCCGCACATAGCCAGGCCCTAAAGAGAATCGCGACGAACGTCCAATGAGCGTCCCGAGGGACTACAGAGGACTACAGAGGACTACAGAGGACTACAGAATGATCGAATGGAAAGCGTAGCGAGCGGTCCGAGGTTGAGCCGAGGAGCACAGCCGTACTGCCGTACGGCGCGCACCACAGGCTCAAGATCGGGCCGCGCAGTAGCTTTACTTCGATCAGTCGGCCTGCTTCCTGAGAAACGCCGGGATCTCGAAATCATCCATGCCGCCAGAGGCCAGCGCATCGACCTTGGCTGCCGCCTGGGTGCGGTTGGTGCGCCACACGCTGGGCACGGTCATGTTGCCGTAGTCAGGCTGCATGCTACCCATGGCCGTCTGCGGCACGCCTGCGCCGCCCGCCACCGTGTTGAGCGTGGGCACGTTGAAGGGCACGTTGTCGGTGCCCGTGCGCAGAACCTGCAGCGGCGGCGCGTGGCGGCGCACACCCTGGCGGCTCAGGCCCGTGGCGACCACCGTGACACGGATATCGTCACCCAGTTCGTCGTCGTAAGCCGTGCCGTAGATCACGTGCGCATCGGGAGAGGCGTAGGCGCGGATGGTGTTCATCGCCAGCTTGGACTCGCTCAGCTTGAGTGAGCCCTTGGCCGCGGTGATCAGCACCAGCACGCCCTTGGCGCCTGACAGGTCAATGCCTTCCAGCAGGGGGCAAGCCACCGCCTGTTCGGCCGCGATGCGGGCGCGGTCGGGACCGTTGGCCTTGGCCGTGCCCATCATGGCCTTGCCGGGCTCGCCCATCACGGTGCGCACGTCTTCAAAGTCAACGTTGACATGGCCGGGCACATTGATGATCTCGGCGATGCCGCCGACGGCGTTTTTCAGCACGTCGTTGGCATGGGCGAAGGCTTCATCCTGAGTCACGTCATCGCCCAGCACTTCGAGCAGCTTTTCGTTGAGCACCACGATCAGCGAGTCGACATTGGCTTCCAGTTCGGACAGGCCGAGGTCGGCGTTGGTCATGCGGCGGCCGCCTTCGAATTCGAAAGGCTTGGTCACCACCCCCACCGTCAAAATGCCCATCTCCTTGGCCACGCGGGCAATCACCGGCGCCGCACCGGTGCCGGTGCCGCCACCCATGCCGGCCGTGATGAACAGCATGTGCGCGCCGGCAATGGCGCTGCGGATGTCGTCCACCGCCAGCTCGGCCGCGTCCCGGCCCTTGTCGGGCTTGCTGCCCGCCCCCAGCCCGCTGCTGCCCAGCTGGATGGTCTTGTGCGCGCTGCCGCGGCTGAGGGCCTGCGCGTCGGTGTTGGCGCAGATGAACTCGACGCCCTGCACGTTGCAATCGATCATGTGACCGACGGCATTGCCGCCACCACCACCGACACCGATCACCTTGATTTGTGTGCCCTGGTTGAATTCTTCGATTTCAATCATTTCGATGCTCATTGGGAGCCTCCTATCAATAAACTGCAGTTGCCAAAATTTTTCTAAACGGTCTTGATGCCTGAACCCCCCTGTCACGCAGGGGGGTCTGCTCCTCCGCAGTGGGTGCAGCGTGAAGGACGACGAATGAAACTGAAGTAGTTGTTCATCAGAAATTCCCCACAAACCAGTCTTTGACACGACCAAAAGCGTTGTGCATGCTGCCCGCCTTCTGCGCCACCTTGTAGCCCCGCATGCGTGCGAGCCGCGCTTCCTCGAGCAAACCCATCACCGTTGCGGCCCGGGCCTGCGCCACCATGTCGGACAGCGCGCTGGAGTAGCGCGGTATGCCGCGCCGCACCGGCTTGAGGAAGATGTCCTCGCCAAGCTCCACCATGCCCGGCATCACCGCGCTGCCGCCGGTGATCACGATGCCCGACGACAGCACCTCTTCGTAGCCCGACTCGCGGATGACCTGCTGGACCAGCGAATAAATCTCTTCAATGCGCGGCTCGATCACGCCGGCCAGGGCTTGCTTGCTGAGCATGCGCGGGCCGCGATCGCCCAGACCCGGAACCTCGACCTGCGTGTCGGGATCGGCCAGCAGCTGCTTGGCATAGCCGCTTTCGACCTTGATGTCCTCGGCATCCTTAGTAGGCGTGCGCAGGGCCATGGCGATATCGCTGGTGATCAGGTCGCCGGCAATCGGAATCACGGCGGTGTGCCGGATGGCGCCGCCGGTGAAGATGGCGACATCGGTGGTGCCCGCGCCAATGTCCACCAGCGCCACACCCAGCTCCTGCTCGTCCTGTGTCAACACGGCCAGGCTGGAGGCCAGCGGGTTGAGCATCAGCTGGTCGACCTCCAGCCCGCAGCGCCTGACACACTTGATGATGTTCTCGGCAGCGCTTTGCGCGCCGGTCACGATATGCACCTTGGCCTCGAGCCGGATGCCGCTCATGCCGATCGGCTCGCGCACATCCTGGCCGTCGATGACAAATTCCTGCGGCTCCACCAGCAGCAGCCGCTGGTCGGTCGAGATGTTGATGGCCTTGGCTGTTTCGATCACGCGGGCCACATCGGCCTGCGTCACTTCCTTGTCTTTCACCGCGACCATGCCGCTGGAATTGATGCCGCGGATATGGCTGCCGGTGATGCCGGTGTAGACCCGTGCGATCTTGCAGTCGGCCATCAACTCGGCCTCCTTCAGCGCCTGCTGGATGCTTTGCACCGTGGCGTCAATATTGACCACCACGCCGCGCTTGAGGCCATTGCTGGCCGCAATGCCCAGGCCTGCAAGCTTGAGTTCACCGCCCGGCATGACCTCTGCAACCACGGCCATGACCTTGCTGGTTCCGATGTCCAGTCCGACTACCAGGTCCTTGTATTCTTTGGCCATATATATTTACCTTTTCACTTTCCTGTCTTCTTTGTCACCAGCGTTCACCGTGGTAACACCCCTCAGCCTGATCGCATAACCGTTGCCATAGCGCAGGTCGGCGGACTCCAGGTCCCGTCCATACCTTGACGAGACCTGTGTCAGCGTTGCGATAAACCGCCGTACACGCACCTGTAATTCCTCCAGCGAGCCGCTTCCCAGCTCGATCACGGCGCCACTGTCGAGCCGCGCGCGCCAGCTTCCCTGTCCGGTCAGCTCCAGCTTCTCCAGCACTGCGTCCAGTCCTTCGAACATCGGGGACAGCAGCTGGTAAGCCTGGAGCACGAGCGGCGCCCGTCCCTGCGGGCCGTTGAGCAGCGGCAGGTCTTCGGCCTCCACATCGCCCTGGTTCGCTTCGAACACCTCGCCAAAACTGTTGACCAGGCGGGCCTCGCCTTCCGGGCCCCAATAGGCGATGGCCTTGTGCTCCTGCAGCACCACCTTGAGCCGGTTGGGAAACTCGCGCTGCACCAGCGCGCGGCGAACCCAGGGTACGGCTTCGAAGGCCGTCCGCGTATGGGCCAGGTCCACCGTGAAAAAATTGCCGCGCAACTTGGGCGCCACATTGGCGCGCAGGGTGACCGCGTTGTTGTGGGCCAGATCACCCTGCACGCGGATGCCGTTCAGGTTGAAAAGGGGCTGCCGCATCAGCCACGCCACGGCCAGCGCCAACACCATGGCCGCAAACACCAGGCCAAAAAGCACCGAAAAGGTGTTCATCAGCTTGATGTCCGCCGGCAGGGCGACTGGCATTGGCATGGTGCGGCTCAAGGGGTGCCTCCCCCTTGCGTTTGATGATCGAGCGCGGTGGTCTTCAGCACCTCGAGGCACAGGTCCTCATAGGAAATTCCGGCCGCCCGTGCCGACATGGGCACCAGCGAGTGGCCGGTCATGCCGGGCGAGGTATTGATTTCAAGCAGGTAGGGCTTGCGCGTTGCCTTGTCAATCATCACGTCGGCGCGCGCCCAGCCGCGGCAGTTGAGCGTGCGGTAAGCCTGCAGGACCAGCTGCTGGATGACGGCCTCTTCGCCTTCAGGCAGGCCGCAGGGCACCAGATACTGCGTAGTGTCGGTGAAGTATTTGTTCTGGTAGTCGTAATTGCCGTCGGGCGCAACGATGCGGATGACAGGCAGGGCGCGTGCCTCGCTGCCGGTTCCCAGTACCGGGCAGGTCACCTCGTCGCCACTGATGAACTGCTCGCACAGGATGTCGGCATCCAGCTTTTCAGCCTGCGCCACCGCATCTGCCATGCTGGCCCGCTCGGTCACCTTGGTCAACCCGATCGATGAGCCTTCCCGTGCGGGCTTGACAATCAGCGGCAAGCCCAGCTTGTCAGGGACGGCGCTCACGTCGGCGCTGCCATAGCTGCCCCGGCGCAACAGCACATAGGTGGGGGTCGGCAGGCCTTCGGCGAGCATGACCCGCTTGGTCATCACCTTGTCAATGGCCATGCTGGATGCCATAACGCCGGAGCCGGTATAGGGTATGCCCAGCAACTCCAATGCGCCCTGCACCGTGCCGTCTTCGCCGAACCGGCCATGCAGTGCGATGAAACAGCGCGCAAACCCGTCCTTTTTCAACTCGCTGATGTCGCGCTCGGCCGGGTCAAACGCATGGGCGTCCACACCGCGGGAACGTAACGCCTGCAACACGCCACGGCCCGACATCAGGGAGATCTCGCGCTCGGCCGACATGCCCCCCATGAGGACGGCGACCTTGCCAAACGTGGCCCCCGCGCTTGTCCCGGCGCTCACGGCCTGGGATGTGTCTGAGTTGCTACTCACTGCGCACCTTCCAGTTCCAACAATTTGCCGGGCACGAGCCCAATCGATCCGGCACCCATGCACATCACGACATCGCCTCCCAGTGCGTTATCCAGGATGGCTTGCGGCATCGCGTCGATCTCGCTCACAAATACCGGCTCCAGCTTGCCCGCCACGCGCAGCGCGCGCGCCAGCGAGCGGCCGTCAGCCGCCACGATGGGCGTCTCGCCGGCGGCATAGACTTCGGCCAGCAGCACGGCATCGGCCTGGCCGATGACCCTGACGAAGTCCTCAAAGCAGTCACGCGTACGGGTATAGCGGTGCGGCTGGAATGCCAGCACCAACCGTCTGCCCGGGAAGGCGCCGCGCGCAGCAGCCAGCGTCGCCGCGACCTCGACCGGATGGTGGCCGTAATCCTCGATGACCGTGAAATGGCCGCCGCCTTTGGCGGGCACATCGCCGTAGCTCTGGAAGCGCCGGCCCACGCCCCGGAATTCAGCCAGCGCTTTTTGCACCGCCGCATCCGGCACGTTGAGCTCCACCGCCACCGCAATGGCCGACAGGGCATTGAGCACGTTGTGCTCGCCAGCAAGGTTGAGCACCACCTCCAGGTCGGGCAGCGTGACACCGTTGCGGCGCTGCGCCGTGAAGTGCATTTGCGCGCCCACCGGCCGTACATTGACGGCCCGCACCTGTGCGTCTTCACCGAAGCCATAGCTGGTGATCGGGCAGGAGACATGCGGGACGATGTCGCGCACGGCGGGGTCGTCGGTACACAAAATCGCCGTGCCGTAAAAGGGCATGCGGTGCAGGAAATCGACAAAGGCCTTCTTCAGGTTGCCGAAATCGTGGCCGTAGGTTTCCATGTGGTCGGCGTCGATGTTGGTGACGACCGCCATCACGGGCAGCAGGTTCAGGAAGGAGGCATCCGATTCGTCGGCCTCGACCACGATGTAGTCGCCCGAGCCGAGCTTGGCATTCGCGCCGGCGCTGTTGAGCCGGCCGCCGATGACAAACGTCGGGTCCAGCCCGCCTTCGGCCAGCACACTGGCCACCAGGCTGGTGGTGGTGGTTTTGCCATGCGTGCCGGCAATCGCAATGCCCTGCTTCAGGCGCATCAGCTCGGCCAGCATCAGGGCACGGGGCACCACGGGAATGCGCTTTTCGCGCGCTGCCAGCACTTCGGGATTGTCGGGCTGCACGGCGGTGGAGGTCACCACCGCATCCACCATGGCCAGGTTGTCGGCGGCATGCCCGACAAAGGTCTTGATGCCGAGCCTGGCCAGCCGCTGCAGCGTGGCGCTGTCCGACAGGTCAGACCCCGAAATGACGTAGCCCAGGTTGTGCAGCACTTCGGCAATGCCTGACATGCCGGAGCCGCCCAACCCGATGAAGTGAATGTTTTTAATGGCGTGTTTCATCTTGCAAGCTCCTCGCAAGCGGCCACAACGCGCGTTGTGGCATCAGTTTTTTGCATGGTTTTGGCTTTTAGCGCGCATTGAAGCAGCGCGGATCGCTCAGTTTTTTGTAGCAAGTCGGCCAGTGCGGCGGCGCTCATGTCGCGCTGCTGCAGCAACCAGCCGCCCCCCTGGTCGACCAGGAACCGGGCATTCGTCGTCTGGTGGTCATCGACCGCGGAAGGAAAGGGCACAAACAGCGCTGCAGCCCCCACGGCGGCAATTTCAGTGACCGTGCTGGCGCCAGCGCGGCAAATGATGAGGTCGGCATCGGCAAATGCCTGTGCCGTGTCCTCAATGAAGGGCGTCAGTTCTGCCTGCACGCCGGCGGCTGCATAGTTGGCACGCAATTCGTCGATCTGGCGGATCCCGCTTTGATGCGTGACGTCGGGGCGCAGGGCTGGCGGCATCAGGGACAGGGCTTTGGGCACCAACTCATTCAGGGCCCTGGCCCCGAGGCTGCCACCGACCACCAGCAGCTTCAAGGGCCCTGCCCGGCCGGCAAATCGGGTTGCGGGATCCGGCTGGCGGGTGAAGGCGGGGCGCAGGGGGTTGCCGATCCATTCGGCTTTCCTGAACACGCCGGGGAAGGCCGTGAAGACGCGATCGGCCACGCCGGCCAGCACCTTGTTGACCATGCCCGCCACGGAGTTCTGTTCATGCAGCACCAGCGGCTTGCCCAGCAGCACGCTCATCATGCCGGCCGGAAAGGCGATGTAGCCGCCCAGCCCGACCACCACATCAGGCTTGACACGCCGCACAACCTGGATGCTCTGCCAAAAGGCCTTGAGCAGGCGCAGCGGCAGGAACACCAGGGTGACCGGGCCCTTGCCGCGCACGCCGGAGAAATCGATTGACTCGAAAGCGAAGCCGCGTGGTGGCACCAGCTGGCTTTCCATGCTGGGGTGGCCCGCATTGCCCCGGCCGCCCAGCCAGTGCACCCGCCAGCCGCGCTCGCGCAAGGCCTCGGCCACGGCGAGGCCCGGAAAAATATGGCCCCCGGTTCCGCCGGCCATCACCAAGGCGCAGTGTTGCTTGCTCATGCCCGGCCTCCGCGCATCAACAGTCGATTCTCATAATCGATTCTTAACACCACGGCCAAGGCAATCAGGTTCATCAAAATGGCCGAGCCGCCATAGCTCATCAGCGGCAGGGTCAGGCCCTTGGTGGGCAAGGCACCGAGGTTCACGCCGATGTTGATGAAGGTCTGGAAGCCCATCCAGATGCCGACACCTTGTGCCACCAGCCCGGCAAACAGACGGTCCAGTGCGATCGACTGGCGGCCGATGTGCATGATGCGGCGGGTCATCCACATGAACAGGCCAATCACCACGAGCACACCCAGCAGGCCGAACTCTTCGCCGATCACGGCCATCAGGAAGTCGGTGTGCGCCTCGGGCAGCCAGTGCAGCTTCTCGATGCTGCCGCCCAGGCCCACGCCAAAAATCTCGCCGCGCCCGAAAGCGATCAGCGAATGCGACAGCTGGTAGCCCTTGCCCATGGAGTACTTGTCGCTCCAGGGATCCAGGTAGGCAAAAATCCGCTCGCGGCGCCATTCGCTGAGCATCACCATCAGGCCAAATGCGACCACCACCACGGCCGCAATCACGAAGAACATGCGCGCATTGACGCCGCCGAGAAAGAGGATTCCCATCGCGATGACCGAGATCACCATGAAAGCGCCCATGTCAGGCTCGGCCAGCAGCAGCAGGCCCACGATGCCAATCGCCACCGCCATGGGCAACACAGCGCGAAAGAAGCGCTCCTTCACTTCCATCTTGCGAACCATGTAATCCGCGGCGTAGAGCAGCACCGCAAACTTCGCCAGCTCCGAGGGCTGGAAATTCATGAAGCCCATTGAAATCCAGCGCCGCGCGCCATTGACGCCCTTGCCGATAAAGGGCAGCAGTACCAGCATCAGCAGCAGCAGGGACAGCACAAACAGCCAGGGAGCCAGCTTTTCCCAGGTCGCCATGGGAACCTGAAACGCCAGATACGCCACGATGAAAGCCACCACCAGTGACAACACATGACGCAGCAGGAAATGCGTGTGCGCATAGCGGGAAAACTTGGGGTTGTCGGGCATCGCCACCGATGCCGAATACACCATGACCAAGCCCCACATCAGCAAGGCCACCGTCACCCAGACCAGCGCCTGGTCAAACCCCGCCATGCGAACAGGCGCAGCCGGGCTTCGGGACAGGCTCTGCCGACCGAGGCGAACGGGCAGCACATCCGCAGCGACCGCGCCGACGCCGCCGAGACCGGAAAGCCAACCCCAAAGGCGTGCAGCCACGGTCACAACACCACCCCCTGTTCCTGGGCCAGCGCCTGCACCGCATCACAAAAGACCTGGGCGCGGTGTTCGTAGTTGTCAAACATGTCAAAACTGGCGCAGGCGGGCGACATCAGGACAGCGTCACCGGTATGGGCCTGCGCGGCCGCCAGGCTCACCGCCTCCTGCATCGACGCGGCGTCCAGCAGCGCCACCTGGCTGGCCTGCAGGGCAGACCGGATGAGGGGCGCGTCCTTGCCGATCAGCACCACGGCGCGGGCATGGCGCGACACGGGCTCGGCCAGCGGCGAAAAATCCTGCCCCTTGCCTTCGCCGCCCAGAATCACCACCAGCTTGCGTTCGGCCCCCAGACCCACCAGTGCCGCCGCGGTGGCGCCGACATTGGTGCCCTTGCTGTCGTCGAAATATTCGACATCGTTCACCACCGCGATGGATTCCACGCGGTGCGGCTCGCCCCGGTACTCGCGCAGACCATGCAGCATGGGCGCAAGGCTGCAACCGGCCGCGACGGCCAGCCCGAGCGCCGCCAGCGCATTGGTGGCGTTGTGGCGGCCGCGAATGCGCAGGGCATCCAGCGGCATCAGGCGCTGGATGTGCAGCTCCACTTCTTCACCCTTGCGGCGCTTGATGGTTTCATCGGCTTCCGCGGCGCGCACCAGCCACGCCATGCCATTGACGGTTTCGATGCCGTAGTCACCGGGTCGCTGGGGCTCCCCGGCGCCAAAAGTCGAATGCGGGCGAACCTGCGGAGGCCGCAGGCGTACCTTGACGGGCGGCGGAAGCATCTCCATCACCCGGGGATCGTCACGGTTAAGCAGCATGAAGGTGCTGCGTCCAAATATCCGGGCCTTGGCCGCGACGTAAGCATCCATGTCGCCGTGCCAGTCCAGATGATCCTGGGTCACATTCAACACCACGGCAGCCGTCGGCTCAAAGTCCTGCGCATCCGCGAGCTGGAAGCTGGACAGTTCCAGCACCCACACCTGCGGCAGGGTGTCCGCGTCAAGACGCGCAGACAGCGTATCGAGCAGCGTCGGGCCGATATTGCCTGCAACGGCAACAGTTTTTCCGGCCCGTTGCACCAGTTGGCCGACCAGGGAAGTCACCGTGGTTTTGCCGTTGGTTCCCGTGATGGCCAGCACCACCGGCCTGTAGCCAGCGGGCTGTTCGGCCGGCGCGGGGGCGAGCAGAGCGGGCAACGCAGCGTCTTCGCCGGCATCTTCCGAGGCAGGCGCGCTTTCCGCAGCATCTGGCGCGGGCATCTCTTCCAAGTCGCCGGAGGAATCAGTCACCACAGCGGCTTCGCCCTCAAGCGAGCCGGCGGCATCCGTTACATCGGATACATCGGATACATCGGGCAATGGCGATTCAATCACCGGTTCAGGCGATTCAAGAGGCTGGGGATTTTCTTCCACCACCTCCGTTGTCAGCACCTCGCGGAGATCGGCCAGGGCCCGAGAGAACAGATCAAGTTCACCCCCGACAGGCAAGCCCATGGCACGCGCGGCATCGACCACAGGAGCGATCACGGCAGGCGCCAATCCTGGCGAACGATAGACTGCGCGCACGGCGCTACCCTGCACGAGGTCCGGCGTAAAAGCGCCTCTCACAAACTTCACCCCGGGAAGTTCCTGCCGAAGCGTCGCGAGCAATGCGGGCGCATCGCGTGTGTCAGCGACCGTCACCAATGCCCCATGGCGGACGCACCAGCGCGCCATGGCCAAGCCGGACGCGCCCAGGCCCAGGATCAGCACGGTTTGGTCTTGTAAATGCCTCATGCCTTACCTGAGCTTCAAGGTTGACAGGCCGACCAGGCACAGCAGCATGGTGATGATCCAGAAGCGGACGACCACTTGCGTTTCTTTCCAGCCGCTTTTCTCGAAGTGGTGGTGCAGCGGCGCCATCTTGAAGAGGCGCCGGCCTTCGCCGTAGCGCTTCTTGGTGTACTTGAACCAGGTCACCTGCATCATCACGGACAGGGCCTCGACGACAAAAATGCCGCCCATGATGGCCAGCACAATTTCCTGGCGCACGATGACGGCGATGGTGCCCAGCGCCGCCCCCAGCGCCAGTGCGCCGACGTCCCCCATGAACACCTGGGCCGGGTGCGTGTTGAACCACAGGAACGCCAGCCCGGCCCCCGCCATGGCCGAGCAAAAGATCAGCAGCTCACCGGAGCCGGGAATGTGCGGAAAGAAAAGGTATTTGGAGTAGACCGCGCTACCGGTCACATAGGCGAACACGCCCAGTGCAGACCCCACCATGACTACCGGCATGATGGCCAGCCCGTCCAGGCCGTCGGTCAGGTTGACGGCATTGCTTGAGCCAACGATTACCAGGTAGGTCAGAATCACAAAACCAAACACACCCAGCGGATAACTGATTTCCTTCACGAAGGGCACCAGCAGACCGGCCTTGGGCGGCAGGTTGACGTCAAATCCCGACTGCACCCAGCTGAAAAACAGTTCCAGCACGCGCAGGTTGGAACTCTCCGAGATGCTGAACACCAGGTACAGCGCCGCCACCAGGCCAATCAGCGATTGCCACAGGTATTTTTCACGCGATCGCATGCCTTCCGGATCTTTCAGCACCACCTTGCGCCAGTCGTCGGCCCAGCCGATGGCACCGAATCCCAGGGTGACGAGCAGCACAATCCACACGAAGCGGTTGGACAGGTCAAACCACAGCAGGGTCGAAATGCCGATGGACATCAGGATCAGCACGCCCCCCATGGTGGGCGTTCCGCTCTTGCTCAGGTGTGTCTGCATCGCATATTCGCGGATGGGCTGGCCGATCTTCAGCGAAATCAGCCGGCGAATGACAAACGGCCCGGCAAGCAGGCCGATCAGCAGCGCCGTGAGCGCGGCCATGACGGCACGGAATGTCAGGTACTGAAACACCCTGAACGACCCGAATTCAGGGGAAATCGACTGGAGCCACTGGGCCAGGCTAAGCAGCATGAAATGCCTCCTGCCGAGCCGCCGGCAGCGAACGCATGTAAGCGTGGGGGCTCATGTTTCTTCCTTGTAGTTTTGTGTGTTATCTGCAATGGCCTGGACCACCTGCTCCATCTTCATGAAGCGGGAGCCCTTCACCAGCACGCTGCCGGCCTGCGGCAATTCAGCCAACACGGCGGCGGCCAGATCAGCCATCTGGTTGAAATGGCGTCCCGCGCCGAAAGCGGTGCCCGCCCCTTGGGACTGGGCGCCCAGCGTGAAAAGCTGCTCGATGCCCCGCGCGCGAGCATACCGGCCGGCTTCTTCGTGGAACTGGGGGCCCTGGTCGCCCACCTCACCCATGTCGCCCATGACCAGCAGGCGCGGCGCCGGCAACTCGGCCAGCACCTCGATGGCCGCGCGCATGGAGTCGGGATTGGCGTTGTAGGTGTCGTCGATCAATGTCACCACACGATTCGCCAGGCGCACGGTCACGGCGCGGGAACGCCCCTTGACCGGGGCGAATTCCGGCAAACCCGCCGCGATGGCTGGCAGGGGAACGCCGGCGGCCAGCGCACAGGCGATGGCGGCCAGCGCATTCTTGACGTTGTGCCGGCCCGCAATATGCAGGGAAAAATCAAGCGGACCTGAGGGTGTCCGGGCCGCAACCTGCCAGCAGTCGCCGCTCCACTGCGCCTGGGCCGTGACATCGGCCGGACCCGTTTGTGCAAAAGTCAGCACGCGGCGCGCCCCCGCGAGGCCGCGCCAGATAGCGGTGTAGTCATCATCGGCAGGAAAAACGGCAATGCCATCCGTGCCGAGGGCCTGCAGGACGGAGCCGTTCTCCCGGGCGACGGCTTCCACCGTGGCCATGAATTCAAGGTGCTCGCGCTGGGCGTTATTGACCAGCGCCACGCCGGGCCTGACCAGTGCGGCGAGGTAGGCGATTTCTCCGGGATGGTTCATGCCCAGCTCCACCACGCCCACCTCATGGGAGGCACGAAGGCGCAACAACGTCAGGGGCACCCCAATATCGTTGTTGAGATTGCCTTCCGTGGCAAAAGCCTGCGTGGATTTCCAGGCCCGCAGGATAGCCGCGATCATCTGCGTCACCGTCGTTTTGCCGTTGCTTCCCGTCACCGCAATGAGGGGCAAGCTGAATTGCGAACGCCAGCCGGCCGCCAGCTGGCCGAGCGCCAGTTTCGAGTCAGCCACCTCCAGACCCGGCAGACCTGCCGCGGCCAGGCCATGGTGGGCAATCGCCGCCACGGCGCCCTGCGCCTTGGCCTGCGCCAGAAATTCATGGGCGTCAAAGCGCTCGCCCTTGAGCGCCACGAACAGGTCGCCGGCCTGCAGGCTGCGGGTATCGGTGTGCACGCGCAGAGGCTTCACGCTGCCATCACCCACCAGCCGGGCCGACGGCAACCAGCCCAGCGCCTGTTGCAAGGTCATCATGCGGAGCCTCCCCCGGCCTGGCGTGCCACGCGCGCCGCATTCAGGGCGAGGGCGGCTTGCGCCTGCGCCCTGTCGGAAAACGGAAGCTTCACGCCCTGGATCTCCTGATAACTTTCATGCCCCTTGCCCGCCAGCAGCACCACATCATGGGCTTGCGCCACGCTCAGCGCATGCGCAATCGCCGAACCCCGGTCTGCCTGCACGTGCACGGCGTCGCGGTGATTCAACCCCCTCAGCACCTGGTCGATGATGGCCAGTGGGTTCTCACTGCGCGGGTTGTCGCTGGTGACCACCACTTTGTCGGCATTTTTTTCCACCACCGCAGCCATCAGCGGACGCTTGCCGGCATCGCGGTCTCCGCCACAGCCAAAGACGCACCAGAGCTGGCCACCGCGGCTGCGCGCGACCGGCTGGAGCGCTGTGAGTACTTTTTCCAGGGCGTCGGGCGTGTGCGCGTAATCGATGACGACCAGCGGCAGGCCTTCTTCCGCCAGCGTGTCCATGCGCCCCGGCACCGGCAGCAGGTCGGCACACGCGCCCACCGCGTCGGCCAGCGGTATGCCCATGGCACGCAGGGCCGCGATGACGCCCAGCAGGTTGTACACGTTGTACTGGCCGACCAGCTTGCTGGACACTCGGTGCTGCTCCGCGCCTTCGACGACATCAAAACTCACGCCATTCATGCCGTGGTGGATTTTTTGTGCATGAATCCGGGCCGGCCCTGTGCAGGACAATGTCCAGACATCCAGGTCCGAGCCGGCCAGCGAAGCGCTCAACTCAAGGCCTTTGCCATCGTCCACGTTGATGACTGCCGCCTTCAGGCCAGGCCAGCTGAACAGCATTTTCTTGGCCTCCCAATAGGCCGGCATGGACGGGTGGTAGTCGAGATGGTCCTGCGTGAAGTTGGTGAAGATCGCGACCTGTATGGTGGTGGCATCCAGACGCCGCTCCACCAGCCCTATCGAGGAAGCCTCCAGGGCGCAGGCGGCGAAGCCCTCGTCCACAAAACGGCGCAGTTGCTGCTGGAGCAGCACAGGATCAGGTGTGGTCAACCCCGTGAAAACCACCGCACCGGGCTCCCCGATGCCCAGGGTTCCCACGACACCGCATTTGCGCCTCAGCCTGCCCAGCGCCTGGGCCAGCCACCATGTTGTCGATGTCTTGCCATTGGTGCCGGTGACGGCTGCGACCTGCAGGTGCCGGCTCGGCTCATCAAAATAGGCAGCGGCGATGGGGCCGGTTGCCGCCTTGAGTCCCGCGTAAGCGGCCACCCTTTCATCTTCCGGGCCACGGGGCTCAAAGCCCTGCAACTCCACCAGGCAGGCGCGAGCGCCCGAAGCCAGTGCGTCACCAAGATACTTCCGGCCATCCGTCGCAGCGCCGGGCCATGCAATGAATCCGTCACCGCCGCCCACCATGCGGCTGTCCGTCCGCAGGCTGCCGGTCACGCGCTCACGCAACCAGCGGGCCGCCTGCTCGGGGGTATGGAGCTGGGTTGTCAAAACGACTCCTCGACAGCCTGCGTCACGATTTGCGGCTTGACGCTCACGTCCGGCTGAACGCCCATCATGCGCAGCGTCTGCTGCACCACTTCACTGAAAACCGGCGCCGCCGCAACGCCGCCAAAATACTGGCCATCACTCGGCTCGTCGATCATCACCGCGACGATGATGCGCGGTGCCTCGATAGGCGCCATGCCGGTGAACCAGGCACGGTATTTGTTGCTCGCATAGCCCTTGCCGACCTGCTTGTGCGCCGTGCCCGACTTGCCGCCAACCGAATAGCCGACCGTCTGTGCCAGTTGGCCGGTGCCACCCGGTGCCGCAGCCATCTGGAGCATCCTTCGCACCGCATGCGCGTTCTCGGCAGAAAACACCCTGACGCCGACGGCGGGCTCAGTGCTCTTGAGCATGGTAACCGGAATGATCCGCCCATCGTGCGCAAACGAGGTATAGGAATGCGCCATCTGGAACAGCGAGGCCGAGAGCCCGTAGCCATAAGCCATGGTCGCCTGCTCAACAGGCCGCCAGCTTTTCCAGGGTCGCAGCCGGCCTGTCACGGCGCCGGGAAACTGGATCTGGGGCTTCTGCCCGTAACCGAGCGCGGTGTAGGTATCCCACATCTCGTGCGGACTCATTTTTTGCGCGATTTTCAACGCCCCGACGTTGCTCGACTTCTGGATCACGCCCTCGACGGTCAGCGTGCCGTAGTTGTGGGTATCGCTGATGGTGAAGCCGCCGATGCTGAAGCGGCCAGGCCCGGTTTCGACGAGGGTCTGCGGTTTGACCCGGCCGGCTTCCAGCGCCATGGCGACCGTGATCGGCTTCATCGTTGAACCGGGCTCGAAGGTGTCAGTCAGCGCGCGGTTGCGCAGTTGCTCGCCCGTGAGGTTCTGCCGCTTGTCAGGCACGTAGCTCGGGTAGTTGGCGAGCGCCAGCACCTCGCCGGTGATCGCATCAAGCACCACCACGCTGCCGGCCTTGGCCTTGCGCGCGGTCACGGCGTCGCGCAGCTTCTGGTAAGCGAAGAACTGCACCTTGCTGTCGACGCTTAACTGGATGTCTTTGCCCTCGATCGGCGGCACCTGCTCACCAACGCCCTCAACCACGCGACCGAGCCGGTCCTTGATGACACGCCGTGAGCCCGCCTTTCCGGCGAGCTCCTTGTTGAACGTGAGTTCGATGCCTTCCTGGCCGTTGTCTTCGACGTTGGTGAACCCAACCACATGGGCAGCCGCCTCGCCTTCAGGGTACTTGCGCTTGTATTCCCGGCGCGCATAGATCCCCTTGATGCCCATCGCATGGATTTGCTGGGCTATCGGCTCGTCGACCTGGCGCTTGAGCCAGACAAAAGTTTTGTCCTCGTTACCCAGTTTTTTCTTCAGATCAGCCTGCGGCATTTCCAGCAGCCTGGCGAGTTCTGCAAGCTGGGCCCTGCTCGCTTCGACGTCTTCCGGGATGGCCCAGATACTGGGAGCAGGCACGCTGGAAGCCAAAATCAGGCCATTGCGATCGAGAATACGGCCGCGATTGGCCGGCAACTCCAGCGTTCGGGCAAAGCGGACTTCACCCTGGCGCTGGAAAAATTCATTGCCGAAAACCTGGATGTACGCGGCCCGCCCCGCCAGCCCCACAAAAGCCAGGGCAATGGCCGCCACAATAAATTTGCTGCGCCAGACCGGCGTCTTGCTGGCCAGCAAGGGGCTGGAGCTGTAGAGAACGCTCCTACTCATGCGGCACCCCGGCAACCGCAGCATCCCGATAGGTCACATACTGCGTGATGGCCGGCGTTGCCGTGCGCATCTGCAGGCGATCCCTGGCGAGTTTCTCAACCCGAAGAGGCGTGGCCTGGGCACGCTTTTCAAGCTGCAGGCGTTCATTATCCGTTTCGATTTGCCGGCTGTGGGCGGTGGCCTTTTCAAGCTCCACATACAGGCGACGCGACTCGTACTGAGTGCTCACCAGATAAAGCGCACTGGCCAACACGGCCAGCAGCAGGACGAGGTTCAGGCGGAGCATCTGATGGCCCCCACGCTTGTCACTGCGTGTACTGCGCTGCCCCCCGAGGGGGCCGCTGCGCCTGCGGTCTGGCAAAGCCAGTCCCGCGGCCCCTGCTGGGATGAAGAGTCCCCACGCTTGCTCACTCCGTGTAGCTCCCGAGGCCCTGCAGGCCGCGGCTCGCGGGACGCTTCACCTCTGTCGTTCAACCCCCGAGGGGCTAGGAGCAGTTTTGCGGTATTCATGCGCTCACCTCGGTGCGCTCGGCCACCCGCATCACGGCGCTGCGGGAACGGGGGTTGGCGGCAATCTCCTCTTCGCTGGGCTTGATGCGGCCCAGGGCCTTGAGCCTCATGGCCTTGGGCGCGGCAAACGGGGCGCGGCGGTCAAACACTTCGCGCGACTGCCCGGCGATGAATTGCTTGACGATGCGGTCTTCGAGCGAATGAAAACTGATCACCACCAGACGGCCTCCCGGTTGGAGTACTTTCAGCGAAGCTTCTAACGCCTGTTGCAGCTCTTCAAGCTCGGCGTTGATGAAAATCCGAAGAGCCTGAAATGTGCGCGTTGCAGGGTCCTTGCCCGGCTCGCGGGTTTTGACCGCGCCAGCCACGACTTCGGCCAGCTCAGCGGTGGTTCGAAGAGGGCCCCGTTCCTGTCGGCGACGATCAATCGCCTTTGCAATCTGTTGAGCAAACCGTTCTTCGCCATATTCACGAATCACCTCCGCCATTGTTTCTATGGATGCGTCTGTCAGCCACTCGGCCACACTCTGGCCACGCGTCGTATCCATGCGCATGTCCAGAGGCCCCTCCGAACGAAAGGAAAAGCCGCGCAGCGGGTTGTCGATCTGGGGTGAGCTCACGCCAAGGTCCATCAGCACGCCCGCTGCGCTGGCAGCGGGCAGTTGACCCAGGTGCATGAAGCCTTCGTGGCGAATTGAAAAGCGCGGGTCGGCGATGGTTTGCGCTTCCGCGATGGCGTCGAGGTCCTTGTCGAAGGCCGTGAGACGCCCTTGCGGCGAAAGCCGGGACAGCAAGAGGCGCGAATGCCCGCCGCGACCGAAAGTCGCGTCGATGTAGTGGCCGTCCGGGTTGATGTGAAGCGCCGCTATGGCTTCGTTCAACAAGACGGTGCGATGTGTCCATGTGTCTTGCACCGTCTTCTTTCAGAATGAAAAGTCTCTGAAGACATCGGGCATTTCACCCTTCATCTGCTCGGCCTCCTGGGCGGCATACGTCGCAGCGTCCCAGAGTTCGAAGTAGCTACCCATGCCGAGCAGCACCGTATCCTTGCTGATGCCGGCAGCTTGCCGAAGTTCAGGCGAAACCAATACACGGCCAGTCGCATCCATGTCCACATCCATCGCATTACCCAGGAAAATCCGTTTCCACCATTGGGCCTGCATGGGCAGCGAGGCGATGCGGTCGCGGAATTTCTCCCATTCGTTGCGTGGGAAAATCATAAGGCAGCCGTGCGGATGTTTGGTGATGGTGAGCTGGCTGGAGGCAGTGGCGCTCAGCACGTCGCGATGCCGGGTCGGCACAGAGAGCCGCCCCTTGGTATCGAGAACTAGAGATGAAGCACCTTGAAACACCGTTACAAACCTTTAGAGAACACTTTTCACCACTAAATTGCACTTTTTCCCACTTTATCAGGAAACATTCCGCAAGCAAGAGGTTTGACACAAATTTTTTCAATGAAATCAAGGACTTAGAAGCATCTTCAGAAGTCATATGGAATTTAAAAAGTGTTCTAAATTAAGCACTTAGCAAAGCCAATGAAAGTGTTGCATTAAGGGACGCGCAGGACGGCATGCCAATGGATGGACTCCCAGGCCATGCCTGATGACGCCCCGGCGATGTCAAGACAGTGCGAAAGGTAAGTATCAGCAACGTTCCTGTTTTTTTGAAAACAGTCGGCAGGTCACTCACTCATGACGACCGGTCATAGCGAACGATATAAGCCGCAAGCAGGTCGCAAGCAATATGGTTTCCGGCCCGGGGCACGGGTGTGGACCCGGTCAAAGACAGAGGTAGCAAGGGGGCAGACAGGTTACGCGGGCTGCGGACAATCGTTTCGCAAGTGCCCCAGATGCAGAAGCACCCCTCGCAGGGCGGGACACGATGAGTGGACCTCAGTCAACTCGAGCAAGCACCCTGGCATGTTCCGTGATTCCGATCACATTGAAAAAAGCAACCACCAGGCGATTGACGTCCGAGAACTGTACGGAGCGGTTTTCAGTCTCGCGGGCCGACACCCAGTTAAGCAACGTTCCTGCGGCAGAAAAATCGACGCGTATGAGCTTGGCGCAGGAGATCAGCATCACGTCTGCCCCCATCAGCTTGGCCCCCAGCTTGTCCAGCACTTCAATGGCATCGCCCTGGATTTGCCCGGACAGTTCCACTGACGCCTGCTGGCTCATCACCGAGCTTTGTCCGTCGATCTGGGTATCCCCCTCCAGACTACTTATGCCGGAGTGTGTGGAGTCGCGAAACACCTCCCCAATGATGGCCTGCCCGCCCATCGAGCCGCCTTTTGTATCCAGCGGCTTGTACTTGCAACGTGCGGCGCCCCAGGCGGGCGGCGAAACCTCGTAAGTCACGCAAAAATCAAGGGCTGCGAGTTCAAAGTCGTCAGGCCGGTGCATGACACGCAGCGCCTCCAGGCGAAGGTGCCACCAGCTGTGAGCTGTATCACGACTGCCCGAAGGTGTGGCGTTTTGCAGGACGTTTAGCAATTTCGCATCGCCAATAAAACCCAGCTGAACAGGCTGTGCCGCCCAACTACTGAATACCCCGGTCAAAGGCCCGAGAGCAGCCAGTTCAATGGTTTTGAGGTTGCTCCAGTCCAGGCGCCACGGCATAGGCGCCTTGGCGGTGGCCGCCTTGAGGGCCGCAACGGTCTGGATGCCCAGCGCCGAAGGACATACCCAGTCGGCAGCAGGCGCGTTGCTTGCCTTGCCAGCCGGGGCACTGAGCTTTTTCACCATGTCCGGCATGGAGAACCACTGCGGAGCCGAACGGTCAAACCGCTCCACAAACTGGATCGCGGCCGTCTCGAATTTTTCCTGCTGACCCGTGGCACGGTACAAATCAAACAGCGCCAGCCATGTTTCAGTGTGCTCCGCGCGAACACCGCCCGGCCCCAATATCTCAAGCAGGCCCGCTTCGGCGCCGGCATCATCGCCATTGGCAAAGCGGATGGCGGCTTCTTCCAGTTCCGCATCGTGCACCCCGTGCCGGGCCCCGTCCTCCTCCACATCCACCGCTGTGAGCTTGGAAGGCGAAAAACCCGATGTACTGCCGTCGTAATCACCCCCAACGCCCGCGAGGCCGCCAATGGCATGGGGCTTCGCAGGAAGGCTGGCTGGCTGGGTAGGTGCGGAGGAGGCTGCAGGCACCGTGAGCAAGGCATCGGGCTGGGTCGGCATCAACTCCTGTGCTGACATTGGAGTTGCCGCTTTTTGGGCGGCAGACTCCAGTCCGTTGGGTTCCGTGGCCTTGTAGGCGGTAGGCAGGGCGTTATCCAGCAGCGAGGTCTGCGTCGCGGCAGGCTTGCCACGGGCCCCAAGGGGTCCTTGAGCAGAATTGCCCTGAACAGTGCCATTCTTGGTTTTCCACCACTGCATGGACATCTGCGCCTCGATCTCATCGATCTTTTTCAGCGTGGATGCACGGTCATCTGGCCTGGAAGGCATGCTGCTCTGGAAAAACGACGGTCGGCCGCCCGGGTCCTGGCCCACGCCCACCATGGCTTCGCGCTTGCGCATTTTGCGCAGCATGTCGAATTCGCGCTTGCGCACAAAGTCGTTGCGCCGCTTGCGCTCAATCATCTCCTTGAGCAATTGCTTGCTCATGGCTTCGTTCCGGTCTGACTGCGCGGAGTCCAGATCCGACCAGTTCGTCGCAGGATTGCGGACGAACTTCACCATCTTGGAGAGCAAGCCGGATTCGGTATCTTCTTTGGACATGACGGGACGGTTAAAAACGTTCAACCAGCAAACCGGCCGTTAGTCACCAAACATCTTTTGCTTGAGCTCACGGCGCTGCTGCGCTTCCAGCGACAAATTGGCGGTGGGACGCGCGATCAGCCGGCCCACACCGATCGGTTCACCGGTTTCGTCACAGTAGCCGTAGTCACCGGAATCGATGCGGGCGATCGACTGCTCGATCTTCTTCAGCAGCTTGCGTTCGCGGTCGCGGGTACGCAATTCAAGGGCATGCTCTTCTTCAATGGTGGCGCGGTCTGCCGGATCGGGCACGACAACGGTGTCTTCGCGCAGGTGTTCTGTGGTTTCACCGGCACTGTTGTGGATTTCCTGCTTGAGCACCGACAGCTTGTGGCGGAAAAATGCCATCTGCTTTTCGTTCATGTACTCGGAATCCGGCATAGCCTTGACTTCCTCGTCGGTCAACTGCTCTGCGGACTTGGTCTTCCAGTTGTTGGCAAGCTTGGGGTCTTTTTTGGCAGCCGCCTGAATGGGCGGCGCGATCACACGTTCGGTCATTATGGAGTAGCTGGCTTTGGCTGCGTCGGGCGCATGGGTTGGCACCATAGGTGCGGGCGGGGGTGATTGGGTCGCCGTCCGGGGGGAACTTCTTCGCCCCGGTTTCAGGGGCGGCGGGGCCCTCAGCACCGATTGCGGGGCAGGTGCCGGAGCAGGGGGAACAGGCATGGCCACAGGCGGTGCTTTCAGGGTGCCGGATACCTTGACGACGGTGTCGTCTTTGGCAACTGGCTTGGTGGGCGCTTTGGCAGCGGGCTTGGTAATCGATTTGGCCACGGGTTTGGAGGATTTGGCAGGCTTGGCGGCCACCTTGGTTTTGGCTAGCGGTTGGGCCACTACCTTTTTGCTGGCGACAGGGGCCGACTTTTTCGGGGACGACACCTTGGCGGACTTTTTGGCAACGGGCGAGGAAGCCGGCTTGGCTTTGGCAGCAGGTTTGACGGCTTTTTTCACGGCCCTGCCCACCGCCGTCGCTGCGGCCTTGGGCGCCGATTTGGCTTTCACCGCTGCTTTGGCAACTGCCTTGGCTGGCGCTTTGGACTTCTTCGCTGGGGCTTTCACAATATGTCTCCTCTCGGAAGCAGCCTTGGGAGAATCCCCGGACTGTCTCCTGGTCAAACTGCTGTCGGACAGTCCGGCCTTACCTTGTGCCGAACGACCCGTTGCCAGATCGCCCGGTTTGTCTGCCGCCTTGCCAGTTTGCACAGGAGCTACTTTAACGCTGCTTGCGGCCTGTTTTCTGCCTGGCTGGCCTCCCGATTCAGCTTTCCGGGTATTTTGGTCGGCGCGCGATTGTAGCGGCTCGCCGGCATGCTGTGACACCCTGAAACCAAATCGTTGGAGAATCGAGACAATCATGAATCCCTCCTGCTTTTTATAAGTTGCAGGAAAACAGCCTACCTCAAACCAGGCACTGCTCCAGGCCCTGCACGAAAATATCTTTGGGCAGATCGATTCCAATGAAGACCATCTTGCTGTTTTTCTGCTCGCCCTCAGCCCAGGCTGGACCCAGGTCACTGCCCATGAGTTGATGCACCCCCTGGAAAATCACCTTGCGGTCGGTCCCCTGCATATTGAGCACGCCCTTGTATCGCAACATGCGCGGGCCGTAGATATTCACGACGGCGCCCAGGAAGTCCTCCAGCTTGGCCGGGCTGAAGGCCTTGTCTGAACGGAACACAAAGCTTTTGACGTCGTCGTCATGGTGATGGTGGTGACCCTCGCCCCCTTCGTGTGCATGTGAGGGATGGTCGCAATGCTCGCCGTGCTCATGGTCGTGATGATCATGCGCCGCGTGCTCTTCGGCTGTGAGGAAGTCGGGATCGATATCGAGCTTGGCATTGAGATTGAAGCCGCGCAGGTCAAACACATCCGCAATCGCCACCTCTCCGAAATGCACGCTCTTCTGGGGCGCGCGGGGATTCATGTGCGTCAGGCGATGCATTAGCGCCTTCACCTCGCCTTCGGCCACGAGGTCGGACTTGCTGATGAATATCTGGTCGGCAAAACCAACCTGGCGGCGCGCTTCCTGGCGGTCATCGAGCTGGGCCTGGGCGTGCTTGGCATCGACCAGGGTCAGGATGGAATCCAGCAGGTACTGCTCGGCAATTTCTTCGTCCATGAAAAAGGTCTGGGCCACCGGCCCCGGGTCA
Organism: Polaromonas sp. P4_H1; assembly: GCF_056400945.1. Lineage (NCBI taxonomy): Bacteria > Pseudomonadati > Pseudomonadota > Betaproteobacteria > Burkholderiales > Comamonadaceae > Polaromonas > Polaromonas sp. P4_H1. Next base: position 37,986 of record NZ_JBFUKG010000023.1, on the reverse strand, counting down.
GCCAGGCCGGTGGTTTCAATCACCACGCGATCAAAGTCGAGCAGCCCTTTGCGCTTCTTGGCGGCCAGCAACTGCAGCGTTTCGCGCAAATCCTCGCGGATCGAACAGCAAATGCAGCCGTTGTTCATCTGGATGATGTTTTCCCTGGTGTCATTGACCAGGATTTCGTTGTCGATGTTTTCCTCGCCGAACTCGTTCTCGATGACGGCGATTTTCTGCCCGTGCGCTTCGGTCAGCACACGCTTGAGCAAGGTGGTTTTGCCCGAGCCCAGGAAGCCGGTGAGGATGGTGACGGGGATCAAGCTCATGGTGTCTGCCTAAAAAACGGAGAAATGCAAAAAATGCGCAAAGCGGGAATAGAAACCAAGCTGGGGAGTTTAGCGGTCTGTTCAAGCCCCTGAAACGCTTCGGCCAATCCCACTTTGGCAGCAGTTACTTTACAGGCGGTGTCAAGCCTCCCCCGGGGCATTCGCGCGAGCCGGAATGCGGCTCCCTGCATTGCCAATTGCTACTATATTAGTAGCAAACTACGCTCCTGTCACATGGGCACATGGGAATAAGGGCACGAGGGCACGAGGGCAGCAAGCTGAATGATCCATTGCCGGACCGGTCAAACGGCCAGGCTAGGCTTTTTGACCAGCACCAGCCCCTTGAGGTATTCACCCTCCGGAAACGCCACCGTCATGGGGTGGTCGGGCGCGCCGCCCATGCGCTCGGAAATAAAGGCGTCCACACCCGCATCGGTGCCGGCCGAGGCGACGATCTTGTGAAACAGGTCTGCACTGATGCCACCGGAGCAGGAATAGGTGAACAGCACGCCACCAGGCTCCAGGATGGCCAGCGCCAGCCGGTTGATGTCTTTGTAAGCCCGCGCCGCGCGCTCGGCATGGGTCACCGTGGGCGCAAACTTGGGCGGGTCGAGCACGATGGCGTCAAAGGTTCGGCCTTCTTTCTGGTACTGGCGCAGCGAAGCGTTCACATCGGCATCCAGCATGGTGGTCCGGCTGGCCTCAAAACCGTTCAGGGCCACATTGGCCTTGGCACGGTCCAGGGCTGGCCCGGACGAGTCGATGGATGTCACATGCTTCGCGCCGCCCGCCAAAGCGGCCACGGTAAAACCGCCGGTATAGCAGTAGCAGTTGAGCACCCGCTCAAACTGCCGGCGCCGCGTGTACGCGGCAAACTTGTGCCGGCTGTCGCGCTGGTCGAGGTAAAAGCCGGTTTTGTGGCCCTGCGCCACATCCAGGCTCAGTTTCCAGTCATGTTCGGTGATGATGATTTCGGTGTCGCCCGGGGACGCTGATGGAGTCAGCCATCCCGTCGCCTCCGGCAGGCCTTCAAGCGAGCGCACGCTGGCATCTGATCGCTCATACAGGCGCGTCAGGCCGGTTTGCGCCAGCAGGGCATCCACAATCACGCTTTTCCAGCGCTCGGTACCGCAACTGGAGAACTGCGCCACCAGTGTGTCGGCATAACGGTCCACGACCAGACCGGGCAAGCCATCAGACTCCCCATGGACCAGGCGCCGGCCATCACTTTGAATGTCGAACAAGTCTCTGGCCTTGATGGCTTCAGCAATACGCGCTACAAAAAAAGAAGCGTCTATGCGCTGGTTTTCGTCAAAACTCCAGACCCGCGCCCGGATTTTGGAACTCGGACTGAAGGCAGCCCAGCCCAGGAACTGCCCGTCATGGCTTTCCACCCTGACTGTTTCACCAGCATCGCCGCCGCCTTTGGCGATGGCTCCGTCAAAAATCCACGGGTGGCGGCGCAGCAAAGACCGCTCTTTGCCTTCCTTCAGTCGAATTATTTTCATGACGCTATTGTCGCGGCTTGAAGGGGGAGCCCTGCGACCCACCGCGGCGGGCCGCAGGTCCGAAAACCACGCTGCACGCACTTTCTGCACTTTCCCCTCAATTCAGGGGATGTCGTTGTCGGGAAAATTTGCGACAATCGCCGGTTAATGATTTTTAATTACTTTTCAGAACAATTAAGGAATTGCAAGCCACTCCCGGGCTTCGCAAGCCGTCTTTTCACCCCGGCTGTTCGGGCCCGGCTGGCGGCTCTGGCATTGAGCCTGCTGGCGGGATCGCTGCTGGCGCTGACCTCCGTGGACGCGCACCCGCGCACCGTACTCGACCTGGACACGCAGACCCAGCCGGTTCCCCTGGCCGACTGGGGTGACTACTGGATAGACACCAGCGGCCGGTTCACGCCGGAACAAGTCTTCAATACCCCCGAGATTCCCTGGCGGCCGACAAACGGGGAGGCCATCTATCCGGTGACCAGCGACTCTCCCCTGTGGATCCGCTTCAACGTGCCGCCCGCACCGGACGCCGAGCGCTGGTACCTTGAAGTGCCCTACCCGTCCGTCAACCGCGCCTCGCTCTACACACTGGACAGCGCCGGCAAGTGGAACGAACAGCGGGCGGGCGATCTCGTGGCCGTGAACAAATGGCCGGTGCCGCACCGCCATCCGCTGCTGCCAATTGCCCTGTCTGCAGAAGTGCCCACCAAGTACCTGCTGCGCCTGGAAAACGGACACGCCCTGAGCGCCCCCCTGCGATTCATCAGCGAAGGACGCCTGAGCTACTCCGAGCAGCGCATCTCGCTGATCCTCGGCATCTTCTTCGGACTGACGGGTCTGGCTGCACTTGTCTCCCTGCTGAGCGCCATCTCGCTGCGTGACACGGCCTACGGCTTGTACGCACTGTGCGTCACGCTGATGGGCCTCACGCAAGCCACCCTGACCGGCATAGGCGGCCTGCACCTGTGGCCCCACTGGCCCTGGTGGAACGATGTGTCCACGTCGGTCCTGCCCATGCTGACGGCCTCGACCACGCTGCTTTTCATCTCGGCGACCGTGGCGCTGCCCGAGCGCTTGCCCCGGCTGCACTGGCTGATGGTCGGCCAGGCGGCGCTGGGCATGGCGGTCGCGGTGGTGCTGTCGCTGGTGCCAGCCGCATCGCGCATGGACTTGTTCATCCCTACTCTTTTGCTGCTGGAGTTCAGTGGCATGCTGGTCATGGCCTGGGCCTGGCGGCGTGGGGACCGGTTTGCGCCCTGGCTGATGCTCGCCTACCTGCCCGTGATTACTGCCGCCGGCTGGAGCGTGGCGCGCAATGCCGATCTGGTGCCCATAGGCTTTTTCACGCAGCACGGCATGCAGCTGGGCGTGGCCCTGCACCTGCCGATCGTCATGGTGCTGCTGATGTTGCGCAGCCAGCACCGACGCGAAAATACCCGCCGCATCCAGGGCCTGGACCGGGTCGACCCGGCGACCGGCCTGATCAATAACCATGTGTTTGGTGAAAGACTGATCCGCATGATTGCGCGCTCCGAGCGGCTGCAGCACCAGAGCGCCGTGATGCTGATTGACGTGATCAACGGCGCGCAGATTCAGGAAGATTTCGGACGCACGGCGGCCGATGAGCTGCCACTGCGCGTTGCCGAGCGGCTGCTGTCCGCCTCCCGCGAAATTGACAGCGCGGCGCGGCTTTCGGAGCAGCGCTTCGGCATGCTGGTGGAAGGCCCCATCAGCCCGGAAGACGCCGCCATTCTCGCCCAGCGCATCGTCGCGCGTTGCCTTATGCCCTACAAGGGGCTGCATGTGAACTGCGTGGCCCAGGTTCACGTGGCTTACGCCATCGTGCCTTCCCAGGGCTCGTACGCGCAGGGCCTGCTGACCCAGTTGCAGGAGCGGCTGGCCGCGGCGCCCGCGCAAAGCAAGCGTGCGGTTTTCCTGCTGGGTGAAACGCCGCCAGCGATGCCTGTGCGGCAAGCCTACAGCCGCAAAGTCGCCAAAGTCGCCTGACCTCGCAAGGGGGCAAATCACGGCAGGGGCGCGGGCAGTTCAGGGAGCTCGGGGGCTCATGGCTTGTCGGGCCCGCCCCCTCCCCTGGTTCACGGTTTGGACTTGACCTTCACCACCGCCGGGGCGGGAGCTGTTGCGGGCAGCGGGGCAGCCCGCGAAGCCACGCCGGCCGATGTGGCGCGCGGATGGGCGGCGTCATAGACCTTGGCCAGATGCTGGAAATCAAGCCGCGTGTAAACCTGCGTCGTCGTGATGTTGGCGTGGCCCAGCAACTCCTGCACCGCGCGCAAATCACCGCTGGACTGCAGCACATGGCTGGCAAACGAGTGGCGCAGCATGTGCGGATGCACGGGGGTTGCCAGCCCGGCCTTGAGCGAACGCCGCTTCAGGCGCAGGCGGATATGCTGTGGTGTCAGCCGCGCGCCGCGCCGGTTGATGAAAAGCGCCTCGCCGTCTGACCCCACGCCGGCGATGCCCTCGCCGGCCCAGTCGCTACGCAAGGCGAGCCAGCTGTTGAGCGCCTGCAGGGCCTGACGGCCGACCGGCACGCTGCGCCGCTTCGATCCCTTGCCCAACACATGGGCTTCAGCCGCCTCCATGTCGATCCAGCCCCGTGCCTGGCCGCTGGCCCGCACGTCCAGCCCCACCAGTTCGCCAATACGCAACCCGCAGCCGTACAGCAGCTCCGTGATGCACTGGTCTCGCGCTTCCAGGTGCGGATCGTCCTCATCATGGGACTGGTAACTGGCCAGCTGCACCGCCTCATCCACGCTCAAGGCCTTCGGCAGGGGCTTGGCGACTTTGGGCGAGCGCACATCCTGCACCGGGTTGGCCGCCACCAGGCCTTCACGGCCCAGCCAGGTATAAAAACCGCGCCAGCCCGACAAAATCAGCGCAATCCCGCGACCGCTGCGCCCCGCGCCATGCATCTGCGCGACCCAGCGCCGCATGTGGGTGTTGTGCACATCGGTCAGCGCGACACCGGCCTGGCGGACGTTGGCCTCCAGCTTTTGCAGGTCCAGCGCGTAGAGTTCCACGGTGCGCATCGCCAGGCGTTTTTCAACGCGCACATGCTCGAGGTAACGCTCCACCAGCGGATGCGACGCCACGGGCGCGGCCTCAGGCCTGGATTCAGGAACTCCGGACGCAATTGGCGGCGTCTGCGTCATGGGTTGTGTTCAGGCGGTGCTGGTCTGCTGCGCCCGCAAACGCGAGAGCGCGGCACCGGCCAGTTCGCCCAGGCGTTCCAGGAAGTCGGTGCCCATGCCGCTGTGAAAGCGCTCGGGATCGGGCGAGGCCAGCACCAGCAGGCCCGACGCCTGGGCGCCGGTAGCCGCGCGCAGCGGAATCAGGGCAATCGACAGCGCCATCGCAGGCTCGGGCAGCCAGTTGACGGATTCAAAACCGGAATTGACACCGCAGTAAGGCGTGGTCAATGAGGAGGCGAAGGTCTGGGCATCCTCGCTCACGCCAGTCGCAAAGCTTTCGTCCGAGAAAATGCCGTTCACGCCCCAGACCTTGATGGCGGCCTGCGGAATCTGGAACTCGGTGGTGATGCCTTCCACCATGGTGCCGGGCAGCTCGCGCGCCTGCGCCGTCTGCAGCAGCTTGCGGGTCCAGCGCTGCATCTTGTCGGCGATCAGCACATTGTCCTGGCCGTGGCGAATCATCTCGACCACCTTGGTCTCCAGGCCCTTGATCTTGTCGCGCAACATGCCAGCCTGGCGCTCCTGCAGGCTGACGGCACGGTTGCCGTGACCACTGGAGAGCTGCACCGATGCCAGCAGTTCCGCGTGACGCTCGAAAAAGTCGGGCGTGTTGGCCAGGAAATTGGCAATGTCGTCTTCGGTGATGGGATGTTCAGTTGGATTCATGTCGGCATTGTAGGGAAATAGCCGAGAAATAGGCCCCCACGGTCGTTCACTTCGTGTAACTCCCTGCCCCCCGAGGGGGCCGCCCGCCTGTGGCCCGGCAAAGCCGGTTCCACGGCTCAGACTGAAGCCCCCACAGTCATTCACTGCGTGTAACTCCTTGCCCCCGGGGGGGGCCGCCCGCCTGCGGCCCGGCAAAGCCGGTCCTGCGGCTCATGCTGGGTTGAAGAGTTCAGTGGACACACGAGTGGGGGCCGCGGAACCGGCTTTGCCAGACCGCAGGCGCCGCCCCCTAGAGGGGGGAACAAGCTACACGCAGTGAGCTTGGACGGGGGTGAGCCAATTTCTCCGCCCCCTGAGGGGGGAACAGGCTACACGCAGTGAGCCTGGACGGGGGTGGCTTTATAACTCGGGAACTTCAATCTCGGACTCGAACACCGTGGTGGCCGGGCCGGTCATCATGACCGGGGAATCCAGGCCGCCCGCCCATTCAATCGTCAGCTGGCCGCCGCGCGTCTGCACATCCACGCGCGCATCGAGCAGCCCCCAGCGTATGCCGGCCACGACCGCCGCACAGGCACCGGTGCCGCAGGCCAGGGTCTCGCCGGCGCCGCGCTCGTACACCCGAAGGCGGATGCGGCTGCGCGAGACGACCTGCATGAAGCCCGCATTGACGCGTTTGGGAAAGCGCACGTGACGCTCGATCAAGGGGCCGGTCTCCAGCACCGGCGCCGTATCCACGTCATCGACGAGCTGCACCGCGTGGGGATTGCCCATGGACAGTGCCGCTATAAAAACAGAAGCAGAAAGTGCCTTCTCTTCAAGGGCCAGAGGCCATTTTTCCCACGAACCAGAGGGCTGCGCCGTCAAGCCCGCGGCATCGAAGGGAATGCGCGCCAGCTCAAACACCGGCGCACCCATGTCCACCGTCACGCGGCCATCGGCCTGCATGCGCGGCTCGATCACGCCGCTCAGGGTTTTGACTTTTACGACGTCCTTGGTGGTGAGCCCCCGCTCGCGCACAAAACGCACAAAGCAGCGCGCGCCATTGCCGCACTGCTCGACTTCACCGCCATCGGCGTTGTGGATCACATATTCAAAATCAATGCCCTCCGCCGGGGAAGGCCGCACCGACAGGATCTGGTCGGCGCCAACACCGAAGTGCCGGTCGGCCAGAAAACGGTACTGTCCGGGCGACAGGTTCAGGCGCTCGCGGGTCTCGTCGAGCATCACAAAATCGTTGCCCGCACCCTGCATTTTTGTAAAACGGATTAGCATCGCCACATTATCCGCCGACGCTGCGCTTTGCCACCTCACCGCTTCACCGCTTTGCGGCGCCGTTCCTCGATCCATCAACCCGGCAGAAAGACAAGCATGCGCATTCCCGAATGGACTCCCAGCCTCAAGGCCCAGCCACAGGACCTGGTGGACGCCATCCTGGCGCGCCGGGGCGGTACCATGATCAACCTCGACAAGGCGCTGCTGTGGAGCGAGCCGTTGGCGCGGGCCTGGAATATCTATCTGGGTGCGGTGCGCACCGGGCTGCCGACCAGCCGCAAGCTCCGCGAACTGGGCATTTGCACCGTGGCACTGCTGACCGGTGCCGACTACGAATACCGTCACCATGCACCGGACTTCCTGGCCGCCGGCGGCAGCCAGTCCGAGCTGGACGCACTCCAGGCCCTGGTCAAAAACGATGCGCGCCAAACCACGGCGCACCCGGCGCTGGGTACAGTGGAGCAACTGGTGATCCAGTACGCCGCGCAGATGACGCTGGACGTCAAGGTCAGCGACCAGGTGTTCGCGGCACTGCGCGAGCATTTTGATAACACCGAACTGGTCGAACTGACCAGCGCGATTGCCACCTACAACATGGTGGCGCGTTTTCTGGTGGCGCTGGGCGTGTCGCCGGAGGAATGAGCCGGGTCACAGCGAGATACCAGGCCGCGCACACACTGAAAAGCGAAGGGCCCCTGGAGGGCAGAGAGCTACACCCAGCGACCGGGGGAGGTTCCCCACCCAGCAGGGGCCGCGGAACCGGCTTTGCCGGGCCGCAGGCGCAGCGGCCCCCTCGGGGGGCAGGGAGCTACACGCAGTGAGCGACCGTGGGGGCCAACCTAATCCGCTTTGATCCCATTCTCCTTGACAACCTTGGCCCAGATGTCGATCTGCTTGTCAATGAAGACACGGGCCGACTCCGGTGAGCCGCCGACGATGTCAATGCCTTGTGCACTGAGTTTTTTTGCAATCTCGGGGTTCTTCAAGGCCTTGTTCACTTCTTCATTCATGCGCTTGAGTACTTCGGGCGGCGTTTTGGCCGGCGCCACGATGGCCCACCAGGCCGGCGCATCAAACCCGGCAAAACCGCTTTCGGCCACGGTCGGTACATTGGGGAGATCAGGCGAGCGTTTGCTGGTCGTCACGGCCAGCGGGCGCAGGCGGCCGCTGTCAATGTGCGGTTTGGTCACAAACACCGAGCCAATGGACAAGGGCACATGGCCGGCCACCGCATCGGACATCAGCGGGCCGCCGCCCTTGTAGGGCACATGCTGCCAGTCGATGTTGCCGCTTTTGCTCAGCAGCGCCATCGCCAGGTGGCCGAGACTGCCCGAGCCGATGCTGCCGTAGTTCACATTCTTTTTGGCCTTGGCCGCTGCCACCACATCGCCAAAGGTCTTGTATTCGGACGCTGAAAAAGTCGCCAGCACCATGGCCGAGGTGCCAATCAGCGAGACCGGCGCCAGATCCTTGCGCGTGTCAAACGGCAAACCGGGAATCAGGCTGGGGTTGACGCCGTGGGTGTCGAACACCACCGCAAAGGTGTAACCATCCGCCGGGGCTGCGGCCACGGCCGCGGTACCGATGGAGCCCGACGCGCCGCCCTTGTTTTCCACAATGATGCTCTGGCCCAGTTGCTGCGACAGCGGCTGCGCCAGAATGCGCGCCACCTGATCGACCGAGCCGCCGGGCGGAAACACCGCCACGAACTTGATGGGCTGCCGGGACGGCCAGGCTTGCCCTGCGCCAGCCGGGGTGGTCTGCGCAAAGGCGCTGAGGCTGCAGGCACACAGCATGGTGGCGGCCAGCGCCAGTGCGGTCCTGAAAATGGGATGCGTCATGGTTGAAGCCTGCAAATTGAATGGGTGCCAGTATCGGCATCGCCCCGCCGCCGCGCCATTGCGGTTAACACTTAGCACGCTACCAATTCGAATTCCAATTTCAATTCCAATTGTCGAACGCCGCTGGCCGGACCCTATGTAAGCTGGCGGGACAGCGCCGCCCTCTCTTTCACTGCAAAATCAGGCCATGACCAGACCCTCCCAACTCCTTTACCCCCAGCGGGACCCCGTCCCCACCCGCCCGGCGGCCACGGTGCTGTTGCTGCGCGACACAGCGCAGGGCCTGGAAGTGCTGATGACACGGCGCTCGATGACCGCCAGCTTTGCCCCCGGCGCCTATGTGTTTCCGGGCGGCGGCATTGATGCGGCGGATGCCCAGGCGCATGGCCAGTCCACGCGGCGGCCCGGCCAGAGTGACCTGCACCTGACGCAGGCGATTGCCGCCATCCGGGAGAGCTTTGAAGAACTGGGCGTGCTGCTGGCGCGCCATGCCGACGGCCGCTACGCCAGCACGGCCGACATCGCGGCGCTGGACCGCAAGGCCCCGTTTGCCGCCCAGTGCGGCCAGCGCGGTCTCACGCTGGCCGGTGACCAGGTGTTTGTGCTGGCCCACTGGGTGACCGACCGCGATTTGCCGCGCCGCTTCGATGTGCCCTTTCTGGTGGCGCGCATGCCGGAGGGCCAGAGCCCGGTGGCAGACGAAACCGAGCAGTTCGAACCGGTCTGGGTGCGCCCCGCCGAGGCACTGGCCCGGCACCATGCCGGCGGCTTCTTCATGATCTTCCCGACCCTGCGCACGCTGGAAAGGCTGCAGCATTACCCCGATGTCGATGCGGTGCTCCAGGCCTGCGCGCTGGAGACGCCGCTGTGGACATCCTGCCCGCGCGCCGGCTTGCTGGCCGGCAAGGAGGCGCGGTACATGGAACACGAAGCGCCCTATGGCGAGCTGGCGCTCACCTCTCCCGACGGGCAGATCGTACACATGCTGGACTGGCAAACCGCGCAGCCCGTGATGCTGTTGAGAAACCTGATGCGCCTGACCGCACCCAACCCCGGCGTGATGACCGGCCCGGGCACCAACAGCTACCTCGTCGGCGAGCCCGCCACTGGCTACATCGCGATTGATCCGGGACCGGCCGATGCGGATCACCTGGACCGGCTGTACCGGGCGGCCGGCGGCGACATCCGCATGATTGTGTGCACCCATTCGCACCCCGACCACTCCCCGGGCGCGAAACCCCTGCAAGCCCTGTGCAACACCCGGCCCGCCATCCTCGGCTTGCCCTCCGAGCCCACCGCGCGCGCCCACAGCGCGTTCACGCCGGACCGGGCGCTGGAGCATCAGGAGTTGCTCGCGCTGGTGGCGCCTGGGCCCGAGGGCGACATAACGCATACCCTGAAAGTGCTGCACACCCCCGGCCATGCCGCCAACCATGTGTGCCTCGTGCTGCTGGAAGACGGCATCCTGTTCAGCGGAGACCACATCCTGAACGGCAGCACCACGGTGGTGGACCCGCCGGACGGCAACATGAGCGCCTATCTCGACTCCCTGGATTTGCTGAGCAGCGCCTGCGATCAGCACCAGATTGAATTCATCGCCCCGGCCCACGGTTATGTGCTGGGGCACGCAAAAGCCGCCATTGCCCAGCTCAAGGCGCACCGCCTCAAGCGCGAGGCCAAGATCATCGGCGTGATGCAGGCGCAGCCCGAGGGAACCCTGGACGACTGGGTCGCCCAGGCCTACGACGACGTCGATGCACGTATCTGGCCGGTGGCCAAGCGCTCCCTGCTGGCGCATATCGAGCGGGTGCGCGAACTGGGGCTGGCTGGCCCGCTTTAACACCCTTTACAACCAGGTCCAGGCCGCACCACCCAGGTAGGCCTTGACCAGCAGCGAGCCATCGGCGACTGCGCCGCACCCCGCGCCACCACACGCCCCGCCTCCTGCACATAGGCACGGTCGGCCAGCGACAGGTCCAGCGCGGCCATCTGGTCAACCATCAGCGCGGCCATGGACCCTAGCGCAGGGCGTCCAGCGCGGCAAACAGCTCTTCCATGACCTTGGGTGCCAGGCCCAGCAAAGGTTCGTCCGACAGCAACACCACCGGCTGGCTCATCAGGCCGCGCGCCACGGTCAGCGATCTGCTGCTCGCCGCCCAAGAGCAGGCCGGTGAATGAACGTCGAAACAAGGACCTGGCGTTTCTCCTGAAAAAGAAAGGGCTCGATCGAAAAAACTCCCTTCGCCAACGCAAGCGTCGTACCACGTCGTCAAAATGGTCAACACCCATCCGGTCGATTTTAGGTACAATTTATTGTTAATATTGTTGACAATTTATAAGCCATCTTGACACAAAAACTGCTCAAGCCAGTCCATTGATTCACCCTTCCCGGCACCTCATGCGTCCGCACCAAAACCAGACAGCCAGGCATACCATCCATGCAACAGCCCGCACCCAGCCGCATGAGAGCCTGGACTCCTGCCTCAGGGGCCTGTCCCGATGAGCCCGGCATCCGCCAGCGACATGGCGACCCGCCTGCTTCCCGGACACGGTCTGTTCGACTTCCAGGGCATCCATCACCGGCCGGACTACCACTGGCCGCAGGGGCGGCGCCTCGCGGTCTATCTGGGCTTTAATCTGGAGCATTTCGCATTTGGCGAGGGCCTGGGCGCCAACCTGGGCCCGGCCTCGCCGCAGCCCGACGTGCTGAACTACGCCTGGCGCGAGTACGGGAACCGGGTGGGCGCGTGGCGCTGCCTGGAGCTGTTTGACGCGCTGGGCCTGCCGACCGGCACGCTCATCAACACCGCGCTGTACGACCACTGCCCCGAACTGGTCGCCGCATTCGCGGCCCGCGGCGATGAACTCATTGGCCACGGCCACACCAATGCCGAGCGCCAGGCCGACATGGCCGAGCCGCAGGAGCGTGAATTGCTCGCGGCGTGCAGGGCGCGCATCGCCCAGTGCAGTGGTACGGCGCCTGCCGGCTGGCTGTCGCCCTGGATCTCCGAAAGCCGGGCAACACCGCACCTGCTGGCGCAAACCGGCTACCGCTACACCCTGAACTGGTGCCACGACGACCAGCCGGTGCCCCTGCGCACACGCGGCGGGCCGCTGTGGTCCATTCCCTACCCGCAGGAGCTCAATGACATTCCGATGATCATCGCGCGCCAGATGGACGGCAAGGATTTCGCGCAGATGGTGATCGACAACGTGGATGAAATGCTGGAGCAATCCAGCCGCCAGCCGCTGGTGATGGGCATCGCCCTGCACCCCTACATCGTTGGCCAGCCCTACCGCCTGCGCCATCTGCGCGGGGCGCTGGAACATCTGGCGCGCCTGCGCGATGAGGGCCGCATCTGGTTCACCACGCCCGGCGCCATCTGCGCCCACATGAACGAAGTTTTCCCCGGAGCAGACGCATGAGTACCGCCAGAAAACGCGCGCCCGTGCCCGCCACCGGCATGCCAGCTGGCGCCTCCGTCCCCCTGCTGCCCGGCCTGTCGGAAACGGAAAGCCGCATCTACCACTCGGTGTTTGAGAGTGTGATGAACCAGCGCATCGCGCCGGGCACCAAGCTGCCGGAGCAGGCGCTGTGCGAGCTGTTCTCGGTGAACCGCGCCACGGTGCGCAAGGTGTTGCAGCGGCTGGCGCATGATCACATCGTCGACCTGCGCCCGAACCGCGGCGCGGTGGTGGCCGCGCCCACGCCCGAAGAAACGCGCCAGATCTTCCAGGCGCGGCGCCTGCTCGAGGCCGCCATCGTGCCGCTGGTGGCACAGCGCGTCACCAAGGCCGAGATTTTGCTGTTGCGCAAACAGTTGCGCGACGAGCATGCAGCATTGCACCGCGCGGACCAGCCGGCCTGGGCGCGCCTGGCAAGCGCCTTCCACCTGCGGCTGGCCGAACTGTCGGGCAACGCGGTGCTGCACGGCTACCTGCATGAACTGGTGTCCCGCTGCTCGCTGATCGTCGCGTTGTACGAGCCGCCCGGCAACGCCGCCTGCGAGCATGACGAACACGCGCGCATCGTGGACTACCTGGAAAACGGGGAACCCGCCAAGGCGGTGCGCGTCATGAACGAGCACCTGCTCGACCTGGAACGCCGCATCTGCCTGGACAAACCCCAGGCCGAAAAAAACCTGGCCCAGATGCTGGGACTGGCCTGACATGCTGCGCTTCACGCTGGCGGCCCTGCCACTATACCGCCCGCTAAACCACCCGCCGCACCGCCCGGTGCGCGGCCCGGACCCATCCGCCATCGCAAGCCAACCGACAAAGAACTGACCATGGACATTGATTTCTCAGCCATCACCGAATACCAGCGCTACAAGCTCATGGCCAGCCTGATCGTGCCGCGGCCGATTGCGCTGATCACCACACTCAGCGAGGACGGCGTCGTCAATGCAGCGCCCTTCAGCATGTTCAACATGCTCGGTGAAGAGCCGCCCATCGTGATGGTCAGCATCAACCGGCTGCAGGACGGCCAGCTCAAGCACACGGCGGCCAACATCGTGCGCACCGGCGAGTTCGTCGTGCACCTGACCGATGAAGCCATGGCCGGGCAGATGCACCGCTGCGGCGAGCGCTTTCCGGCCGATGTCAGCGAGCTGGCCGAGGTGGGCCTCAGCACGGCGCCCTCACGGCATGTGAAGCCGCCGCGCATCGCGGAGGCGCCCGCGGCCTTTGAGTGCACGCTGTACGAGCTGCTGGAGACGCCCAGCCGGCAGATCTTCATCGGACAGGTGCACTGGCTGCATGCCCGCGACGGACTCATTGACACCGATCTGTGGCGCGTCCGCTTGCAAAACTACTTTCCGGTGGCGCGCTTTGGTGCCAGCTTCTACATCAACACACGGGAACGCTTCTCGCTGGAAGCCGCCAGTGCACAGGCCCAGCCCGCGCTGTTCACCAGCATTGACGAGATCTGACAGCGCGAGACCTGGCAGCGGACCTGACAGCGGGGGGTGCCGCAAGGCGCAGGGGGTAAACCCGGGGGATGGCCGGTTTATACTTTTTTGACCTGGCCTGCAGGCCCCATCAACTCAACCCAACGAGGTCTTCATGCCTTTCATCACGACACGATATTTCCTGCAAACTGCCGGCACCCTGCTGGCCAGCCTGGTGCTGGTGGCCTGCGGCAAGCAGGAGCCGCCGGCACCGACAGCCACCGCGCCAGCACCCGCCGCCTCGGCTCCGGCACCGGCAGCCCGGGCCTATGTAGTCGGCACCGATGCCGCCTATGCCCCTTTCGAATCACAGAACGAAAAAGGCGAGATCGTTGGTTTTGATATCGACGTGGTCAAGGCAGTGGCGCAAAAAGCCGGCATCGAGGTGAAATTTGTGAACACGCCCTGGGAAGGCATCTTCAACTCGCTGAACCAGGGCGATCGCGACTTGCTGGTTTCGGCGATCACGATCACCCCCGAGCGCAAGCAGACCATGGATTTTTCGTCACCTTACTTTGACGCGCAACAACTGATTGCGGTGAAGAAAGACTCCAAAATCGCCGACTTCAGCCACCTGAAAAAACTCAAGGTGGGCGTGCAAAACGGCACCACCGGCGACGAGGTGGTCACCAAGCTGCAAGGCAAGGGAAGCGCCAACATCAAACGTTTCGAGTCCACCCCCCTGGCCCTGAAAGAGCTGGAAGCCGGCGGCGTGGACGCCGTAGTGGCTGATAACGGCGTGGTGGTGCACTACGTCAACAACAACCAGGGCGTCAAGTTCAAGACCATTAGCGACGCCAGCTTCGCGGCCGAACAATACGGTCTGGCAGTGAAAAAAGGCAACGCCGACTTGCTGGAAAAACTCAACAAGGGCCTGGCCGACATCAAGACCGACGGCACCTACAACAAGATTTACACCCAGTATTTTGGCGCGGCACCGGCTGTTGCTGCTGCTGCGGCCCCTGCACCCGCAGCGTCGAAATAAGCGAACCGCAAGCAGAACGGGCCCCGTTCGCTTCGGCGTACGGGGCCCGTTTTTTTATAAGTGTGAAGCCCGCCGATAAGCCGGATTCTGTGCGCCGGATTTGCCTTGCGGCAAACCCGGTGTGACCGCCATTAATCTGGGCCGGGGGTCGCCCACCCGGCTCGGTGCTACCTACCCGCCAGCTCTGCGGAGCTACATCAACGCTGGCCTACTTGGTATTGCTGCGCGTAGAGATTGCCCGTTTCACCCGCTTTTGAGTTACCCAAAAACGACTCGTCTCTGTTGCTCTGATCCTCACCTCACGGTGGAGAGGTATTACCTCCTACGCTGTCCTGTGCAGTCCGGACGTTCCTCCAGTGCCTGGTTTCCCAGATTGCACCAGCGGCGGTCTGGCAGGCTTCACGGGACCTATTATCCGTTATCCGCCAGCGCGGCGTATGACGGGGACCCTTTAAAATAGGGGCTGCTTGATCAACACGAGCCCCTGATGATTCGCCTGACTGAACTCAAACTTCCGCTGGACCACGCGGAAGACGCCCTGCCTGCCCTGATCGCCCGTACGCTGGGCATCGCCGCCCCCGATATCGCGGCTGTCCAGGTCCACAAGCGCAGCTTTGACGCCCGCAAGGCGGAGCTGCTGCAGGTGTACATCGTCGATGTGGAGTTGGCCCCCACGCTCGGCACTGACGTGTCCTCGCTGCCCCCCGAGGGGGCCCTCCCGGCTAGGGGCGGCCCGTCGCCGGTCGAGGCTGCTCTGCTTGCGAAGTTTGCCGGCAACCCGCACATCCTGCCCTCACCCGACATGGCCTACCACCCGGTGGGAACGGCACCGGAAGGCCTGCCGCTGCGCCCGGTGGTGATCGGCTTTGGCCCGTGCGGCATCTTTGCGGCCCTGCTGCTGGCGCAGATGGGCTTCAAGCCCATCGTGCTCGAACGCGGCAAAACCGTGCGCCAGCGCACCAAGGACACCTGGGGCCTGTGGCGCAAGAACGTGCTGAATCCGGAGTCCAACGTGCAATTTGGCGAAGGCGGCGCGGGTACGTTTTCCGACGGCAAGCTTTACAGCCAGATCAAGGACCCGCGGCACCTCGGCCGCAAGGTCATGAACGAATTTGTCAAGGCCGGGGCGCCTGCCGACATCCTCTACGAAGCCCATCCCCACATTGGCACCTTCAAACTGGTCAAGGTGGTGGAAAACATGCGCGAGCAGATCATCGCGCTGGGCGGCGAAATACGCTTTGAGCAGCGGGTAACGGACGTGCTGATCGAGGCCGGCCCCGGCGGCAAGCACATCCGCGGCCTCACGGTGCAGAACCAGGCCACGGGCGAAAGCCACGAGCTGCGCGCCGACCACGTCGTGATGGCGCTGGGCCACAGCTCGCGCGACACCTTTGCCATGCTGCACGCCCGCGGCGTGTACATCGAGGCCAAACCCTTTTCCATCGGCTTTCGCGTGGAGCACCCTCAGGGCATCATCGACCGCGCACGCTGGGGCCGGCATGCCGGCCACCCTGCTCTGGGCGCGGCCGAATACAAGCTGGTGCACCACGCCAGCAATGGCCGCTCGGTCTACAGCTTTTGCATGTGCCCGGGCGGCACGGTGGTGGCCGCCACCTCGGAGCCCGGACGCGTAGTGACCAACGGCATGAGCCAGTATTCGCGCAACGAGCGCAATGCCAACGCCGGCATCGTGGTGGGCATAGACCCGCGCGATTACCCGGGCGATGCGCTGGCCGGCATCGACCTGCAGCGCCGGCTGGAGTCGCATGCCTATGTGCTGGGCGGCAGCAATTACCAGGCGCCGGCCCAGCTGGTCGGCGACTTTGTGGCGGGCCGACCATCCACCGCGCTGGGCAGCATCATGCCCTCGTACAAGCCCGGCGTGACCGTCGGTGATCTGTCGTCAGCCTTGCCCGGCTACGCGATTGAAGCCATGCGCGAAGCCTTTCCCGCCTTTGGCCGCAAGATCAAGGGCTTTGACACGCATGACGCCGTGCTGACCGGCGTGGAGACGCGCACCTCCTCACCGATCAAGATCAGCCGCGGCGAAGACCTGCAAAGCCTCAATGTGCGCGGCCTCTACCCTGCCGGTGAGGGCGCCAGTTACGCCGGCGGCATCCTGTCGGCGGGCGTGGATGGCATCAAGGTGGCCGAGGCCGTGGCGCGCAACCTCCTGAGCGCCTGATCAGCAGGCTGCCCGCCTGGGCTACAACCCGGTCGCCCGGCACGGCACGGCGCGAGCGATGATGGTGCGCTGATTTCAGACGGGCCCTCCTGCTTCGTCAATACGCGATAGGCGGGCATCGCGCGCGCAAAACATAGTCGCCGGGATACACAGGGCCTTTCCAGCTGGCCCCGAATTTGCTCTGCCCTCTCCGTCAACATAGAATACCTGTATAGACAGCATATCACGCCCAGAGCGGGGTGTAATTTCACCATTTTCAGGGGAAAAATCCCAAATACAGTGCATTTTTCGGACTCGCTCATGGCGATTCACCTAGAGTTAGGGTTTACCTGTATATACAGGTTGTTCCATGTTGGCAAAATTCTCCCTGCCCGGACTTTGCTGTGCAGGGATCTTGGGATCAACCGATTTTCTGAATCAAACAGGAGTACGCAATGGGTAAGACAACCGTCAAGAAATTGGCTTCGCTGCTGGCGGCAGGCGCTTGCGCGGCCGGCATGGCCTCAGCCGCCGGAGCACAGGAAACCAAGCTGACGCTGGGCATGTCTGGCTGGACGGGGTTTGCCCCGCTGTCGCTGGCTGACAAGGCCGGCATCTTCAAGAAAAACGGCCTGGATGTGGAAATCAAGTTCATTCCGCAGAAAGACCGCCACCTGGCGCTGGCCGCCGGGGCCATCCAGTGCGCAGCCACCACCGTGGAAACCCATGTGGCCTGGAACGCCAACGGCGTGCCCATCGTGCAGATCTTCCAGATGGACAAATCCTATGGCGCCGACGGCTTGGCCGTGCGTAACGATATCAAGAGCTTTGCCGACCTGAAGGGCAAGACCATCGGCGTGGACGCTCCGGGCACCGCACCCTACTTCGGCCTGGCCTGGATGCTGAACAAAAACGGCATGACGATCAAGGACGTGAAGACCACCACCTTGTCGCCGCAGGCGTCTGCCCAGGCCTTTGTCGCAGGCCAGAACGACGCGGCCATGACCTACGAGCCCTACCTCTCCACCGTGCGCGACAACCCGGCCGCCGGCAAGATCCTGGCCACCACGCTGGACTACCCCATGGTGATGGACACGGTGGGCTGCGCACCGACCTGGCTCAAGGCCAATCCCAAAGCCGCGCAGGCGCTCACCAACTCCTATTTCGAGGCGCTGGCCATGATCAAGGCCGACCCCGTCAAGTCCAATGAATTGATGGGCTCGGCCGTCAAGCAGACCGGCGAGCAGTTTGCCAAGTCGGCAGCCTACCTGCGCTGGCAGGACAAGGCGGCCAACCAGAAGTTCTTCGCCGGCGAGATCACCGCATTCATGAAAGACGCCGAAAAGATCCTGCTGGAGTCCGGCGTGATCCGCAAGGCGCCCGAGAACCTCGCGGTCACCTTTGACGCCAGCTTCATCAAGTAACGCCATGGAACACGTCATGGAACATATCCAGGCACCGCCTCACCTGCCCGAAGCACCGGTGCGCCAGCGCAGCCAATGGCTGGCGCCGCTGGAGCCTGTGGGCACCAACTCGCGCTGGCTGCTGGGCCTGGGCTTCTTTGTGCTGTTCGTGCTGGCCTGGGCGATCTTCACGCTGGGCGGCTTTGTGTCGCCCACCTTCCTCGCCAGTCCCGTGACGATGGCCAGGGAAGGCTGGCTGCTGTTCACCGAGCTCAACTTCATCCACGACATCGGCATGACGGTGTGGAGGGTCTTCGGCGGCTTCATCCTGGCCAGCCTGATCGCCGTGCCGCTGGGCATTGCGATGGGCACCTACAAGGGGGTCGAGGCCTTTTTCGAGCCCTTCGTGTCGTTCTGCCGCTACCTGCCCGCGTCGGCCTTCATCCCGCTGCTGATCCTGTGGGCCGGCATTGGTGAAACGCAGAAAATCCTGGTGATCTTCATCGGCTCGGTGTTCCAGATCGTGCTGATGGTGGCGGTTACCGTAGGCGGCGCGCGGCGCGACCTGGTGGAAGCGGCCTACACGCTGGGCGCCTCCGACCGCGGCATCATCAACCGCGTGCTGATTCCCGGCGCGGCACCCGGCATTGCCGAAACGCTGCGCCTGGTGCTGGGCTGGGCCTGGACCTATGTGATCGTGGCGGAGCTGATCGGCTCGTCCAGCGGCATTGGCCACATGATCACCGACAGCCAGGCCCTGCTCAATACCGGGCAGATCATCTTCGGCATCATCATCATCGGGCTGATTGGCCTGGTGTCCGACTTTGCCTTCAAGGCGCTGAACCGCCGCCTGTTTGCCTGGAGTTCTATCTGATGAGTCAACTGTCCATTCAAGGGGTGTCGCGCGTTTTCGAAACCGCCAAAGGTCAGCGCACGCAGGCGCTGTTGCCGGTCGACTTCGAAGTGAACGACAACGACTTCGTCACCATCCTCGGCCCCTCGGGCTGCGGCAAGTCCACGCTGCTACGCATCGTCGCCGGGCTGGAGCGGCCCAGCACGGGCCGGGCCATCCTCGACGGCCGCCCGGTCGAAGGTCCGGGCGCCGACCGCGGCATGGTGTTTCAGAGCTACACGTTGTTTCCGTGGCTGACCGTCGCACAGAACATTCGCTTTGGCCTGCGCGAGCGCGGCATGAACGAAGCCGATCAGAAGGACCGCAGCGCCTACTTCATGGCCAAGGTGGGCCTGCGCGGCTTTGAAAACCACTTTCCCAAGCAGCTCTCCGGCGGCATGCAGCAGCGCACGGCAATTGCACGGGCGCTGGCCAACGACCCAAAAATCCTGCTGCTCGACGAGCCCTTTGGCGCACTCGACAACCAGACCCGCGTGCTGATGCAGGAGTTGCTGCTGGGTATCTGGGAGTCGGCGCGCAAGACGGTGCTGTTCGTCACCCACGACATCGACGAAGCGATCTTCATGGCCAACCGGGTGGCGGTGTTCAGCGCGCGCCCCGGACGCATCAAGTCCGACATTGCGGTGAACCTGCCGCACCCGCGGCACTATACGATCAAGACCTCGCCGGAGTTCATGGAACTCAAGGCGCGCCTGACCGAAGAAATCCGCGCGGAGTCGATGGCATCAGCCGAACATTGATATGCATTGACCCGCGCCACCTACCGACCCTGACACCATGAATTCCAATCTGCACCTCCTGCCAAAACCAGCGCGCGAAGCTGACTCCAAAATCGGCACCCCGGCCAGGGCCGACCAGTTGTCGCCCAATGTCGCGCGCTACCAGCAGGTCAAGGACTTTGTGTCGCGCAAGATCCAGGACGGCACCTGGAAGGCTGGCGACCGCCTGCCTTCCGAGCACGAGTTGGTGGTGCAGTTCGGCCTGTCGCGCATGACCGTCAACCGGGCCTTGCGCGAACTGGTGGAGCAGGGCCGCATCAAGCGCATTGCCGGGGTGGGCAGCTTCGTGGCCGACGACAAGCCGCAAGCCAACCTGCTGCAGATCGCGCGCCTGTCCGATGACATCCGGCGCCGCGGCCACGACTACCAGTGCCGGGTCATCACGGTGGAGCGCGTCTCGGCCTCACTCGATATCGCCTCCTCGCTGGGCCTGCACACCGGCGAGTCGGTGTTTCACTCGGTCTGCGTGCACCTGGAAGACGACGTGCCCATGCAGCTGGAAGACCGCTATGTCAACCCGCGCATGGCGCCCGCTTTCGGGCAGCAGGATTTCACGCTGGAGCAGCCTTCGGACTTTCTGGTGCGCACGGTGCTGTTCGACCAAATGGAACATGTGGTCGATGCCGTGCTGCCCACGCGCGAACAGGCCGCGCTGCTGCAGATGGACGCCGGTCAGCCCTGCCTGCTGCTGACCCGCCGCACCTGGATGCGGGAGGACCCCATCACCCTGGTGCGCTGCCTGCACCCGGGCATGCGTTACCGCCTGGGCAGCCGTTTCCGCACCGACGGCAATGCCGTCACCGGCTGACGCGACGGGCTACCCCGGCGAGCCAGCCAGCAAGTAAACAAACGAATAAAAACTTCTTTATCATCGATTCCGACAACTTGTATATACAGGACTAGACAATGACAACATCCCCCCACATCCTGCAACCCGGCCGCGTCAGCCTGGCCCTGTTGCGCAGCATTCACGCCGGTGGCGTGCAGCTGGCCCTGGCGCCCGAGGCCCGTGCCGGCCTGCTGGCCGCCCAGGCCACCGTGCAACGCATCGTCGATGAAGACCAGGTCGTCTACGGCATCAACACTGGCTTCGGCAAACTGGCCAGCACCAAGATTGCACCCGGCCGCCTGGTCGAACTGCAGCGCAACCTGGTGCTGTCGCACAGCGTGGGCACCGGCGAGCCGCTGCCGGCCGCCGTGGTGCGCGTGATCCTCGCCACCAAGGCGGTGAGCCTGGCGCGCGGCCACTCCGGCGTGCGGCCCGAGCTGGTGGACGCCTTGCTGGCACTGGCCAACGCGGGCGTGATGCCGCGCATCCCGGCCAAGGGTTCCGTGGGCGCCTCCGGCGACCTGGCGCCGCTGGCGCACCTGGCCTGCGTGCTGATCGGCGAAGGCCAGGCCACCACCGCCGATGGCGAAGTCATTTCCGGCGCCCAGGCCATGCGCCGCATCGGCGTGGCGCCGTTTGTGCTCGGCCCCAAGGAAGGCCTGGCACTGCTCAACGGCACCCAGGTCTCCACCGCCCTGGCGCTGGCCGGCCTGTTCGGCGCCGAACAGGTATTTGCCGCGGGCCTGGTGTCCGGCGCGTTGTCGCTGGAGGCCGTGCAGGGCTCGATCAAGCCGTTTGACGCGCGGGTGCATGCCGCGCGCGGCCAGCCCGGCCAAATGGCCGTGGCCGCGGCGGTGCGCAGCCTGCTCGAAGGTAGCGAGATCGTGCCGTCGCACCCCGACTGCGGCCGTGTGCAGGACCCGTATTCGATCCGCTGCGTGCCCCAGGTCATGGGCGCCTGCCTGGACAACCTGCAGCACGCCGCCAGGGTGCTGCAGATCGAGGCCAATGCCGCCTCCGACAACCCGCTGGTCTTCGACAATGGCGACGTGATCTCCGGCGGCAACTTCCACGCCGAGCCGGTGGCCTTTGCCGCCGACATCATCGCGCTGGCCGTGGCCGAGATCGGCGCGATTGCCGAGCGCCGCCTGGCGCTGCTGCTCGACACCGGCCTGTCCGGCCTGCCGCCCTTCCTGGTGCGCGATGGCGGCGTCAACTCCGGCTTCATGATTGCCCAGGTCACCGCTGCGGCGCTGGCTTCGGAAAACAAGTCCCTGGCGCACCCGGCCAGCGTGGACAGCCTGCCCACCTCGGCCAACCAGGAGGATCATGTGTCGATGGCGACCTTTGCCGCACGCCGCCTGGGCGAGATGGTGAACAACACCGCCGTCGTCGTCGGCATCGAAGCCATGGGCGCTGCTCAAGGCATAGAACTCAAGCGTGGCTTAAAAAGCTCCCCGCTGATCGAAGCCGAGTTCGCCCGCATCCGCGAAAAGGTGGCCTTCCTCGACCAGGACCGCTTCCTCGCGACCGACGTCGAAGCCATGCGCCAGTGGGCCTTGCACAGCGACTGGCCCGCCGCCCTGCAACAGATCCTGCCCAGCCACGCCACTGCGGCCTGAGCCCGGCCCTGAACCCAACCCCGACCTGAGCCTCATTCCAACCGTTTTATCCCAGGAGATCGCCATGAACGCCACGGATTCCTTCATCGCCCCAACCGATGTCCAAAGCGACGCCCTTGCCGACCCGCGCGTCGACCCTACCCGTGTGATCCGCGCACCGCGCGGCAGCCAGCTTCATTGCAAAAGCTGGCTCACCGAAGCAGCCTTTCGCATGATCCAGAACAACCTCGACCCCGAGGTTGCCGAGAACCCGCAAAGCCTGGTGGTCTATGGCGGCATCGGTCGCGCCGCACGCGACTGGGCCTGCTTCGACCAAATCCTGGCCACGTTGAAAGAGCTGGGCGACGATGAATCCCTGCTGGTGCAATCGGGCAAACCGGTCGGCGTGTTCAAAACCCACGCCAACGCGCCCCGCGTCCTGATCGCCAACTCCAACCTGGTGCCCAAGTGGGCCAACTGGGAACACTTCAACGAGCTCGACCGCAAGGGCCTGTTCATGTATGGCCAGATGACGGCCGGCAGCTGGATCTACATCGGCAGCCAGGGCATCGTGCAGGGCACCTTCGAGACCTTCGTCGAAGCCGGCCGTCAGCACTACAACAACAGCCTCGCTGGCAAATGGATCCTGACCGCGGGCCTGGGCGGCATGGGCGGCGCGCAGCCGCTGGCGGCCACGCTCGCCGGCGCGGTGTCGCTCAACATCGAGTGCCAGCAAAGCAGCATCGACTTCCGCCTGCGCACCCGCTACGTGGACAAGCAGGCCAGGGACATCGACGACGCGCTGGCGCTGATCAAGCACCACACTGAGCGCCAGGAGGCCGTGTCCATCGCCCTGCTGGGCAATGCCGCCGACGTGCTGCCCGAGTTGGTGAAACGCGCCAGGGCCGGCGCCATCAAGCCTGACTTGGTCACTGACCAGACTTCGGCCCACGACCTGATCAACGGCTACCTGCCCAGCGGCTGGAGCGTGGCGCAGTGGAAGGCCGCGCAGCAGGATCCGGCGCAACACAAGCGCCTGACGGACGAAGCCGCCCGCAGCTGCGCCGTCCATGTGCAGGCCATGCTGGACTTCCAGGCCATGGGCATCCCGACCGTGGACTACGGCAACAACATCCGCCAGGTCGCGTTCGACCAGGGCGTGAAAAACGCCTTTGATTTCCCCGGCTTCGTGCCCGCCTACATCCGCCCGTTGTTCTGCGAAGGCAAGGGCCCGTTCCGCTGGGTCGCGCTCTCCGGCGACCCGGAAGACATCTACAAGACCGACGCCAAGATCAAGGAGCTGTTCCCCGAGAACAAGCACACGCACCGCTGGCTCGACATGGCGCGCGAGCGCATCGCCTTCCAGGGCCTGCCCGCGCGCATCTGCTGGCTCGGCCTGGGTGAACGCCACATTGCGGGCCTGGCCTTCAACGAGATGGTGAAAAACGGCGAGCTCAAGGCCCCGATCGTGATTGGCCGCGACCACCTGGACACCGGCTCGGTCGCCAGCCCGAACCGCGAGACCGAGGCCATGAAGGACGGCACCGATGCCGTGTCCGACTGGCCGCTGCTCAACGCACTGCTCAACGCCTCGGGCGGCGCCACCTGGGTCAGCCTGCACCACGGCGGCGGCGTGGGCATGGGTTACTCGCAGCACGCGGGCATGGTCATCGTGGCCGATGGCACCGATGCTGCCGCCGAGCGGCTGGCGCGCGTGCTGGTCAACGACTGCGGCTCGGGCGTGATGCGCCATGCCGATGCGGGTTACGAGATCGCCATTGCCACCGCGAAGAAGCAGGGGCTGCACCTGCCAATGGTGAAATAAGCTCATGACCGTGCTGCAGCGCTTCGCCATCGACGACCTGAAGCCCATGCCGTGGAAGAACGGCGGCGGCACCACACGCGAAATCGTCTGCCGGCCGCCGGGCACCGGCATGGACGGCTTCGACTGGCGCGTCAGCATCGCCACCATCGCCGCGGCCGGGCCGTTCTCGGCCTTTCCCGGCGTGGACCGCGTGATCATGCTGCTGGAGGGCGCAGGTGTGCGCCTGCACGCCCGCGCGTCGGGCGTGGACCACCGGCTGGACACGCCGCTGCTGCCCTTTGCCTTTGCCGGCGATGTGGCCCTGGACTGCGATCTGCTGGGTGGCCCCTCCACCGATTTCAACGTCATGACCCGGCGCGGCAAGCTGCGGGCCGAGGTACAGGTGCTGCACGCGGCCGGCAACATCGACCCGGCCGGGCGCGGCCTGCTGCTGGCACTGCTTGGGCCGTGGCACTTGCAAACAGAAGTCGAACCCTCTTTGACATGTGAGGCCGGCACGGGCGTCTGGTGGACCAGCACGATGCAGGGCTGGCAGGCGACGCCGCAGACACACGATGCGGCATTGGTTGTGGTGCGGCTGCTGCCGGTACAGCAGCCTTGAACACGACCGGCCACAGGCATCAAAATAGCCTCCAGACGAGATATCGGTCCAACAAGCAGCTATTTATTTCATAGCAAGTCGATTTTCAAAGTACGTTTCCATAGCCCGTTTCAACAACCCGCTGGTGAACCCCATGACCACAGCCCCCCACCCTTGTGCCGACGGCATCTGGGAGCATTTGCGCCTGATGCCCGGCTCCTTGGCCGACGGCAACGACCTGGCGACAGACACCGAGGCCGCCATCGTCGTCGCGCAAGGCCATATCCGCTGGATCGGCGCCAGCACTGCGCTGCCCGCCGGGTTCAGCGCGCTGCCGCGTTTTGACGGCGGCGGCGCGCTGGTGACGCCCGGCCTGGTCGATTGCCATACCCATCTGGTGTACGGTGGCCAGCGCGCCAACGAGTTCGCGATGCGCCTGGCCGGCGCCAGCTACGAGGAGATTTCCCGGGCCGGAGGCGGCATTGTCTCCAGCGTGCGCGCCACCCGTGCGGCCGATGAAGACATGCTCTATGCGCAGGCCGCGCCGCGCCTGGAACAACTGCTGGCCGATGGCGTGTGCGCCATCGAAATCAAGTCCGGCTACGGTCTCGCCCTCGAACACGAGCGCAAGCAGCTGCGCGTGGCACGGCGCCTTGGCGATCACTATGGCGTGACGGTGCGCACCACCTTCCTCGGCGCGCATGCCCTGCCGCCCGAGTATGCGGGCCGCAGCCAGGACTACATCGACCTGGTCTGCCGCGAGATGCTGCCCGCGCTCGCCGCCGAGGGCCTGGTCGATGCAGTGGACGTATTTTGCGAACGCATCGCGTTTTCACTGGCCGAGACCGAGCAGGTGTTCCAGGCCGCGCAGCGCTTAAGCCTGCCGGTCAAGCTGCATGCCGAACAGCTCTCCGACATGGGCGGCGCCGCGCTCGCCGCGCGTTACGGCGCGCTGTCGTGCGACCACATCGAACACCTGTCGCAGGCCGGCATCGACGCCATGCGCGCGGCCGGCACGGTGGCCGTGCTGCTGCCCGGCGCCTACTACACGCTGCGCGACACCCAACTGCCGCCAATCGCCGCGCTGCGCGAAGCCGGTGTGCCCATGGCCGTCTCGACCGACCACAACCCCGGCACTTCGCCCGCACTCAGCCTGCTGCTGATGGCCAACATGGCCTGCACACTGTTTCGCCTGACCGTGCCGGAAGCGCTGGCCGGCATCACGCGCCACGCAGCCCGTGCGCTCGGACTGCAGGACACACACGGTGCGCTCGGCGTGGGCCGGCCCGCCAACTTCGTGCTGTGGCGGCTGAATGACAGCGCCGAGCTGGCCTACTGGCTGGGCCAGCAGGCGCCACGCACCATCGTGCGGCAGGGGCGCGTGGTGCTCGACGGGCTTCAGACCGCCCCCAACGCCGAGACCACCCCATGAGCGACATCGCCCCCCTCGCCGCCCCGACTTCCCATGCGCAAGCCACGGGCAGCCTGTTTGCCACCGATGCACTGCTGCCCGACGGCTGGGCGCGCAACGTGCTGCTGGAATGGAACGCCGCCGGCCAGCTGCTGGCCGTCACGCCGGACAGCAGCGCCCCGCGCAGCACGCCCCGGGCCGCCGGCCCCCTCATCCCTGGCATGCCCAACCTGCATTGCCACGCCTTCCAGCGGGCCTTTGGCGGCCTGACGGAGTTTCGCGCCGAGGCGCAGGACAGCTTCTGGAGCTGGCGCACGCTGATGTACCGCTTCGCCGCGCAGGTCACGCCCGAACTGCTGGAAGACATCGCCACCTGGCTTTACATCGAGATGCTGGAGGCCGGCTACACCTCGGTGTGCGAATTCCACTACGTGCACCACGACCTGGACGGCCGGCCCTATGCCGACGACGCCACGCTGGCCCAATGCCTGTTGCGTGCCGCAGAGCGCGCCGGCATCGGCATCACGCTGCTGCCCGTGCTCTACCAGACCAGCGGTTTTGGCGGCACGCCGCCGAATGCGGGGCAACGCCGCTTCATCCGGTCTACCGACTCGATGCTGCGCCTGCTGGAGCGCCTGCAGCCTTGTTGCGAGGTGCAGGGCGCGCGCCTGGGACTGGCGCCGCACTCTCTGCGTGCCGTGCCGCCCCACAGCCTGCGCGAGGCCCTGGCCGGGCTGGACGCCATCGACCCCACCGCGCCCATCCACATCCATATTGCCGAGCAAACGGCCGAGGTGGATGCCTGCCTGGCCTGGAGCGGCCAGCGCCCGGTGGAGTGGCTGCTGGACCATGCCGCCGTCGATGCACGCTGGTGCCTGGTGCACGCCACGCACATGACCGACGCCGAATATGAGCGCGCCGCCCGCACCGGCGCCGTGGCCGGCCTGTGCCCCACCACCGAAGCCAATCTGGGGGACGGCATTTTTGACCTGCCGCGCTGGCGCGCCGCCGGGGGCGCCTGGGGCGTGGGCTCGGACAGCAACGCCTGCGTCAACGCGGCGGAAGAGCTGATGCTGCTTGAATACGGTCAGCGCCTGCAGGGTCGCCAGCGCAATGTGCTGGCCACCGCGCAGCAACCGCAAGTCGCCACCGCGATGACGCTGCAGGCCGTGCAGGGCGGCACCCGGGCCTCGGGGCGCGCTTTGCCGCGTGGCGCTGCCGGCCTGGTACCCGGCCAGCGCGCCGATTTTGCGGCGCTGGACGCCCAGCACCCGGCCTTGTGCGAGCTGAGCGCGTCCGACATGCTGTCGGCTCACGTATTCGCCAGCCACCGCACGTCCGCACTTGATGCAGTCTGGGTCGGCGGCGTTCAGCAAACCCGCCAGGGCAGCCGCCATCCGCTGCGCGAGACGGCCGCCGCGGCCTTCATCGCCGCCCGCTCACGCCTGCTGGCGCAAACCCAGGCCTGACTCGACGGGCCAGAGGTTGGCGGTAACGCAGTCCGGTAACCCGGTTCAGGTGGCCCGGGTTATCCGCGACAATCGCCTGTATCGCCATGATGCGCATGGAAGGGGGTGAAGCTTTGCCCCGCGCCCAAGCCCAAGACTTCACAGAACTCATTGATGACCGACACCGACACCAATACCCCTCCTGCCTCCTCTACAGTGGCTCCTGCGGCGACCCCGGCCAGCCCGGATACACCCGCCACCTCCACACGCCCTCCAAGGGCCGCTGGCCGGGCGCGCGGCAGGCAGCCCGGCAAGCAGCCCAGCACGCCGCCGCGGACCCGCCAGGTGCACCCGGCGCTGGAAAAACTTTTCGAGCTATATCCGAAGATGTTCGGGGCGCAGTTCCTGCCGCTCAAGCTTGGCGTGTTCCAGGAACTGCTCGCCCAGCACCCTGATGCATTCAACCGCGACGAGCTGAAAGTCGCGCTGGGCCTGCATGCGCGGTCAACGCGCTACCTCGAAAGCGTGGCGGCGGGTCTTCCGCGCCATGACCTGCAGGGCGAGCCTGTCGAGCCCGTGGCGCCCGAGCATGTGCACCATGCCATTCTCGAAGTGTTCCGGCGGCGCCAGGCACGCTCGCGCGAGGACTTGCGGCCCGCGCTGCGCCTGCGGCTGATGCAGGCCATCGAGGCCTCGGGCCTGAGCCGGGAAGACTATTCGCTGCGCGTGCAGACGCAGGATGAAGCGTCCAACGCGCTGCTGGACGATGCCTTCAGCGAACTGGGACGCCAGGCCGCGAAGCGCGAGGCCCTGATGAAGGCCTTCGAAGCCAGCGGGCGCACGGTAGAGCAGTTCGCCGACATGTACGGTATGGACCTGGCGGAAGTCAGCCAGGCCCTGGACGGCGCGCGCCGGGACCGGGGCGGCCAGGCGGCATAGCGCCATCACGGGTCAATGCCATGAAAAAAGCCGGTGCATGCACCGGCTTTCTTGTTGCGGAATCTTGAACCGCTCAGCCGAACCGCTCGGCGCTCAGCCTTGCGCGTTCTGCAGCGCGGCGATGCGCTCTTCAATCGGCGGATGCGTCGCGAACCATTTGCCGATGCCGCCGGTGATGCCCATGGCTTCCACGGCCTTGGGCAACTCGCCGGGCTGCATGCCGCCGAGGCGGGCCAGCGCATTCATCATGGGCTGCTTGCGGCCCAGCAGCTGGGCGGAACCCGCATCCGCTCGGAACTCGCGCTGGCGCGAGAACCAGGCCACCACGATGGCGGCGGCAAAACCCAGCACGATGTCCAGCACGATGGTGCTGACGTAGTAGCCAATGCCGGGGCCGGAGTTGCTGTCGCTGCCGCGGCGCAAAAAGCTGTCCACCGCATAGCCGATGACGCGCGACAGGAACACCACAAAGGTGTTCATCACGCCCTGGATCAGCGTCATGGTGACCATGTCGCCATTGGCGACGTGGGCGATCTCATGGCCGATCACGGCTTCGATTTCTTCGCGGGTCATGCCCTGCAGCAAACCGGTGGACACCGCCACCAGCGAGGAGTTCTTGAACGCGCCGGTGGCAAATGCGTTGGGCGCGCCTTCGAAAATGCCCACTTCGGGCATGCCGATCTGCGCCTTGTCAGCCAATCTGCGGACGGTCTCGACAATCCAGGCCTCGTCGGCGTTCTGGGCATCGTTGATGATGCGCACACCGGCGCTCCACTTGGCCACGGGCTTGCTGATCAGCAGTGAAATGATCGCGCCGCCGAAACCCATGATCAGCGCAAAGCCGAGCAGCGCCGAGAGGTTCAGGCCATTGGCCGTGAGGAAGCGGTTGACGCCGAGCAGGCTGGCCACAATGCCCAGCACGGCCACGACGGCAATGTTGGTCAGGATAAACAAAAAGATGCGTTTCATGAATTCTCCGTGGGGGGTCGATAACCAGGGGCAAGGGCAGCAGCCATGCTGCCGTGAGAGTTGCGTTCCGGACAAGTTGGGGGGTTTCCTCCCAAATCAAGCCGTTCGGGCCGGCTGCCGGCGCAGGATTTTTTATGTGTTGTTTCTACCTGCGTGGACGGAATACAAGGGAGTCATCATAAAAGGAAAAGTTCTCGTTTTCCGGCCACCAGCCCGGCACGCCCAGTACCGGCAAGGGTGCAAAGGGCTTGCCGGCCAGCTTGTCGGCGCTCAAATCAGCAGCCACCCAAGCATCCAGCTCTGCTATTGAATCAATAGCTGGTTGCGCCCGATACACATGGGCCGTGATCGGTTTTCGCGGATATACCAGCTTTTCGAGCAAGGCATGGCCAAAAAGCACCAGCTGCGTGTCAGCCCACAGCGGGCGCAAGCCGATGAAGAGTTGCTGCCAGTCCCGGGCGACCAAGGCATCCCACAGGGCTTGCGGCGCCAGCAGGAAGGCGGCGTTTTCATCAAACAGCGTCAGCGCATCGCGCACCGGGCCGCGCACCGGCCGGATGCCTGCCGCCTCAATCTCGGCCGCCTGCAGTTGGTTGAGCCGGGTCTTGGTCTCGGGAAACTGCAACCAGCACAGGCCATTGAAGAAGTCATGCAGTCCGTCGCGTGTCGGGCAATCGCGTGTGTTGAAGATATAGCGCTCGTAGGCCTCGCCGGGCGGCAAATCGCCCTGCGGCACAAAGCGCACGGGGCAATGTTCCCCATCGCCCGCCCGGATGACATTCGCATTCGCAGCCGCCGCGCCGTGCGTCTGGGCCACGGCATTGAGGGCTTGCGCAACACCGGCGCCCTGCAGCGCCAGCGCACCGGCCGCCTCGCCCGCACGGCGCAGGGGCGCAAACCAGGGTTGGGACCAGTCGATGGCCGCCAGCGGGCTCACGGCGTCAGGCATGGGGGCTCCGCAATATGCCGCAACGCCCGCAGCACCGCCATGGCGCTTGGCTCCCTGTACCGACAATAGCCCTTTCCGCATCTTGCATACAGAACCTTACGCTCAATAAAAATTACAATGCGGGGTGCTGCGGCAATGTGACGCGCCTTTTTCAGGATTCGAGGGTTCATGGCTAAAAAATTCGAAATAGAGATGCCGAAGTCGCTGACGGAGATTGTTGCGCAGCGCGTGCGGCAGGCGATTATTGACGGAGAGTTTGCCCTGGGCCAGATGATTTCGGAAGAAACCCTGGCCGAATCGTTTGGCGTCAGCCGCACGCCCGTGCGCGATGCACTGACGCTGCTGCAAACCACCGGGCTGGTGGACATCCGCTCCAAACGCGGCAGCTTCGTCTTCCAGCCGGATGAAGATGACGTACGCGCCATCTGCGACTTCCGCGCCACCCTGGAGCTGCACGCCGCCAAGCGCTCCCGCGCCGTGAACCGGCAGGCCACCATCGCCGCGCTGGAAGCGGTTTTTGCGCAGATGGAGGTCGCCAGCGAAGCCGACGACGAGATCGGCTATGGCCACTGCGACTCGGCTTTTCACGAAGCGCTGTTCACGCATTGCGGCAACGCCTATGTGGTCAATGCCTACGCACTCGTTTCCAGCAAGATCGCCGCCCTGCGCACCAACATGGCCAAGCAGTTTTCCGATGCGCGCAAGGTGTCGCTGCAGGAGCACCGCGAGATGATCCAGTACATCGACGACGGCGACTTTGACCGGCTGGAGCAACTGATCCAGAGCCATGTGGGCAGGACGGTCGAAGCCTTTCGCCTGGCCAGTGCTGCGGCACTGAAAGCCGCCCCCGCGCCCCTCAAGCTGAACGTCGCGGGCACCTGATCCACCTGAGCCACCTCCCGCCTCCTTTTTAAAGACACCATGACACCCGCCCAACAACTCCAGCAACTGCTCAAGACCGGCAACATCGTGATGGCGCCGGGCGCACCCGATGCCATCACCGCACGCATGATCCAGAAGGCGGGCTTTCCGGCCATCTACATGACGGGTTTCGGCGCAACCGCCAGCCGCCTGGGCACGCCCGACATCGGCCTGCTGAGCCAGACCGAGATGACCAGCCACGCGCGCGACATGGCCCGGGTGGTTGACATCCCCATCATTGCCGATGCCGACACCGGCTACGGCGGGCCGTCCAACATCCACCGCACGGTACGCGAGTACATCCAGGCCGGCGTGGCCGCCATTCACCTGGAAGACCAGGTCGCGCCCAAGCGCTGCGGCCAGATGGCCGGCATCCGGCTGATGGACGCGCAGGAAAACGTGCTGCGGCTGAAATGCGCCATCGAGGCGCGCGGCAAGGATGAGCTGCTCATCATCGGCCGCACCGATGCCCTGCCCGCGGCCGGCATGGATGAAGCCATCCGGCGCGCCCATGGGTACCAGGAGGCCGGCGTGGACCTGGTCTTTGTCGACGGCATCAAAAAAATCGCCGAAGTCGAAGCCATCGCCAGGGCGGTCCAGGGACCCAAGGTCGTCTCCATCGTCGATGGCAATGAAACCACCGCGCTGACGGCCAAAGACCTGCAGGACATGGGTTTTTCCGTGGTGTTTTATGCGGTGACGGCGCTTTTCACCGCGGTGAAAGCCGTCTCGGATGCGCTCGCCGAACTGCAGCGCTCCGGCACACCGAAGGCGAGCGAGCGCGCCATGGTGAGTTATGCCGAATTCAGCACGCTGGTCGACCTGGATTTCCACAAGGACCTGGATGACCGGTTTGGCGCCTGAGACAGGCACGCGGCCGAGCGGGGTGACGCCACCTTTCGACCCCGCCTGCCGCTACTGCACGGCGACGGTGGCGGAACTTGAGGACGTGATGTTCCATGTCGCCGACCTGGACCGTTCGCGGGTTTTCCTGTTCAGGGACCAGACGCACAGGGGCCGCTGCGTCGTGCTGCTGAAACAGCACGCGCGGGAACTGTTCGAGCTGGAGGACGAAAACCTGCGCATTTTCATGCGCGAGGTCGCCCGGGTGGCAGCCGCGGTGGCGCAAGTCAGCGCCTGCGACAAGGTGAACTACGCGCTGTATGGCGACAAGGCCAACCACCTGCATGTGCACGTCGTGCCGAAGACGAAAGGCGGCCCGGCCTGGGGCCAGCCCTTCATCCTCAACGCGGACGTTCCGGTAGAGCTTGCACTGCCAGAGCGGCAGGCCATGCGGTTAAAACTGAAGCACCTCCTGCAGTCTGAATAAGCGCCACAGCCACTTTTTCCTTAAATTTCAGGAACTCCTCAGCTCAATGCATGCGATACGCTTTTCTTGCTCCCTCGCCCTTTGGGAGAGGGTTGGGGTGAGGGCCAGCGGCGTATAAAAGGCTGCAGCCTTTTGCATCGGTCGCGGCCCCCATCCCAACCTTCCCCCAAAGGCGGGAAGGAGTAAAACAGGGAAACGTCGCCGTTCAAGACGGAAGGACTGAGTAGCTACAAATTTTCAGTTCTTGCCCAAGGGCGGCAGGACTTCCTTGACCACGGGTTTGCCGCCCTTGATCTCGATGAGGAAGCTCTCGCGGTCGATGTCGCCCTTGTCATCGAAGGTGACATCCATCAGCACGCCGGGTTCGTCCGCCACCTTGATGGTCATGCCGTGCAGTTGTTTGGCCACTGCCACGCGGTCGAACTTGCCCACCTTCTGGATCGCGGCCTTGAGCATGTAAACACCCTGGTAGCCCTTGATGCCGTTGTGGTCGGGAATGAAGTTGTATTCCTTCACAAACTTGTCGCGCACCATCTTCACCCCTGCGATGGGAGCGTCGGCCGACATTTCGGAGTGCCCGACCACGCCGTTGGCCGCGTCGCCCGCCAGGTCGATCACCTTCTGGCTCAGCAGCGTCACGTCGCCCACGATCGGCTTGTCCCAGCCCTGCTTGCGCAGTTCGCGCACCGCCCGCGCCGACTCTTCTTCGTTCAGGTAGACAAACACCGCCTCGGCGCCGGCCTGCTTCACCTTGATGATGGGCGCGGAGAAATCGAGCTGGCCTGCTTCGGTGGAAATGTCCGCCACTACCTCCACTCCATGGGTTTTCAGGGCACTGACGATGGCATCACGCCCGGGTTTGCCGAAGTCGTTGTTGACGAACAGCACGGCGATTTTTTTGACCTTCAGGTTTCGCGCGATGTAGCGCGCGGCCTTGGGCATGCTGTTGACCTGCGTCAGGCCGGTGCGAAAGATGTAGGGACTGCCCTGCTGGGTCACCAGGGCCCCGGCAGCGGCCGTGAAATTGGGCACCTCGGCACGCCGCGTCTCGGTCTGGCTGATCAGGATGGAGCCGCTGAAGACAGGGCCGAAGATGGCAAACGCGCCGTCATCAATGGCGCGCACCACCAGCGCCTTGGCAATGCCGGGATTGGTCTGGGTGTCCATGTTGGTCACCTCAAGCTTGCGTCCCAGGATGCCGCCGGAGGCATTGACGTCTTTGACCGCCAGTTCAATGCCGGACTTGAACATGGTGCCCGCCGTTGCCCCGGTGCCGGAGAGCTCGACCACGTTGAAAATTTTGATGGGCTGGGCCTGCGCCCACAGTTCAGGGCTGAGAAAAAGGGCCGAGGCCGCTACCGTGGCGATCATGGCTCTGCGCTTAAAGATCATGGCTGTCTCCATTGAGGGTCTGAAAGTTATCGGAATGCCGGAAATGAAGGCTCTTATACCGGCCTCGCCACAATAGTGTACAGTACCCGGTACCTTACATACATCATTTAATTTTGGTCGATTCTTATGTCCACTAACGTCACTGCCGCCACTGTCGCCACCCCCAACGCAATCGAACAAGCCTTGCAGGAGATCCGCAACCAGCTGGGCGAGGCCTGCGTATTCACCGCGGACGCCGTGCCCGCCCGAAACCGCAATGACTACAGCGGGATGAGCGCCACGCAGCCGCTGGCCGTGGTTCGCCCCGCCGACACGGCGGGCGTCGCCACCGCCCTGCGCATCTGCCACGCGCACGGCGTTGCCGTGGTGCCGCAGGGCGGCCTCACCGGGCTGTGCGGCGGAGCGCGCGCCGGCGCCCATGAGGTCGCGCTGTCGCTGGAGCGCCTGGCCGGCATCGAGGAGATCGACCCCAATTCCGCCACCATGACGATGCTGGCCGGCACACCGCTGGAGGTGGTGCAACAGGCCGCCGCGGCCGCCGGCTTCTTTTGCCCGCTGGACCTGGGTGCGCGCGGCTCCTGCGCCATTGGCGGCAACCTGTCGACCAACGCCGGCGGCAACCGGGTGATCCGCTACGGCATGGCCCGGGACATGGTGCTCGGGCTGGAAGCGGTGCTGGCCGACGGCACCGTCATGACCAGCCTGAACAAGATGATCAAGAACAACGCGGGCTTCGACCTGAAGCACCTGTTCATCGGCAGCGAAGGCACGCTGGGCATCATCACGCGCATCGTCCTGCGCCTGTTCCCCAAACCGGCCTCCACCATGGTGGCGCTGTGCGCGGCAGAGGACTACGGCACCGTGCTCAAGCTGCTGGCAGCAGCACGCGGCGAGCTCGGCCCGATGCTCTCCGCCTTTGAAGTCATGTGGCCCGACTACTGGGACATGGCCACCGAACGCGTCAAGGGCGTGCGCAATCCGTTCGCGGGCGACGGCCGCCGCTACGGCGCCTATGTGCTGGTGGAGGCGCTGGGCACCGACCCGGCCATCGACGGCCCGCGCTTCGAAGCGTGGCTGGAGCGGCTGCTGGAGTCAGGCACCGTGCCCAATGCGGTGGTGTCGCAGTCGCTCGCCGATGAAAAGGCTTTTTGGGGCGTGCGCGATGCCTGCGCGGAATTCCACCAGCTCTGGCCCGGCCACCTGGCGTTCGACATCGGCCTGCCGGTGGCAGCCATGGACACTTACGCCAAACGATGCAAGGCCGTGCTCAGCGAGCAAGTGCCGGGCTGCGAAGCGGTGTTTTATGGCCACATCGGCGACGGCAATGTGCACATCGTCGCCTACCAGCCCGGCGTGGCTGCGCAGCCCAAGGACGCCGTAGAAGAGGTTGTCTACGGGCTGGTGCGCGAATACGGCGGCACCGTCTCGGCCGAGCACGGCATCGGCACCCTCAAGCGCCGCTGGCTGGCCCATGCCCGCTCGCCGGAGGAAATCGCGTTGATGCGCACGCTGAAAGCGGCCCTGGACCCGAAGAACATTTTGAATCCGGGCAAAGTGATTTGAAAAGCTGCGGGGTCATTCACCCCTGCAGCCGCACCCGGCTCAACCTCAGGCCCGGGCCGTTTTGTTCAGCCGCTTGTCGCGCACCGCCACGGTGGACTTGCCTTCGTCGGCGATTTCAAACAGCTGCGTGGCGACCAGCAGTTTGGTCAGCGTCGCATAACCATAGTTGCGATGGTCAAACGAGGCCTGGTTGGCGATCTGGGTGCCGACCGCTCCCACGCGCGCCCAGCCCTCGTCGTCGGCCGCCGCCTGCACGGCATTGCGCAGCAGCATGACGAGCTTGGCGTCCTGCTTGAGCTGCGCCGGCGTGGCACGCAAGGGAGCCGCAGTCACCGCCTCGCCGTCATCGCGGGTGTCTCCGGCAGCGCCGCCTGCGGCATCGCCCACAGCCAGGGGACGCAACTTGTCCAGGAACAGGAACCTCGAACATGCATTCACAAAAGGCTCGGGCGTCTTCTGCGCGCCAAACCCATAAACGGCAGCACCCTTGGCACGCAAATGCATCACCAGCGGCGTGAAGTCGGCGTCGGACGACACAATGCCAAAGGCATCGGGCCGGTCGGTGTAGAGCAGCTCCAGCGCGTCAATCACCATGGCCATGTCACTGGCATTTTTGCCTTTGCTGTAGTCGAACTGCTGCATCGGGCGGATGGCATGCTCATGCAGCGCTTCTTCCCAGCCCTTGAGCTCGCTCTTTTTCCAGTTGCCGTAAGCGCGGCGGATATTGGTCTCGCCAAAGGTCGACAACTCGTTGAGGATCAGGTCGATTTTGGACGCCGGCGAATTGTCGGCGTCAATCAGCAGAGCAACGCGCGGCTTGTGGTCCATCATTCGCTCCGGGTGGTGTCAAGCTTCCATGGCAGGCTTTCACCCGAGCGCAGGGGCTTGAGTTCGGCCTCGCCAAACGCATAACTCTCGGGCGGCGTCCAGTTTTCTTTCTTCAAGGTAATGGTGCCCTGGTTGCGCAGCAGGCTGTAGAAGTCTGCGCCGTTGAAACTGGCAAAAGCCTCGAGCTTGTCCAGTGCACCGGCTGCTTCAAAGGCTTCGGCATACAGCTCCATCGCCGCATGGGCGGTGTAGCAGCCGGCGCAGCCGGTGGCATGCTCCTTGAGGTGGGCCGGGTGCGGCGCGCTGTCCGTGCCGAGGAAAAACCGGTTGTTGCCACTGGTGGCCGCCGCGACCAGCGCGACGCGGTGCGTTTCGCGCTTGAGCACGGGCAGGCAGTAGTAGTGCGGCCGGATGCCGCCGGTGAAAATCGCGTTGCGGTTGTACAGCAGATGGTGCGCGGTGATGGTGGCCCCCGTGAAACGGTCGGCGTCATGCACATACTGCGCGGCTTCCCGCGTGGTGATGTGCTCCAGCACGATTTTCAGTTCCGGGAAATCACGGCGCAGCGGAATCAGCTGCGTCTCGATGAACACCGCCTCGCGGTCAAACAGGTCGATGTCGGGCGAGGTCACCTCGCCATGCACCAGCAGCAGCAGGCCTTCGCGCTGCATCGCTTCGAGTGTTTTGTAGGTCTTGCGCAGGTCGGTCACGCCGGCGTCGCTGTTGGTGGTGGCGCCGGCCGGGTAAAGCTTGGTGGCGACCACGCCGGCCTCTTTGGCCCGCTTGATCTCGTCGGGCGGCAGGTTGTCGGTCAAATACAGCGTCATCAGCGGCTCGAAGCTCACACCCGGCGGCACGGCCGCCTGGATGCGCTCGCGGTAGGCCACGGCCTGGGCCGCGGTGGTCACCGGCGGGCGCAGGTTGGGCATGATGATGGCCCGGCCAAACTGGGCGGCGGTATGCGGCACCACCGTGCTCAATGCATCGCCGTCCCGCACATGCAGGTGCCAGTCGTCCGGGCGGGTGATGGTCAGGGTGAGGGCCTGGGGGGAAGTGGCTGAAGTCATGCATTGAATTGTCGCATTTGCGGGCCACCGCCTGCCCTCGGCGCTGCCAATCCGCCCACTTCGCAAGTGCGTTTAAGGAGAATGGCACTTACTTTGGCAGGTTGGCCTTCGGCGACGTGCGTAAGTGCTTGAAAGCAAAGGGAGATGGCTGACCAAAGGGTCGATAGGATGGTTGTTTACGAAGCACCCAAACCATCTTCCCAAAGGCCAGCCACCATGGATCGTAATGCCCAAAGCGTCTTGCATCAACGTTGCAGCAGCATTGGACGCCGGGCGAGATCGACCCAGGCGGTGGAATTCTTCAACGTTCTGACGAGTCCGGAGTTGCCGGAGTTGC
>NZ_JBFUKG010000022.1:0-90729 GCF_056400945.1 Polaromonas sp. P4_H1 | reverse complement strand
CATCGTGCGGGTCGTGGGCTGGAATGGTGCTGTCGCGTTTCAGGGTGTCAAGCTCAGGGTCTCCACTGCGCTGCACCGACTGCCCATCGCGTTCAGGGCAGATCCCCGGGCCGATGGTTGCTTCGATGCTTTCTTCTGCCATCATCACTTCATGCGCATCAACATGAACACCATCCTCGATTCCAACTAACCGGGCAAAGTGTTTCCTATGTCTCCGAACACCTGTTTCCCATGTCTCCTGTCCATACAGCGAAGCAAAGAAAAGTAAGTCGCCCGCCGGGGCGAGTCCCGGCCTGATCGTGAAGGCCCACAGCATCAACACAGCACCAGTAGTCGCTATCAGTTCAATAGCCATTCAATAGCCATCAACACCCAATTTCGAAACTAAACAGGAATCGCCGTAGTCTCGAACACTTCTTTCAAACACACAAACGTGCGAATCTGCCTCACGCCCGGCAGACCTATCAGCTGCGCCGCATGCAGTTCGTTGAAAGAGTCGATGCTCTGGATGCGCAGCTTGACGAAGTAATCAAATTCGCCGGTCACCAGTTGCACTTCCAGGCAGCCCGTCAGGCCGGCAACGGCTTTCTCAAAGGCGGCAAAGGAGTCGGTGGTCGAGCGGTCCAGCACCACGCCGATGATGACCAGGCCGTTGTAGCCCAGCGCACGCGGGTTCACCAGCGCCACGGTTTTTCGGATCAACCCCAGCTCCTTGAGCTTGGCAATGCGGCGCGAGCACGCGGGTGGGCTGAGGTTGGTTTTTTCGGCCAGGTCTATGTTGGGCAGGGACGCGTCCTGCTGCAACAGCTTCAGCAATTTGCGGTCAATCCGGTCGAGGGTGATTTCCATAGGTGTATTGGTTAAATATTGCGTTAATTTTATAAAAATCGAAATGAATTTCCTAGTGAATGGAAAAATAGATTTTAAAAGAATGTTTAATTTTGAAAGTTTGCAATTAATTTCTGGTGCTCTTGGCTACGATTTATTCACGACTGCGCAAGACATTTCAGCCAACCATGCCCTCCATTTGCGGCCATCACAGTCCACGCAATGGGGGCTTTCACCGGAGCCACGACCATGGAACTCACGCTCAACCTCAAAAAGTTTCCCAGACATTCGCTAACCTTCGGCCCCACGCCCATCCAGCCGCTCAAGCGCCTGAGCGCCCACCTGGGCGGCAAGGTCGAGCTGTACGCCAAGCGCGAGGACTGCAACAGCGGCCTGGCCTTTGGCGGCAACAAAACCCGCAAGCTGGAGTACCTGATTCCCGAGGCGCTGGCGCAAGGCTGCGACACGCTGGTCTCCATCGGCGGCATCCAGTCCAACCAGACGCGCCAGGTCGCAGCCGTGGCCGCGCACCTGGGCATGAAGTGCGTGTTGGTGCAGGAGAACTGGGTGAACTATTCCGACGCCGTGTACGACCGCGTCGGCAACATCGAGATGTCACGCATCCTGGGCGCCGACGTGCGACTGGATGCGGCCGGTTTTGACATCGGCATCCGTCCGAGCTGGGAGCAGGCCATGGACGACGTGCGCAAAGCCGGCGGCAAGCCCTTCCCCATTCCGGCCGGCTGCTCCGAACATCCTTATGGCGGCCTGGGCTTTGTCGGCTTTGCCGAAGAAGTGCGGGCGCAGGAAGCTGAACTCGGCTTCAGGTTCGACTACATCGTGGTCTGCTCGGTCACCGGCAGCACGCAGGCCGGCATGGTGGTGGGTTTTGCCGCCGACGGCCGTGCCGACCGCGTGATCGGCATAGACGCCTCCGCCAAGCCCGCGCAGACCAAGGCGCAAATCCTGCGCATCGCGCAGAACACCGCCAGGCTGGTCGAACTCGATCGCGACATCACCGCGAAAGACGTGGTGCTCGACACCCGCTACGGCGGGCCCGAGTATGGCCTGCCGAACGAAGGCACGCTGGAAGCCATCCGCCTGTGTGCCCGGCAGGAGGGCATGCTGACCGACCCGGTCTACGAGGGCAAGTCCATGCACGGCATGATCGACATGGTGCGCCGTGGCGAGTTCCCCGAGGGTTCGCGGGTGCTGTATGCCCACCTGGGCGGCGTGCCCGCGCTCAATGCCTACAGCTTCCTGTTCCGCAACGGCTGACCGCTGCCCAGGTGCGAGGAAGTGACTCAGCAGGGGAATCACACCGATCTGCGATCTGATTATCGAGAGAGCCTCGGAGAGCCGTGCGCCCGCATGGTTTCCGGGCAGCGGGTGTTGAGCCCACATCGCTGCTGACAAGCCGTTGAGGAGACGTGCTCATCCTGGAGCGAGGATTCGCTGTTGCAGCGAGGCCTTCGCGCATGCCAACCGCGGCCCTCGGGCTGCCATTGAAACGGTGGACAACATGATGAAACTGAAACTCGCAAACCTGGCTACAAGCCTCGCCATCTTCGCGGCAGTCCTGGCCGGGCTGGTGCCATGGAGTGGCGCCCGCGCACAAAGCTATCCGTCGAAGCCGATCCAGCTGGTCATTCCCTTTCCACCGGGTGGGGCGACCGACATCGTCGGCCGGCTTGTCGGCAAAAAGCTGGGCGAGCACCTCGGCCAGCCTGTGGTGATCGAGAACAAGGCCGGTGCCGGCACCGTCATCGGCGCCGCCTTTGTCGCTAAGGCACCCGCCGATGGCTACACGCTGCTGATCAGCTCGGGTTCCACCTTCACCGTGAACCCTGCGCTCAACCCCAGGCTGCCCTATGACCCGGTCAGGAGCTTCGAGCCCATCGGCCTTGCCGCGCGCGTCCCTCTGATCCTGATTGCCAACCGCGACGTGCCGGTCAGCAACCTCAAGCAGCTGATAGCCGCCGTGCGCGGCACGCCGGACAAGTACGTCTATGGCTCGTTTGGCAGCGGCACGACGGGCCATTTCGCGGGTGAGCTGATGTGGAGCGCCATCGGCATCAAGCTGCTGCACGTCCCCTACAAGGGCAGCGCGCCGGCCATGAGCGACCTGATCGGCGGCCAGATCCCTTTCACGGTTGACACCGTGGCCGCGTCGCTGCCTCATCTGAAGGCGGGCAACGTCAAGGCCATCGCCGTCACGGGCGCCACGCGCGCCACGCAGCTGCCCGACGTGCCGACGGTGGCGGAAAGCGGCTTCCCGGGTTTTTCCGCCGACTCCTGGCTGGCGGTCGTCGCGCCGCGCGGCCTGCCAGCCGATGCGAAGGCCAAGCTGCAAAAGGCACTGGCCGAAACCATGGCGGATGCGGAGATCCGCGACAAACTCATTGCCAACGGGCTGCAGCCCGCGTACGAGCCCGCTGCCGCGGTGGCGGCGCGGATCGAAGACGAGCTGCCGCGCATGCGCGCCGTGGCGCAGCGCGCGAACATCCGGGCGGAATGAGGAATGAATAGGGCAACCGATGACAGCCTGGTCGTCCTGTCCGCCGTCGAATTGAGGCGGCTGATCGAGGCCAGGCAGATTTCGCCGGTCGAGCTGCTCGAAGCCTGCATCGCGCGCATCGAGGCGGTGAACCCCTTCGTCAACGCCGTCACGGCCACCTGCTTCGAGCGCGCACGCAGCGAAGCCAGGGCCGCCGAACGCACCGTGCTCGAGGGCCGCCCGCTGGGCCTGCTGCACGGCCTGCCGATGGGCGTGAAAGACCTGGAGGCGACGGAGGGCCTGCTCACCACCCTTGGCTCGCCGCTGTACCGCGACCACCTGCCCGTGGCCGACAACGTGCTCGTGGCGCGGTTGCGCGCAGCCGGTGCAATCGTGGTCGGAAAGACCAACGTGCCCGAGCTGGGCGCCGGCGCGAACACACGTAACGCGGTCTGGGGCGCCACCGGCAACCCCTTCGACCCGAGACTCAACGCAGGTGGCTCATCGGGTGGTTCGGCCGCGGCGCTGGCCTGCGACATGCTTCCGGTGTGCACGGGCTCCGATACCGGTGGTTCGCTGCGCATTCCGGCGGCCTTGTGCGGTGTGGTGGGTTTTCGGCCCTCGCCAGGCCTGGTGCCGAGCTCGCGCAAGCTGCTCGGCTGGACGCCGATCTCGGTGGTCGGGCCGATGGGGCGCAGCGTCGCCGACGCCTGCCTGCAACTGGCGGCATCGGCCGGCCCATCAGTGGGCGACCCGCTCAGCTACCCGGTGGATCCGGCCGGTTTCCTGGATCCGCCGGCGGTGGACCTCGGGGCCCTGCGTGTGGGCTGGACCGAGGACTTCGGTGCCTGCGACGTCGATGCCTCGATCCGCGGGACCTTTCGCCGCAAGATCGCTTCGATGAAACACCTGTTCCGCAGTTGCGACGAGGTGAAGTTCGAGCTGGGCGATGTGCACCGCTGTTTCGACGTGCTGCGCGCCGAGGCTTTTGTCGCTGGCACGCGAGACGCCTATGAACGCGACCCCGCGAGTCTCGGCCCCAACACGCGGGCCAATTTCGAGATCGGTGCCGCGATGAGTCTGCTTGACAGTGCCTGGGCGCAGGCAGAACAAACGCGCATCCTCGCGCGCTTCCATGCTGCAATGGCCGGCTGCGACCTGATCCTCGCGCCGACCACGCCGGTGTCGCCTTTCCCCTGGACCACGCTGTATGCCGACACGGTCGATGGCCAGGCACAAAGCAA
This sequence comes from Polaromonas sp. P4_H1, assembly GCF_056400945.1. Taxonomy (NCBI): domain Bacteria; kingdom Pseudomonadati; phylum Pseudomonadota; class Betaproteobacteria; order Burkholderiales; family Comamonadaceae; genus Polaromonas; species Polaromonas sp. P4_H1. The sequence goes on along the minus strand of NZ_JBFUKG010000022.1, from coordinate 86,160 downwards.
TTACTACCGCTGGCTGGCGCTGACCTATGTGGTCACGCTGACCACCTTGCCGGCCCTCAGCCTGCCTTGCGGACTCGATCACGCCGGCATGCCGTTCGGGCTGCAGCTGATCGGCCGCTTCCGCGCGGACCACCAGGTGCTTGGCGTCGCCGCGGCCCTGGAGCAGGCCTTTGCCAAGTCCGATGAGCTGCGGCGGCCGCGTCCCGCGCTCGACCGCCTGCGCCCCGTCGAGCCCGCCCTGACCTCGATCGTGACGGCGCCTCCCGTTTTCGGCGGTGGCGCTTGCGGCGCAGCGGCCCCGACGTCGGCCGCCTGAACGGGAGACAAGGAATGGACCTGCTTGACCGCTTGGCCCCCAAGAGCCCATGCCTTGGGCTATGGCGCAACGGCTGACCATGGGCTGCCTGTCCCCTGGACCCGGTGTTCAGCGCCCGCTCGCACGAGGTGCCGTTTGCTCCATGATTTTGCTATTAAAACAATAGCTAATAGTTCCCGTCTTTATTGGGATATAGACCTAAATAATCTTTAAAAGTCTTTTTTGGCGTGAACCCCTCAACGCCGCCGGTTCGGACGCCGCGAGTTCGCGTAAAACGCTGGCGGTTTGCTGGCAACCCAACGCAGAAATGTCGCCATTTCGGGATGCATTTTCAACGCATCCCAGGTGCTATAGCTGTGCGCCATTTGACTTCCGAGACGCCGGTCGTCGGGATGGGTCAATGGCCGCTTCTGGCGAACTGTATATGGGCAAGTGTCTCGCTCGATGTCAGGATCAGACTGAAGGCGGAAGTAGAGCAATCCAAACTGCTTGCTCCAGACCGGTCACTCAGAACTGCGGGCTGTTTGTCGGCTAACTGGCACCTATTTCATTGACGGGAGCAGCCGCCATCGGGTGCGTTCAGCCATACAGAACACCGGACTCGAGTTTCCTGCGAATAAAAGAATTACGGTGAATCTGGCCCCGGCGGATCTGCCCATCCGCGCCAGCAGGTCGATTCCGCCGCCGACAGCGAACGGGACGATCAGGCGGATTGGCTTGGTGGGAAACGAGGCCTGTGCGTAGGCCAGCTGGCCGGCGGCCGCAGCGGCCAGCATCAGAGAAAAAGCCGCGTCTTTTCATGGTGGTCGAACACAGGTTGGAATGGGGACTCAGCGCCGAAGGGCGGCGGCAAAGCCCGCGCGCGCTTCCTCGCCATGGATGTAACCGTAGTCCGCGACCGGCGCGGTGTCGCCGGGCTCTAGGTGGAGCTCGACGAAAACCGGACCCTGCGCGTCCAGCAGCGCCGGCGCCGACTGGCGGAACGTCTCGATGTCGGAAAAGGAGTGTGCTTGCGCATAGCCTGCCGAACGCGCAAAGCCCGCGAAGTCGATCGTGGCCCGTCCCGGGAGGGGGTGCCCCCCGTTCGCCTCGTAGCTTCCATTGCGGCAGACGAAGTGGACAAACCGCCGCGGCGCCGCGGAGGCGACCGTGACGAGGGTGCCCAGGTTCATGAGCAGGCTGCCGTCGCCGTCAAGCACCACGATGCGGCGCTCGGGCATCGCGAGGGCGAGACCTAGTCCATGCGACGAGGCCAGCCCCATCGCCCCGATGCTGACGTAGTTGAGAGGGTGCGGCCGGATGGCCGTGAACTCGAAGGCGGAGGTGTACGTCGACACAACGATGTCGTCGGGCAGCAGATCGGCCAAGATGCGGAAGCAGGCGTCGCGTTTCATGTCAGGCACTCGGATAGCGGGAAATGAGGATGCACAGGGGCGTGCTCTCGCGGAAGGCGGTCTCGAGCGCCGGCGCGATTTGCGCCACGTCGGCATCGCTGGACACCACGAGGTGCTGCATTCCCAGGGTCCGCAGCAGCGGCAGCATGCGGTTCACGCCGTAGTTGGCGGATTGCTCGGGATCCTCGGGGGAATCGGCGAACAGCAGCCCCACCAGCATGCAGATAGGCTGCCGGTACTCCATCGCGATCGCGCGGATCGCGTTCATGGACGCGAGGAAGCCCGTGTACTGGATCAGCATGACGCCTCGCACACCGGCTGCCGCCAGTCCGGCGCAGATGCCGACACCCTCCTCCTCACGCGAGACCCGCACGAGACGCAGGTCGCGGTCACGCGAGAGCGGCCACAGCACGCCTTCGGATGTGGTCAGGTCCGGCACCGACACCACGTGCGTGATGGCCGCTGCCTTGATCGCAGCGATGATTCCCGCCCCCTGTAGTTGCATGTCGGGTGCCCCCATCGTGAGGCTGTTCATTGGAACTCCACCCAGACACTCTTGACTTGAAGGTACTCGCGCATCGCCTCGCTCCCGTTCTCTCGGCCGAAGCCGGATTTCTTGTAGCCGCCCAGCGGCGTCATGCTGCTCACGCCGCGGTACGCGTTGATCCAGACCGTCCCGGCCTGGATGGCTTCTGACATGCGCAGGCCGCGCGAGATGTCCTGCGTCCAGACGCCGGCGGCGAGGCCATATTCACTATCGTTCGCCAGCCGAACCGCCTCCTCCTCGGAATCGAAAGCGGTGACCGCCAGGACCGGGCCAAACACCTCTTCCTTCCAGAGCCGCATGTCGGGTTCAACATCCGCGAAAACGGTGGGCGGGACGTACCATCCCTTCTCGTAGCCGCGCGGCAGCGCTTCGGTGCCCAGGAGTTGCTTCGCACCGTCCGCGCGAGCCTCCTCAATGCGCCTGCGCACGGCGTCGTACTGCGCCCGTGTGCTGATCGGGCCCATTGTCGTTCCATCGAGTTGCGGGGCGCCGACTTCGATGCGCTGCGCCGCTTCGAGCAGGCGCCGCATGAATTCGTCGTGGATGCCTCGCTGCAGCAGCAGCCGCGATCCCGCAACGCACGATTGTCCTGACGAAGAATAGATACCAGCGAGCGTGGCGGGTACCGCCTTCGCCAGGTCGGCATCATCGAACACGACCACTGGCGATTTGCCACCCAACTCCAGTAATACGGGCTTGAGGTGCTTCGCCGCGAGTTCATAAACCGCGCGCCCTCCCGCTTCACCACCCGTGAAGGTGATCTTGGCGACACGCGGGTCCTCGACCAGCGGAGCCGCGACTTCAGCGCCGTAGCCTGTCACGACGTTCAGCACACCGGGGGGGAAACCAGCCTCCTCCACCAAGGAGCAGAAATGCAGCGTCGAAGCCGATGCATGCTCCGAGGGCTTCAGAATCACCGTGCATCCGGCGGCCAGCGCGGGAGCGATCTTCCATGAGGCGATGGGCAGCGGGGAGTTCCATGGCGTGATCGCCAGCACCACCCCCACGGGTTCGAATCGCGTGAAATTGAGAACACCGGGGCGGTCGACCGGAATCACGTGCGACTCCACCTTGTCCGCGAGGCCTGCGTAGTAATGCCAATGCTCCGGCAGGTAGCCGAACTGTTTGCGCAGCTCGGCGATGGGCTTGCCGTTGTCGCGGACGTCGAGTTCGGCCAGCACGTGTGCATCGCGCGCGAGCAGGTCCGCGAGCTTGCGCAGAAGCGCACCGCGCGCCGTCGGGCGCATCCGCGACCACGGGCCTTGCGTGAACGCGAGATGCGCTGCCTCCGCTGCGCGCATGGCATCCGCCGCGCGCCCGCGCGGAATCCGCGCCCAGGCCTCGCCCGTCGAGGGGTCCAGCGAGTCCAGCCACTCGCCGCCCTCCGGCTCGCGCCAGGCGCCGTCAATGTACATGGAGAAAAACTTCATTTCTTGCGCACCTTCCAGAATACGGAACATCGTTAGACGTGAACTCTAGACGAGATGCCTGTCCTCTGGCAAACTGGCGATCCAATGTTCCGAATAATGGACCTTTACCATGACCACCCAAACCCTCGAACGCGCCATCAACCTCATGCGGCTGCTGGCCTCGGCCGGCCATGACGGCAGCCGACTGGCGGACCTGCAGCGTGACACCGGCCTCACCAAACCCACCGTGCACCGGATCCTGGACACGCTGAAGGGGGAGGGCTTTGTCGAACAGGTGGAAGACACCCGCCGCTACCGGCTCGGCAACGAACTGGCGGTGCTCGGCTGGTCCGCCGGACGCACCGTGTACGACCTCAAGGACCTGACCACAGAAGACGTGACCTCAGTGGCCACCAAGACCGGAGATACGAGCTACCTTGCGATCCGCAGCGGCAACGAAGCGGTGGTCATCGACCGCCAGACGGGTTCATACCCGGTCAAGGCATTCACAGTGGAAGTGGGAGCCCGTCGTCCTCTCGGCGTCGGCGCCACGGGGATTGCGCTGTTGGCCGCCTTGCAGCCGGATGCCGCGGAGGTGGTGCTCGATGCAATAGCGAGTCAGCTGGCGAATTACCCGAACACCGGCGTGAAGCAGGTGCGCGAAGCCGTCGCGGCGGCCCGCAAGGCAGGTTATGCGTTGAGCGACGGCTTCATGGTGAAGGGCGTGCGAGGACTCGCCATCACGATCGGCGACGGCGAAGGCCGCACCATTGCCGCCATTGGTACGGCGGCCATCAGTGACCGCATGACCGCCCGGCGCATTCCCGAAATCCTGAAGATCCTGAAGATGCACGCCAACAGCATCGAGCAGCGCGTGGTGGCGGCGAGCAGCAGGGCGCGTCACGGCAGCACACGCACTGTGGTGTCCCGCCGCTGAGCGTTGCTCACGGGCGAATGGTCCAATATCCGGAACATTTAAGAACGTTGTTGCCAATGACTGACACAACGCCGAAGATCACCTTCTCCCAAACGAGGTCCACTAAGTGGATCTTTCATGTCAAAGGAAAGAGGTTTCATGTTCAAGATCTTCGACCTGCTCAACGGCTCGCGGCTCACCCGCGAGTACGCGGAGCAGTGCCTTACCCACGGGGTGGAGGCCATCCTCATCACGATCAACAATTACCGCGGCATAAACCCCTTGCCCGACCTGCGGCAGTCGCTGCGCGAGCTGGCGGCGTATCGCAAACACCTCGCGACATTGCACGATGTCGTGCATGTGATCGAGCGCTTCGACGACTTCCAGCGGGCGCGCGAGCAACGCAAGGTCGGGGTCCTGATCGGATACCAGAACGTGCCTGGCGTGGAGCATGACCTGGGCATCCTGGAAATTTTCCACTGCGCGGGCGTGCGCTGCATCCAGATCGCGCACAACATCCGGAACCTGTATGCCGATGGCTGCGGAGAACCGCAGGACGGCGGGCTCTCCTCGCTCGGCCGCGAACTGGTGGCGACGCTCAACGATCTGGGCATCATCATGGACCTCTCACACACCGGAGATCGCAGCGGCATCGAAGTCATGGACGCGTCGCGCCATCCGGTCGCGGTGACCCACGCGAATTCGTACACCGTGTGCCCCAACTCCCGCAACCGGTCGGACGCACTGCTCGACCGGCTGAAAACAAATGGCGGCGTCATCGGCGTCTGCTACCTGCCGCCCATTGTCACCCTGCCCGGCAGCGCGAGGCCGACGCCGGCCGATGTCGCGAAGCATGTCGTGCACATCGCCCAGCGAATTGGCGTGGAGCACGTGGCCATCGGGACGGACTTCATCACGGACCAGCCGCCGGAGCGCTACCAGGAATTCATGCGCCGGCCCGACATCTACGGCACTTGGCCGTGGCGCTTCCCGGTGGAATCGCTCGCGCAGCAGCAGGAGTTCCTTGAGTCTCTGCAACCGGCAGGCTTCTCTGCCGCACAGGTGCAGGAGATCGCACGCGACAACGCGCTGCGCGTTTTCAAGGCGGTACTGTCATGAAGCGTCGCCACTTTTCCATCGCGCTCGCCTCCGCGGCCCTGCCCGCGCTGGCGCAGGACAACTTCCCCACCAAGCCCATCCGGATGCTGGTCCCATCCGCCGCGGGCGGCGGCATTGACCTGCTCGCGCGCATGTTCGCGCAAGCCATGTCCGAGCAGTTGGGCCAGCAGGTCGTCGTCGAGAACATGGGCGGCGGCGGCGGCACGATCGCATCGGCGACGGTTGCCCGCGCTGCTGCTGACGGGTACACGCTGATCTTTCAGGCGACGACAGCCGCGGTGAACGCTGCATCGCTGAGCAATCTGCAGTTCGATCCGGTAAAGAGCTTCCAGGCGGTGAGCTATGCGGCCCGCTTTCCCCTGGTGATGGTGGTGAATCCGGAAGTCCCCGCGAAGAACATCCGCGAGTTCATCGAGCTCGCCAAGAAGAACCCCGGCAAGTACAGCTTCGGCTCCGCCGGGACCGGCACCGGCACCCACCTTGCCGCCGAATGGCTCAAGAAGCGCGCAGGCATCGATCTGCTGCACGTGCCCTACAAAGGCACCGGCGCCGTGATGCCCGACCTGCTGGCCGGCCGCGTGCACGTGCTCTTCGACGGGCTTCCGCCACAGTCGGGAAATATCAAGACCGGCCGCGTGCGTCCTCTCGCCGTCACCACCCTGAAGCGCGCGCCGCAACTGCCGGACGTGCCGGCGCTCGCCGAGCTGTACCCGGGCTTCGACATGCCGTTCTGGACCGGCGTCTTCGCACCCGCGAACACCCCCAGACCGGTCGTCGACCGGATTCACGCCGCCATGCACAAGGCCATCGCGACTCCGCAGCTCTCGCAGAAGCTGCGCGAGTTCGGCGCCGAGGGCGTTGGCGCCAGCATCCGCGACTTCGACGAGTTCTGGAACAACCAGATCGCGCTGTACCGCGGCGTGCTGAGGGAAACCAACATCAAACTCGAGGGCAACTGACCATGGCTGCCGCAGCACAGTTGGGCGAATTGCCCATCGTCGATACCCACGCGCACATCTTCACGCAGCGCATGCCGCTGGCGGCGGACGCGTGGCGAACGCCCGTCCGGGAGGCGCGCGTCGAGGACTACCTCGCCACGCTCGACGCGCACCACATCCCGTTCGGTGTCATTGCCGCCGCCAGCATGTACGGCGACTACAACACCTACACGCTCGACGCGCTGCGCGACCACCCGCGACTGCGCGGAACCGTGATCGCCTCTCCCGACACGGAGCCCTACATCCTGCGGGAAATGGCGGACAACGGCGTCGTGGGCGTGCGCTGGGTATGGTTCCAGCGCGAACAACTGCCGGACGTCACCTCCCCGGAGTACCGCAAGTTCCTCGTGCGGCTCGCGGACCTTGACATGCACGTGCAGCTGCTGCTGGGCGGCGAGCGGCTCGGCCCGCTGGTCGAAGCGATCCAGAAGAGCGGGGTGAAGCTCGTCATCGACCACTTCGGCTTCCCCGACCCCGCGTTGGGCACGAAATGTCCCGGGTTCCAGGCTGCCTTGCGCGCCATTGACAACCAGCGCACCTGGGTGAAGCTCGCTGCCTGGCACCGGCTCGGCGCGAGCGGCACCGCGCTCACGCAGACACTCCTCTCCGCGGCCGGGCCCGAGCGCCTCATGTGGGGCACCGATTGGCCCTTCGTCGCGGCTCACGAAGGCTACACCTACCAGGACGCGATCGACGCCTTCATGACGGCTGTGCCCGACGCGGGCACCCGACGCGCGCTTTCCGAAACCGCATTGCGCTTCTACTTCTGGGGCCGCGAGTCCCGCACACCATGATCAAACTATTCATCACTCCCGCATCCCACTTCGTCCGCAAATGCAAGGTCACCATCAAGGAACTCGGCCTCGAGGATCGCTTCGAGTACATCCCAACCACGTGGCCGCACAACTGGGGCACCGACACCACGCCCTACGCGCCCGAATTCCTTGACGCCTCGCCGATCGCGCGCATCCCCGCTTTGGTCACCGAGGATGGGCTGAGGCTGTCCGACTCGTCGACGATCTGCGAGTACCTGAATGACGACTTGGGCGACTTCCGCCTTTGTCCCCGCTCCGGCCGAGAGCGCTGGGAAATCCTGTCGCTCGTCTCCATCGCGAGTAACGGCCTCATGGAGCCGCAGGTGTTCCGCCGGGCCGAAATGCTGCGCAAGCGCGAGGGCTCGCCAAACCCGCAGGAGTTCTCCCTGAACTACGTGCGCAAGATGATGGACCGACAGGACCGCAGCTACGCGTACCTGGAGAACATCGTCCACACCTTCCGCTCGGAGCCCGATCTCGGCCAGATCGCCGTGGCGTGCGCCTGCGCAACTTCCGATTTCCGTTTCCCCGAGGACGACTGGCGCAACCTGGCGCCCAAGTTGGCCAAGTGGTTCGACAAATTTAACCAGCGGCCTTCCATGCGCGAAACCGCCCAAGCCGAAACGCCGCGCTGAAAACCTTTAGGACAAACACCATGCAATACATGTATTACCGCGAAGAAAGCTCCAATCTCTGGTGCTGGACCCTTTATGGCGAAGACCGACGCAAGATGGCCGTCAGCGTCGAGAAGTACTACAACAAGGGAGACTGCCTTGCCGCCATCGAAAAGATCCGGGGCTCGGCGGATGCGACCGTAGTCGAGCGCACCACCTCGGGAGGAGCGGCATGAACACGGGCACGCTTTCGAAGGCAACCGGACAACTTGCCCGCATCGGCCACTGGATCGGCGGTGAAGCGTACTTTCCCGAGGGAAGCGCCGCCTCCAGCGTCTTCAACCCCGCCACCGGCGCGGTCCTGGCCGAAGCGGCGATGGCGACGCCTCAAGTCGTGGATGAGGCCGTGCGCAATGCGGCAGCGGCTTTTCCGAAATGGGCAGAGACGCCGCCGATCCGCCGGGCGCGGGTTCTCTTCCGTTTTCTCGAACTGCTCAATCGCGAGCGCGACGAACTGGCGCGTGCGATCACCCGCGAGCACGGCAAGGTGTTCTCGGATGCACAGGGAGAAGTGACGCGGGGCATCGAGGTCGTCGAGTTCGCCTGCGGCATCCCGAATCTGCTCAAGGGCGATCACACCGAGCAGGTCTCGACAGGTATCGACAACTGGACGGTGCGGCAGCCTCTCGGCGTCGTCGCCGGCATCACACCCTTCAACTTTCCGGTGATGGTCCCGATGTGGATGTTCCCTGTTGCAATCGCGGCGGGCAACACCTTTATCCTGAAGCCGAGTCCGCTCGATCCGACGCCTTCGCTGATCATCGCCCGTCTCCTGAAGGAAGCCGGCTTGCCGCCTGGCGTTTTCAACGTAGTCCAGGGTGACAAGGTCGCGGTCGATGCCCTGCTTGAGCATCCCGATGTGAAAGCGATCTCTTTTGTCGGTTCTACGACGATCGCGCAGAAGATTTACGAGACGGGGGCGCGGCACGGAAAGCGCGTGCAGGCGCTCGGCGGCGCCAAGAACCACATGGTTGTCCTGCCAGATGCGGATATGGAACAGGCCGCCGATGCACTCATTGGTGCCGCATATGGTTCCGCCGGCGAACGCTGCATGGCGGTGTCCGTTGGCGTCCTCGTCGGCGACGCCGCCGAGCGCATCATGCCGCTGCTCCAGGAAAAGACGCGCGCGCTGAAAGTGCGCGAGGGCACGGACCCCCACGCGGACATGGGTCCGATCGTGAGCAGCACGGCGCTCGAGCGGATCGTCGGCTACATCGACCGTGGCGAGCAGGAGGGTGCTCGCCTCCTCATCGACGGCCGCACGTTCAAGGGCAGTGCGGCGGGCGCCGGGTGCGAACACGGGTTCTGGATGGGCGGCACGTTGTTCGACCAAGTGAAGCCCGACATGAGCATCTACAAGGACGAAATCTTCGGACCGGTGCTGGGCTGCATGCGTGCTGCGGACCTCAGTGAAGCGATCCAGCTCGTCAACTCCCACGAATACGGCAACGGCGTGTGCCTCTTCACGCGAGACGGCAATTCGGCACGTGAGTTCTCGCGTCGGATCGAAGTCGGGATGGTCGGCATCAACGTGCCGCTCCCGGTGCCCATGGCATGGCATGGCTTCGGCGGCTGGAAGAAGAGCCTGTTCGGCGATTGCCACGTCTACGGCGAGGAGGGCGTGCGCTTCTACACCCGCCAGAAGTCGATCATGCAGCGCTGGCCCCAGGGACGCGCGGCCGGAGCCGATTTCGCTATGCCCACGTCCGCCTAGCGTTGTTCTCAACAGCGATCTTCAAATCTCCGGCCGCTGAAAACGCCCAATCCAAATCGCACGACACCGTGCGGAACACACACTCTTCAACTTATCGAGACCAACCCAAATGACTGAACGCAAACTTACCGGCAAAATCGCGCGCGAGCGCATTCGTCTGATGGAAGTTCCCCGGCCGGATCCCGTCCTCATCGAGGGGTTTCGCTCGCTGGGCGACGCCAGTGGCATTCTGTCGGACATCATGGACGAACTCGGCATCACCGGAGCGCTTCCCGCGAGTCGCTTCGCCCCCACGATGCCGGGCGCACGAATGGTGGGCCCGGCATTGACCGTGCGGAACATCGCGCTGCGCCAGCACCCTTACGAGGCAGCGCGCGCCAAGGTCAATCGGATGGCCGAATTCGAAGCACACAACCTGGCCCTGCCTGGCGACGTGGTCGTGATCGACGGTGTCTCGGGCGTGTCGAATATGGGCGGGATCTCGGCGCAAACCGGCAAGCGTCAGGGCGAGGCGGGTGCCGTCGTCAGTGGCGGCATCCGCGATGTGGCGCACTCCCGCAGTGTCTCCTATCCTCTCTGGGCGACGGAAATCACGCCTGTCACCGGCAAATGTCGCATCGAGACGGTGGAGATCAACGGCGACGTGAACATCGGAGGCATCCGGGTCTCTCCAGGCGACATCGTGCTGGCTGACGACACCGGCATCTGCTTCGTTCCACGCGAGCGCGCTCGGGAAGTGCTGGAACTCGCGCTGAAGAAGCACGCCGCCGAAGAGCGCAAGTGCCGCCTGATCGACGACGGGCTCGGCGTTGCGGACCTGCCCGCGAACGCCTGAGACAGCCGGGAAGGCACTAATCCTCGCCGACGGATGTTCTGGTGAACTTCCGTCGGCGAGGCAAGCGTGAGCGGGCCTCGGAAGTCCCTCGTATCGCCGTCACACCGCGCTGGACGGCTCCAGTCCGTTCTCGCGCCAGACCGGCGCATACTTTTCGGAGCGTAGATCCGCGACGAGCTCGGCCACTTGCGCAGGGTGTCTGGATTTGCAGAAAGCAGTCGCGAAATAGGGAATGCCTTGCTGCAGTTGCGCGGGCAAGGCAAGGATCTGGATCCCTGCGACCGGCAGAAGCTCGCTGATCTGCGAGACGCCAGCCTTCGCCGCTCCTCGCGCGATCACCTCGCCCACCGTCTCGCCGGGTTGCGGCATCACGGACTTGGCCGCGACCGCATCGGCGATGCCGAAGGACTCCAGCAGCCGCGTGAAGCTGGTGCCGCTCGGACCATGGCTCAAGGAGAAAGTGGCGACCTGCACCAGAAATGACCTGACCTGGTCCAACGTCCCCGTATCGGGCTTAGTCTCGCCGGCGGGAATGGCCAAGGCTGTCACGGAACGGGCGAGACTCTGCGTGCTGGTCCCATCCAGCACACCGCATTCCACAAGCTCGTTCGTCAGTGTCGCCGGGCCAATGAAAAGGTCTGCGGCGGTCTCCGTCGTCAGCTGCTTGCCCAGCACGGAGCCTGCCTCGTAGGAAATCCGCACCGCGCGCCCAGAGTCTCGTTCGTACGCAGGGATCAGGTGGCGCAGTGCTTCCCTGGGAGAAAGCGTGCTGAAAACGATCAACTCGGTTCCGTGATGGGTCGCCAGGCTCGGGGATTGCATGCTCCGTCCTTGAATGCTTGTCCGCATCGAGCCACTGTCTTCCTTCATCGCCGCCCCCGGGTTCTTGGTTCGTTGCATTCGCGCAGAACCTGCGCCTTCAGATCGTCGCCGTGCCGGCGGCGCATAACTGGCTTGGAATCCATGGTGTCCACCTATGTGCTTGGTGGACACCATTGTCGGCCACTGCTTCGCCTCTTTCAAGATGCCTTTGCCGGAAGCATACCGATGAACTACTCATTCAGCTTGAATGTCGGCTTGCTGCACGACGCGCTTCCAGCGCTCCGTCTCTGCTTTGAGGAATGCTCCGAACTCCTGTGGCGTCCCGCCGACTGATTCCGCCCCCTCAGCCATGAGCTTTTGCTGAACGTCTTTGTGGCTTAGCAGCGTGGCGATCTCGTGGTTCAACTTGCGAACCACTTCGGGAGGCGTCCCGGCGGGCGCAAGCACTCCGAACCAGGTACCTGTCTCCAGCGACACGCCTTGTTCGCGGAAGGTTGGAACGTTGGGCAACAAAGGGAGACGCTGCCTGGATGCGACGGCCAATGCCCTCAGCTTCCCGTCTTTCAGATTCGTAAGCACCGGCACAATGCTCGGAATAACCATGCTGGTCTCACCTGCCATGGTGGACAGCACGGCGGGTCCGCCTCCCTTGTACGGGACATGCAGAAACTTTGTGCCGCTGATGTCCTGGAATAGTTCCGTCACCAAGTGAGGCGATGACCCTTTGCCGAACGACGCGTAGCCTAGGGCACCCGGCTTGCTCTTGGCATACCGAATGAACTCAGTCAGAGACTTTGCAGGGACGGCAGGATTGACCACGAGAATCGCCGGAGAGTTCGCCACGAGGCTGACGGGTATCAGGTCCCGGTGAATATCGAATGGCAGCTTCTTGAAGAGACTGATGTTGGCCGTATGAGACGTACTTGCCATCAACAGCGTATAGCCGTCAGGTGCGGCTTTGGCGACAGCATCCGTACCGATGATCGTGCTTGCGCCTGCTCTGTTGTCGATAATGATCGATTGCCCCAAGCGTTCTCCCAACTTTTGACCAACCAGGCGGGCAATCAGGTCAACCCCTCCTCCAGGAGAGAACGGGACGATCAGCCGAATCGGCTTGCTTGGATAGGGCGTCTGCGCGAGTGCGCTTCCAGCGAAGCCGACTCCGAAGAGCGCGCAGCAAACGCTTGCAAGGACGTGCTTGAGAGTTCTGCCGCGACTCACTTGTACAGTTGCAAATGCATTCATGGTATGTCTCGTCGTTGTGTCGTGGATATCGGCGGGCGCATTCTTACTTGGCCGTAGGCATCACGAACTCGGCGCCCTTGCCAATGCTCTCGGGCCAGCGCTGCATGACCGACTTCTGCTTGGTGTAGAAGCGCACGCCTTCCTCGCCGTAGGCGTGCATGTCGCCGAACAGGCCCTTCTTCCAGCCGCCGAAGCCGTGCCAGGCCATGGGCACGGGGATCGGCACGTTGATGCCGACCATGCCGACCTGGATGTGGCGCGCGAACTCGCGTGCTCGAACATACGGCCTATTGACCCGGAACCAGGATCGTCGATTGATGCTCGGCCGAGACGGCCACTAGACGTTTGAGGTCAGGTGAGGCGGGCGAGATCTCTCGATCAATATGCTCGAACATCGACTCGAGTGCGTCGCGGCTACCCACATTGATCAACTGACCTCCGCCTTCGCCGAAACGGAACGAGTGAACAGTGCCCGCCGGCGTGTGCACGAGCGTCCCGGCTCGGGCGAGAACCCGCTGCTCCTGATCGCCGGTGCCGAACTTGAAAGCGATTTCGCCGCGCGTTACATAGAACGACTCGTCCCACGGGTGATGGTGCGGCGGCGGACCACTGCCTTCCACGCCGTCCTGCAGGAGGACTTCGTATGCGCCCGTCTTCTTGGCCGAGGCGAGGACCGTAATGCGCACACCGACGACCTCGAGTGGGCGCGGGTAGCCGGCGGGTTCGATGAAGAAGGCGGACCGTTTAATGGAATCCATGGGTGTCTCCTGAAAATTTTGAGATGGGCACCGCACTGAGCTAGGCGCTACGAGTAGGGTGATTCATAACTGGCCTGCGGCAAAAAAAGCGAACTTGCGTTTGTTGCCAAGCAACCGCCGAGACATGCGCATCGGTTTGCAGATACTATATGGTATCTGAAAATACTGCAAGCACCCGAAAGCGGATTTACTCAATCAGGAGACACCGCCCATGGCATCCACCTTGAAACCGGGGCGAGTCTGCTCATCCCGTATGGCGGTGGCGCGGTGCCCTACACCCTGGGACGCTACCGTGCCCTTGCTGAGATGCTGAAGAGCCAGGCCCGAAGGAGCTTTCCAGAACAGTGCGTATTTCGGCACCTGCGCTTACGCGTTAGGGCGTGGCTGGCCTGTGAAGTCCTGGGGTTTCAATGGATGAAAAACCTGGCTCCAAATAGGAGCCTGGCGGATCGGTGAAAACCCACTTGACATTCAAATTGGTTTTCAGATACCGTATGGTATCAACAGTTGTAGAACTGCTGTCAATACGCGGGGCTCCACTTTCTTTGTCGAGGCCGAACATTACAAATTTAAATGGAGACAAGATGGTGCATCTACAGGGCGGAGCAACTGCCAGCCCGCCACCATTGCTGGAAGTCGAGAACCTTAGCGTTCGCTTTGGGGGCGTGCAGGCCCTCACTAACGTCAATCTGGAGGTACGAGCCGGAGAGATCTGTGGCCTGATCGGTCCCAACGGTGCTGGCAAGACGACGCTGTTCAACTGCATCACCCGCATGTACGACGCGAGCGCGGGCAGCGTCAAGTTCGAGGGGCGGCGCATTGACATGCTGCCGACGCACCGGATCATCGCGGCAGGCGTCGCGCGCACCTTCCAAAACCTGGGTGTGTATGGCCGTATGACCGTGCTGGAAAACGTGATGTTGGGGGCGCACCATACATGCGGCCAGTCGGTGCTTCGCGCCTGGTTACGGCCGACCTACAGCGAACGGTCTGAGCGTGAGTTGTCCGATTGGTGTCGCTCCATTCTGGCCGACCTCGGCCTGGAGCGTGTCGCCGACGCCCCGGCGGCTTCCTTGCCTTATCCGGCGCTCAAGCGCGTGGAGATCGCGCGCGCACTCGCTGCACGCCCTCGCCTGCTGTTGCTCGACGAGCCGGCGGGCGGCCTGACCCATGGCGAAGTGACGGAGTTCGGGGAGTTGATCCAACGCATTCGTCAGACCCATAACCTGGCAGTGCTTCTGGTCGAGCACCACATGGGATTGGTCATGAATTTGTGCAGCCGCCTGGTCGTGCTGCATCTGGGAAAAAATTTGACTCAGGGCACGCCAGCCGAGGTGAGATCACATCCGGCGGTGGTGGCGGCCTATCTCGGGAGACCAGCATGAGTTTGCTCGCGGTTCAAGGACTCAATGCGGGCTACGGCCTGACCAAGGTCTTGCATCAGGTGTCCATCTCGGTGGAGCCCGGGGAAATCGTCGCGCTGCTGGGCGCCAACGGCGCGGGCAAGACAACCACTCTGCGCGCGCTGTCGGGTGTCATTCCGGCGCAGGGCCGCATCCTCTGCGATGGCGTCGATCTGATCGACCTGCACCCGGCCAAACGCGTGGAGATGGGACTGGCCCAAGTGCCGCAAGGACGGGGCACGTTCATCAACTTCAGCGTCGAGGAGAACCTCGAGCTGGGCGCCTACACGGTGAAATCCCGTCGCCAGATTGCCAGCGACATCGCGCGCTGGTTTGACGTTTTTCCGCGTCTGCGCGAACGTAGGCGGCAGCCCGCCGGCACACTCAGCGGCGGCGAACAACAGATGCTGGCAATCGCCCGCGCGCTCATGTCGCGCCCGCGGCTGCTCATGTGCGACGAGCCCTCGCTCGGCCTTGCGCCAGCCATCACGCAGGAGATGTTCAACATCTTTCGGCGCATCAACGAGGAGGAGCGAACCACCTTGCTCATCGTCGAGCAGAACGCAGACCTGACGCTGCGCATCGCGCACCGGGCCTATGTGATGGAAGTCGGCGCAATCACCACACAAGGGACGGCCGAGGAGCTGCTCGCCTCCCCGTCGATTCAGCGTTCTTACCTGGGAGCATGACATGCAGTTGCTTGTCCAACAAATCATCGACGGCCTGGCTGCAGGCGCCATCTACGGCGCATTGGCCCTGGCGCTTGTGCTTATTTACCGTGCCACTCACATTGTCAATTTCGGACAAGGAGAGATGGCCACGTTTTGCACCTATGTGGCCTGGCAGCTGCATGAGTGGGGCGCCCCCCTGTGGCTGGCCTTTTTGGGCGCCGCCATTATTGCCTTCGTGCTCGGGGTCGTCGTGTTCAGGACGATTGTACGGCCGGTATCCCGCGCACCGGTCGAAACCGTCGTTGTCGTGACGCTGGGCCTATTCCTGGTCTTCGATGCGCTTTGCTTATGGCTGTGGGGTTCCGATCAGCAAACCTTTCCCAGCATCTTTGCGGATGGCGGTTGGACGCTGGCCGGAGTGCGCCTGACCGCCAATGCGGTGGGCGTGGCCGGCGTGCTGTGCGTCATTGCCGTGCTGTTGGGTGCGCTATTCCGCTTCACGCGCTTGGGTCTTGCCATGCGTGCTTCCGCAGCGGATCGCGACAAGAGCGTGCTGGTGGGCATTCGCGTCGAAACCATGCTCATGTTCGGCTGGGGCCTGGCGGCGGTAGTGGGCTTCGTCGCGGCCGCACTGGTCGCGCCACGCCTGTTTCTCAGTCCGATCATGATGGCGCCAGTGCTCATCTACGCGCTGGCCTCGGCCACGCTCGGGGGGTGGGATAGCGCCGTCGGCGCGGTCGTCGGTGGCCTGCTGATCGGCGTGGTGGAGAGTGTCGGCGCTACTTTCCTGACATTCATCGGCGCGGAGCTGCGACTAGTGATCCCGATTGCCGTCACGCTCATTGTGCTCTTGTTTCGTCCGACCGGCCTGTTCGGTCAAAAAATGGTTGTCCGGGTATGAACTCCAAAAATCTTGATCTCAAGTCGGCGCTTGCGCTGATTGCATTGTTGGTGGTGGCGGCCGCGCTGCCGCTGCTGCTGCCCAAGTTCCTGCTGCTGCAGGTCAGCCTGGCCCTGGCTTATGCCATGGCTATCCTGGGCCTCAACCTGCTGCTGGGCTATGGCGGCCAGGTGTGCCTGGCCCAGGGCGCCTTCTTCGCCTGCGGGGCCTACACGACAGCCATCCTGGTGACCAAGGCAGGCTTTGATCCGATCATGACCCTGCCCATTGCTGCGGTCGTGACGGCGGCAATGGGCGTCGTCGTCGGACTGCCGGCGCTGCGACTGGGCGGGCTGCAACTGGCCATCGTGACCTTTGGCATTGCCGCCGTGGTGCCCCAGTTGATTCTCAAGTTCGACAAGCTGACCCATGGCGTCACCGGCATCAGCTTCGAGGCGCCTGCGCCGCCGTCATGGTTGCCGGTCGGCAGGGACGTGTGGCTGTACTGGCTGTCACTGCTGTGCGCGGCGGTCTGCGTGGCACTGATCCGGCGGATACTGCACGGCGACACCGGCCGTACGCTGCGCGCGATGCGGGATGATCCACTGATCGCTCAATCACTGGGCGTTCAGCTTACCAAGGCGAGGCTGTCGGCCTTCGCCGTCAGCGCCGGCTTCGCCGGACTCGGCGGCTCGATGTTCGCGATGCTCAACGCCTATGTCAGCCCTCAGTCATTCCTCGCCGCCAAGTCCATCGAAATCCTGATCGGCGCCATCGTCGGCGGCATCGCCAGTGTCAGCGGGGCTTTGCTGGGCGCATTGTTTGTCGTCTTTGTGCCAGAGTGGACTGCCGAATTCAGTCCAGCACTCGGCGGACTCGTCTATGGCGCCTGCCTGATCGTCATGATGCTGCTGGCCCGCGACGGCCTGGTCGGCCTCTTCACTACCTGGGGCTGCGCGCTGCGAAGCGCTGCTTCCCGTTATCGCTCACCCCACCCTGGGACATCGATTCCCACAACCATTGTCAAATAGGAGACAAACCCATGACAAATACCTCGATGATGCGCCACCTGACTTTTATGGCAGCGATTGCCGCAACCAGCCTGTCCTGCGTCAGCGCGTATGCCGCCAACGTCGGCATCACCGACACAACCATCAAGATCGGCGTCTCCGCACCCTTGACCGGTCCCGTGGCCGCGGTAGGCGCGATGTCCGAGGGCATCAAAGTACGCGTGGCCGCGGCCAACGCCGCCGGCGGCGTCAAGATGGGTGACGGCAAGACCCGCACCATCGAACTGGTAGTCCAGGATGACGCCATCGACCCACAGCGCACGCTGACCAACGTGCGCAAGATGGTCGAGCAAGGCGAAGTGTTCTCGCTGGTCGGCATTTCCGGCACACCCAACAACCAGGCCATCGGCCGCTACGTCGAGCAGAACAAGGTGCCCAACCTGTTCATGTACTCGGGCGTGCAGGAACTGCCGGAAAGCCTTACGTGGACGATCGGGCTGGTGCCCTCATTCACGACCGAGGCCGCCGCCTTCGCGGAGCACCTCAAGGCGAACAAGCCTGACGCCAAGGTAGCGATGCTGTTTCTCAACACCGAGACCGGGCTGACCTTCAAGGCCGGCTTCATGCAGGCGATCAAGGGCTCCCGCGTGCGCCTTGTCGCCGAGCAGCCCGTCACGCCAGTGGATCCGACGATCGACACGCAGATGAGCAACCTCAAGGCATCTGGAGCCGACACGCTGGTGATCATCGCACCGCCCCGGCAGGGTGCCCAGGCCGTGCGCGTGGCGGCCGAGAGCGGCTGGAACCCCACCACCATGCTGTCCTACATTGCCTCTTCGGTCGCTGCTCTCAAACCCGCGGGCCTGGCCAATGCCAAGGGGCTGATCACCAGCCAGTTCGTCAAGCCCGTCGACGCCCCCGCCTATGCCGCGGATGCCGGCGTGCGCCGCTACCTCGCCGATCATGCCAGTGCCAAGCCGCGCTTCGACAAGACCGACACCCAGGGCCAGATCGGCTACGTCACCGGGGAAGCGCTACTGCATGTACTGGAGACCATGAAGCAGCCCACGCGCCAGGCCATGCTCGATGCGGCTCGCAACATGAACAAGGCCCAACTCGGCATGCTGCTGCCGGGCATCACGCTTACCACCAAGGGTGATACCGACGTCTACCCAGTCGAAACTCTGCAACTGATGCGTTTCGATGGCGAGAACTACCAGCCGCTGGGCGGCCTCGTCTCGTTCGAAGGCCGGACGCCCAAGCACTGAGCATTCCTCTTCGCTGAACCTCCCAGCACATCCGAAAACGCGCGGGCGCCATGGCGTCCGCGCGGAGAGCTGCATGGAAGACCCAGAGGTCTTCCCTTCGCCCTCAAGACGCCAAAACTCCCCCACCCGCATGCAGGCAGTCCGCACCTTGCTGTCGATGCTTGAGATCATGAAGCAGCACACCTACCGAATCACCATCGAGCATCTCGCCGATCAAGACGGCAGTCCCGTCGCGACACCGGCCTTCACATTCCTGGCCAGGAACCACGACGACATTCCAGCCATCGTGCAGCGAGCAAGACCTTCGCTCCCATTCGATGCGGATGAGTCCTCCGCTCTTCTCGTGGGCCTGAAGCTCTTCGGCGAGGTGATGCTCGTCCACAGAAAGGACCCGCTGTTCGAGGAGTTCTATCCCCATGTCGGTAAGTTCATGCAGCGGCTCAAAGAGCTGTCCAACCGCTAGGACATGCCAATACTGCGCAGCATCCTTCCGTCAACCAGCTTGTCGGCCACACGGCCCATCCCCCAGATCTGACCAAGGGGGAACGGACCAGCCCTCCCGGTGCAGGCGGGAAACCCGCGTGTGGCCGTCCTTGAAACCATCTCGTTTGAGCATATGGTGCTCGCGCGGCTAACCACAGGGCACTCGGGCTGGAGTAGCGTCGCCCATGCGCATGACCAGTGCCGTGTCGTCACATGCGACCGACCGGTACTGGCACAGCACACGACTGAACTCAATGGCAGCGCAAGCCTTTCGCATCTTGCCCCATATCGCAACACCAGATCGACCGCCAGTTCGCGCTGCTGCCCTGGCTTCAAAACTCTTTTTCTGTGTCGCCCTTCAGCATGGCCTCGTCCAGACTCGTGTCGGCCACCAGGCGTTTGAGCTTGTTGTTCGCCTCCCCGAGCCATCGCAACCGGCACAGATTTCTTTGGCTCATGGTCACTTGCTCGCCCGCAATCGCCAATCGATGACGTACTGCCGAGTACGGGAAAACACGCATTTAACATACCAATAGGTTTATAGATACTTACTGGTATTCAAACTCTAAACGGTATGTTTTTTGGTTTCAATGACGCTTTCTGCTCGGGCCTCGAATGAATGGGCTCGTCAAGACGCATCCCGGGACTGAACAAAGCTGATCTTCCTCCGGCACCTGGATGCTCCCGCCTATCAGTAGGTGGGCAAGGAGATTTTTGGGGCATGCCAGTGGTGCCTATAAGCAACAACTTCCACATATGGAGGAGACAAAAATGAAATCTGGACTACCTATAAAGGCGTTAGCTGCAGCGGCTCTGATTGCGCATTCCGTGACGGGCCATGCCTTCGAATGGAGCGACAACCAGGTCAGTGTCCAGAGGGGGCTGCGGTTCGCAGAGCCGGGAACTGCGCAACCGATCCGCAAGAACGTCTACGAATTCGTCCACAACAGCGGCGACAAGCTCGGCACGAACCTCGTGCTCGGGCAGATCCTGGAATCCGACATGAACTACCCCGCCGCCGGCGGAGGGACTGGATCGCAGGAGTTCTATGGATTGCTGCGCCGTACCTTCTCGCTTTCGAAGCTTTCGGGTCGCGAATTCAAGTTCGGGCCCGTCCAGGATACGTCCCTGGCCTTCGTCTTCGAGCGGGATACGCTGAACACCCAGTTCGCGCCCGGGAAGCGAGCCTTCGCGGCCGGTCTGGCGTTCGATCTGCCCGTCACCCACGGATTCGGCGTTCTGAACGTCTATGCGTACAAGGAGCGGAACTACAACGGCATCACGGCGACGGAGGTGAACTTCGACACCGCGCTGATGCTGCACTCCGCCTGGTCCGTCCCATTCACCCTTGGGATCCCACTGACCTTCGCGGGCGATGCCAAGTACATCACCAGCAAGGGCAAGGACGGTTTCGGCAACGGCACGAAGCCCGAGTTCCGCCTGCACGCCGAATTGCTGACGCCCGTAGGGAAGGACACCGGGCTGCTCGTCGGCGTGGGCTACGAGCTGTGGAGGAACAAATACGGGGCAAACCAGAACGTGGTTCCCGGTGCGAAGCAGAACACGGCGCTCCTGATCGCCAGATACCACTTCTGATCGATACGTCTCAACCACGCCGGCGCCGCAAGGCGGTGCTGGCATCTAGGATACTTTCAACATGATCCACTCATTACTTCGACTCGCCGTTCTGACGCCGGCACTCCTCCTGAATGCCGCTCACGCTGGATGGGAGATTGATCCGTCCCACACCCATGTGAGCTTCCAGGTGTCGCATCTCGGAATCAGCAACACCCCAGGAATCTTCCGGAAAGTGGAAGGGCGTGTGACTTACGACGACAAGAACGTCGAGGCATCGAGCGTCGCGATCACCATCGACGCGGCATCGATCGATACCGTCGACGGCGCGCGCGATGGCGATCTGCGCAGCGCGGCCTGGTTCGATGCGGAGAAGAACCCGAAGATCAACTTTGTCTCAACGTCGGTTCGTCGTGTCGATGACAAGAACTATGTCATTTCCGGCAACTTGACCATTCGCGGCAAGACGCTTCCGGTGGACTTCAACACGGTGCTGACGAACCGCGCCGTGAATCCCTTCCTCAAGATTCCGATGGTCGGCTTCGTTGGCAATGCCAAGATCAAACGCAGTGACTTTGGCATGTCGCAGTATCCAGCGGTGATTGCCGACGAGGTCGAGCTGAAGATTGCGCTCGAGTTGCTTCAGAAACCGTGACGACCCGGACCCTCTGGCCGCGCAGGATCTGGTCTGGGGTACGCGCCGCGCGTCTGTGCGGTGAGTACCCCTGATGAGCCCGCTCACGTCAGAGGTCTATCCGACGACAGTTAACTCACCTGAAGGAATTCCATGCGCTATTACGGCAGTATCGCCATCGTTCTGCACTGGGTGCTTGCTTTGGCACTTGTCGGGTGCTTCTGTCTCGGGTTCTACATGACCGAGCTACCGATATCGCCCGGGCGACTGCGACTCTACAACTGGCACAAGTGGGTCGGTATCACGATCTTGTCCTTGTCGTTATTGCGATTGCTGTGGCGCTTGACACACCGACCGCCAGAGCATATTCGCATGCCGTCCTGGCAGAAAGGGATGGTGCGCGGTGTTCATGGCTTGCTGTACCTGCTGTTCGTGGCCGTGCCAGTCGCAGGCTGGGCCTACAGTTCGGCCGCCGGGTTTTCCATCGTCGTTTTTGGCGTTCTTCCCCTGCCGGACTTCGTGCCGGTGGACAAGGCGCTGGCAGAGGCTATCAAGCCCTGGCACGAGGGGCTCGCGTGGGCGATGGCATTACTCGCTATAGCGCACATCGGCGCAGCGCTCAAGCACCAATTCATAGACCGCGATGGCCTCCTGTCGCGAATGTGGTTCAACCCTATTCCAAGAGAGTGATCAATATGAAAGCCTGTCTTCCCGGCGTAATTTTGACCTTACTCGCGGCCACCTCGGCCTCCCCAACGTCGGCCCAACAAAGCCTAATTCCAGCACAAAGTGAAATCGCCTTCACGAGCACGCAGATGGGTGTGCCCGTGCATGGCAAGTTCAGGAGTTTCAATGCTCAGGTCGCATTTGATCCGAAAAAGCTCGAAACCAGCAAGATTGCATTCACCATCGATGTTGGCAGCGTCTCGTTAGGCGTGGCTGAGCTGGACGCCGAGGTGGCCAAACCTGCCTGGTTCGATGCCAAACGGTTTCCACAAGCGACGTACCAGAGCATCACCGTAAAAGAGGCCGGGAACGGCAAATTCGATGTCGTCGGCAAGCTAACAATAAAAGGCGCCGTCCGCGACCTCGTGGTGCCCGTTGCCATGGCGCAGACCACGGCTGGCACAAATGCGACTGGTGTCTTTGTGATCAAGCGCCTCGATTTCGGCATTGGCGATGGTGATTGGAAGGATACGTCACTGGTGAGCAACGAGGTGCAGGTTAAGTTCAAGCTTCTCCTGGCCGGAACTGCCGCGAAGTGACGCGGCCCCGGTCGCAGGCCGCCTCGGTTCGGCCCCGTCTTTACGACAAATTCATCGGTTCATGAAAATTAATAATTCGCAATTTCTGCGATGACCGCGAAAGCGGATAACAACCCAAACCTTATCCCGCGCGCAGTGGCGTGACCTGGGGAGATCTTGTTTCGCATGTTTCCGCAAGGCGCCGAGCCAGCCGATCCCGACGCGCTGGGCGGCCTGATCTCGTTCGAGGGCGTAACGCCCAAACACTATTGGTACAGCTTATGTATTTTCAAACCCTGCGGCGAGCTATTCCTGCCGCATTTCTCTTGCTAAATGCTGTCGCAGGCGTCTGCTTTTCTGCAGATGATTCGGTCAACATACCCAATCAAGTTGTGATCGGTCGCGTCTCACCCTTAGGCTCGCCCGCCTTTGGTGCAATGGCTAAACAGCGGGCCGCAGGAGCCGATGCGTACATTGCGAGCGTCAATGCCAGGGGTGGAATCGCCGGTCGCCGCATTGTGGTGAGGGACCGGGACGATCAGTACGAAGCAATCCGGGCGGCGCAGGAGGTTCAGTCCCTGATCGAAGTCGACAAGGTTTTGGCGTTGCTTGGGGCATTCGGCACGCCGACACTGCCAACAGTCATTGAACATGTTGAAAACGCGCGCGTGCCTCTAGTGGGTGCGGCAAGCATCTCGGATGAGGCACGTAAGCCTGCTCGTCGCTTCGTTTTTCCCGTAAGGATTTCTGCGCATCACGAGGCGACCACTACCGTGAGACACCAGGCCACGATAGGCGCTCGGCGTTTCACCGTGCTTTCGAGCAAGGAGGCATTTGGCCCCTCTGGTGCAAAAGCATATGCCGACGCGGTACGCGATGCGAAGTTGCCTTTGGAGGAAATCTCATTCAGCGCATCGGATGACCCAAAGCTCATCGCCGAGAAGATAAATAACAGCCGGCCGGACGTGATTTTTCTATCGATTATTCCCAAATTTTTTGCGCCTGTGGCGAAAGAATACCGCGCCATCAAAGGACATGCGAGGATGTTCGGCCTGTCAGTCATCAGAATAGAGGATCTGCATGCCGAACTGAGGCAACTATCGGAGGGAATTGCTCTTTCGCAGGCCGTTCCCTGGCCACTGAGTCCAACATCTCCATTGGCTATCGAGTACCGCGCGGCGCTGTCGTCGCACCTCCCCTCAGAGGCGCCGTCATACAACGGCATGGAAGGTTTCCTGGAAGCCAAAGTGCTGGTGGAGGGCCTTAGGCGTACTCGCCCGCCCCTGACTCGATCGAGCCTCGCCAGTGCTCTTGAAACCTTCAAACCCTATGAGATGGGTGATATCTCAGTGCACTACGGGTCTGCAAATCGTACGGGGTCAACCTACATAGAACTGGTCTTGCTCGGCGCAAATGGGAAACTCACCCGGTAGGTCATCGTCGGTCGTAAGGCCGGATAGGCAACACGCAGGTGATGTGCCAGGCGCTGGAATGCACACACAAGGGCTGGGGCCGCAGCATCATCATCATCGGCGTGGCCGAAGCCGGCGCCGAGATCAGCACCCGGCCCTTCCAGCTGGTTACCGGCCGCAAGTGGGAAGGCTCGGCCTTCGGCGGCGCGCGCGGTCGCACCGATATGCCCAAGATCGTCGATTGGTACATGGAAGGCAAGATCAACATCGATGACCTGATCACGCACACCATGCCGCTGGAGGACATCAACAAGGGTTTTGACCTGATGAAAAGCGGCGAATCGATTCGCGGCGTCGTGATTTACTGATCCTTGCTACCTCATCCTGTTTTTCCAGGAGCTGGCAACATCAGCGAATAAATCTGTGCATCCCTAGGCGGGAAGCCGCCGCAGGCAGAGACTGAGGCATTTAGCAGAATGCCCGGCGGTCGTGATGTCGGATTATGCCGCGGCTTTTATTTTCGGCCGAACCGTGCTGCTTCGCTTGCGTGCGGAGGGCGCAGCAGCCAAAGGGGTCTTCTCGGCCGGCGTCGAGCGCGCGCGCGACCGCTTTCCATAGGCGAGATGCAGGCCGGTCAGTACCAGGCGGACCAAGTCGCCCGACGTGGGGCCGGTCTTGAAGCCCGCCGCCGAGCCGTAGGTCAGCCCGAAGACGACGCCGCCCAGAGCCTCGGAATCGGCTGGTTCGGCGCCTTGCGGAAACATGCGAAACAAGATCTCCCCCAGGCCACGCCACTGCGCGCGAAATAGATTGGAGTGGCGCTCCCCGAAGGTCTGGTCACGTCGCGCACGCCGAAACAGCTCCAGCGCGAGCATCCCCCAGGTCGGATCGGCAGACCGGTTGACGGACCAGTTGCTGATGACCTCGATCATCTCCAGGGGATCGCGAACCTCGCGCAACAAGTCGGCGATCTCGGACACATCCTGTAGCGAATGCGTCTCCAGCAGCTCGAGGATGATTTCCTCTTTACTGTCGAAGTTGGAGTAAAACGCCCCCTTGCTGAAGCCCGCCTCTTCGGCGATGCGGTCAACCGACGCGTTTTCGTAACCCTCGCGCGCCACGACTGCTCGTGCAGACGCCAGCAATTTCGTGCGCGTGAGCATGCGGCTTTCTTCTCTGGTCAGGCGTGCCAATGTATGCCTTTCTTTGCTTCGAACCGAAAATTATCTCATCCCGATACGGACAGTATGCACGCGGCAGCCCAGAAAACCATAAATTCGGGCCCTTGCTTCTGCCACCGCCAGTTGAAGCCATTGATTTTGAGCACCGCATACCGGTTAGCAAGACTGCCGTGAAAAGCTTGCGCATAGGCAATCAGGCGGAGTGATTGCTTGGGCGGTCAGGCGGTCACGAGCGGACCGTCTTGGTACTGCTCGTCGGTAACCGGCTCCATCCATTCGACGTTCTTGCCATCGACCATCTCGGTGATCGCCAGGTGGGACATCGCTGTGGTGATGGCAGCTCCATGCCAGTGGCGCTTGCGACAGGGACACCAGACCACGTCGCCGGCGCGAATCTCGGTGCGTGCTCCGCCCTCGCACTGCGTCCACCCTACGCCAGAGAGAACGACGAGGGTCTGGCCGGCCGGGTGGAAGTGCCAGTTGGTGCGTGCGCCTGGCTCGAAGATCACGATGGATCCACCAGAACGACCTTCGCCGTCCGCCTGGAACGGACTATCGATGCGGACCGTGCCAGTGAAATACGAGGCCGGCGCCTTGGCGGATGGCTTGGATCCATTGCGGATGATCTTCATGAACAAGTCCTGAGTTTTGCGGGCGGGTGATCGCCCTCGGATTTCGGAAAACTATAGGTGGTGCCTGCTCCAAGCAGAAGGCCTGTGCCCTACTACCATCGGGCGGCGCGACCGCACCAAGACCTTCAGCACTGCAGATCTGCTTTGCCATCAGGTGCGCCAAAACAGCTGGGCTTGCTCGTGGGGCGCTGCGCAATCAGCGGCGAATTCTCCACGTCGGCCCGACATGAATTGCATTGCAGTGACGGGGCCCCAATTGTTCCCAAGACCCTGCTTGAGTTGTGCAACCGCTGACTCCATGGCTGGTTCACCATCAACAGCCACCAAGATCACATTCGCACACAGCTGCAGATGCTGGTAATCATTGACCATAAAATGTCGGCTTCGGAGAAGAATCGGCGACTCCTTGGGGCACATTGCCGCAGGTGGCCACGGTCCGCATTCCTGCCGCAAAAAATGTGCTTGCGCTTCCGGGCGATCAGCCCACAGTCGGACTCCCTCAATCAAGAAGGAGTCCACCATGGAAAACACCACAGACCACGAACAACACGCCCCCTGGAACAAGGGCGTGATCGTCGGACAAAAATCTCCATTCAAATTGAAGGAGATTTGGGCTATTCGGGTCCGCCTTCAACTTCAACACCGAGTTCGTGAACTCGCCATGTTCGACTTGGGATTGGACAGCAAACTGCGAGCCTGTGACCTGGTAAAGATGCGAGTGCGCGACATCTGCCATGGCGAACGCGTAGCGCCCCGAGCAACCGTGATGCAGCAAAAGACCTCGCGACCCGTTCAATTCGAAATTACCCAACCGACCCGTGACGCAGTCAGCGACTGGATCAAAGAGGCCAAACTTGGGCAGGACGAATACTTGTTCCCCAGTCGCATTCATGATTCCCCTCACATTGGAACCCGTCAATACGCCCGCATCGTTGATTCCTGGGTCACAGCGATTGGGCTGAATCCTTCCGAATACGGGACACATTCAATGCGGCGAACCAAAGCATCCTTGATCTACCGACGGACAAAAAATCTTCAGGCAGTGCAACTGCTTCTTGGCCACACCAAGCTGGAGAGCACCGTACGCTACCTTGGTATTGAGGTGGATGATGCTCTGGAGATGGCCGAGCAAACTGAGATTTAATCGGTAGTAGCTGCCCGGCAACAAAAACCGCGTGTTCGCTGGGCTGCCAGAAAGCGGGTACTGGCGGGCGTCGGGTTACGCTGGAGGCTGTGTGATAACGCATCGGCAAGCCGTATCATCATCGCGCGCTCCACGATTTCTCGGGTGCGTCAGATTTTCTTAATTAATGTTGTACCGCAGACCCTATACGGGAACCCTATGGGTCGTTGGACGGCCAGTATTGGCGGATCTGCGATCTAAATAGATGCCTATGCACCCACCAGTTGCATTGCCTTCATCGTCTTCGCAAAGCCAAGAATGCGGATGACACGTTTGAGGTTGTAAGCCAGCACGCTCAAGCTCATTTCCGTTGCCACGTTGTGCATGCCCCGCGTGAGGAAGTGCGTCCAGCCCATCCAGTGCTTGAGCGTTCCAAAGACATGTTCAACAGTGCTCTTGCGCACCGTCATGGCCTTTGGCATACGATCCAGACGCTGCTGCACCTTGTCCATCACCGCCTCATGCTCCCAGCGCCTTATGCGCCGGTAGTCACTGGGAGTGCATTGCGCCTTGATTGCGCATCCAATACACGAGCTGCTCCAGTAGGTACGAATCTGCATTCCCTTCTCGTCGCTTGTAAAGCGGTGGATGGCACGCTGCCCTGCAGGGCATTGGTACTCGTCATCGCGGGTGATGTAGATGAAGTCTGATTTGTCGAAACGCCCCTCGGCTTTGGCGCCTGACGTCATGGGCTTGGGAACAATTGCTGCGATCCCCGCATCCTCGCAAGCCTTGAGCTCCGTGCCACTGTAATACCCGCGGTCAGCGATAGCTTTCAATTTTCGCTTGCCCATGGCTTCGCGTGCAGCCAGTGCGATCTGACTCAGCTGTGACCTGTCGCTGCCGTTGTTCGTAACTTCATGCGCCACGATCAAGTGGTTCTTGGTGTCTACCGCTGTTTGTATGTTGTAGCCCACCATGGCTGTGCCCTTGGCGCTGTAGGTGGTCATGGCCCGTGCGTCCGGGTCGGTCTGGGAGAGTTGTCGATCCGGTAGGGTTTCTAGCTGTGCCTTGACAGCCTGCAGGTCTTGCATGCGTTGGCGCATCTTCTGGATCTTGCCTTGTAAGCGCTCCGTCTTGGCCTGCATCTCTGTGGGTTGGGTGCGGTCGGCTGTTTCCAGGGCGTCCAGGTAGCGCTGGATGCTTTCTTCGAGTTCGCGTTCACGCCGCTCGATCTTTCCGGGCGTGTAGTTGCGCTCCCGGTTGTTGACGGCCTTGAACTTGCTGCCATCGATGGCCACCACCGCTTCGCTAAATAACTTCAGCTCACGGCATAACAGCACAAAGCGCCGACACACATTGCGGATACCTTTGCCGTTATCACGACGGAAGTCCGCAATGGTCTTGAAGTCAGGGGCCAAGCGCCCGGTCAGCCACATCAGTTCCACATTTCGCTGACATTCGCGCTCCAGGCGGCGACTGGACTGGATGCGGTTGAGGTAACCGTAGAGGTAGAGTTTCAACAGCACTGATGGGTGGTACGAAGGTCGACCCGTTGCAGCCGGGGTTGCCCCCGCGAAACCCAGGGCCACCATATCCAACTCACCTATGAACGCATCAACCACCCGAACGGTGTTGTCTTCAGTGATGAAGTCGTCCAAGCACTCCGGTAGCAGCGTGACTTGTTGCCGATCCGCTCCCACAATGAATCTCGCCATATCCAACCCTCCGTACGGTTCGATATGTGACAGCAAATTTCATGCACGGTTCAAGGGGTTTTCACACAGCCTCGCTGCATTACGGGCACTCAAGCAAGAAGCATTGGCTGGCCGGCTTGAGTTACGTCCAAGTCCCTCCCAACACCGCAACACGTCCTCACGTTTTCCACTCCTGCGCCAATCAGCCAGCCATGGGGGACCTGCGGTAAATGCGCTTCTTCCCCTGTATTTCCCATACCCCAAACACTCACCGTAAGTCACAATGACCGTCATGACGCCGAACACCACTCCCATGTTCCTGCCCCTGACCGGTCTTTATGAGCCCTCTGCCATCCAGCAGCTTCCGGACGGGCGTTTTTTGGCGGTTGAAGATGAAAAGGGGCATTCGTTCAGTCTGGTCACCATCAACGCCGACGGAGATGTCAGCAGCAAGTCGCTGAGCCCTGGCTGGTTTCATGGCGGTGACCCGATCTGGAAGCTGGACGATCTGGAGGGGCTGGCGCTTGACAGCCAGGGCTACCTTTACGCCGTTACTTCGCATTCACGCGATGACGACGGCGATGAACAGAAGGGGCGTGAAAAACTGGCCCGTTTCCGAATCGAAAAAGACCGGATAGTCGAGCCCGTAGTGACTGGCGGGCTGAAGCGCGCGCTGGTCGAGGCGCATCCCCTCTTGGCAGCCGCTGCGCAAGTCAAGGACGTTAAGGCGGGCGCTGGGCTCAACATCGAGGCGCTGGAGATCACGCCAGACCAGCAGCGCCTGCTGATTGGATTTCGCAGTCCCTTGCAGGGCAGTCATGCCATCATCGCCAGCGTTGAAAATCCTTCTGCGATTTTTGAAGCAGACGCAGCACCGCAGGTGTCAAGTACGCTGCAGGCGCTGGACCTGGGCGGGCACGGGATTCGCGGTATGTCCTACATGGCTTCGCTCAATGGCTACCTGGTCATCAGCGGCCCCGCCTCACGCGAGAAAGATGAATTTGCGCTCTGGTTCTGGAGCGGGCAGCCAGCTGCGTCGGCGCGCCGCGTCACGGTGCCAGGCTTGCAGGGTTTCGAGCGCGCAGAAGGGGTGAGCCCGGCTGTCACCGATGGCGTGCTGCGCATCGTCATCGTCAGCGATGACGGTAGCCGCAAAGAAGGGCGCTTCGCCCGTTTTGTGCTGCTTGACCCTGGGCAACTGCAGATCGCGCCCTGACGCTGTCAATGCGGGCAAGAAGCCATCAGTGTTCTTCGCTCAGACAAGCCAAACCAGGGAAACGGCAACAGGTCGACCTTGATGGGTCGCTCGCGCACGACTGGTTGCTGCAAAAATAATAGCTGCTCGCGCCCGTATTCATTGGGCCAGAGCATTAAATTGTTACATTTTTGACTGAAACACCAGTCCCGCATGTGTGCGCATGGAGACATTGACCGAGGTGATATTCCTGAGCCCAAATCGCTGACGAAGGCGGAATGGCGAAATCTCGCATCACACTTAAAAACGGGATTGAGCGTCCTGTAATCGTCATGGATGTTTCCCTTGACTGACAACGGCAATGTCCAGCGCCCTGCGGTTCACATGCCAGGGCGCATCCCAAATCGGGGCAAGGGGCGGGAAATCAACGGTCTGTCAGGCCTTCGGATAGGCGGGCATGTCAAATCCTGCCTTGCCGGGGGCTTTGAAAAAATCCGTTGCGGCGCTGTCGTTCAATGCCCACAGCGGCGGGCGAACCGCGCCCCACCGAGGATAGTTTGAAAGCCCGGCGACGACCCGCTTCATGGCGGGGATCATGGGCATCGCCTCGAAGATTTGTCGAACAACGTCGGCCTTGGCCTGAAGCTCTTCGCCCGTCGCGGTACTCCAGTTCTTCTCATAGACAGCGCGGATGCCCGCCGGGTTCATGTTCACGGTGGCACTGGTACAGCCTGCGGCGCCGAGCGGCAAGGCCTTGGACGGCGTTGACTCACTGGCCGGGAATACGTCAAAGCTCAGACGGGAACCGTCCAGGGCTCATGCGAACTGGTACAGCCTTGCCGGGTTGTCTACCAGTATGCGATGGCGGGCCGCCTCGTCGGGTACGACTTCGGACAGCAAATCGATCAAATGGGCGTCGTCTGGATAGCCTTTGTCTTTTTCGGTGGGGTGCGGCCAGTCGCTTCCCCAGACCACACGTTCGGGCGCTTCCCGGGCGTAGAGGGTCGCCACTTGCACGCTGTCTGAATAGGACGGGTAGCCGACGTTGGACTCGTTGTAGAACCCGGAAAGTTTGACATAGGCTTTGCCCCGCTGAAGCAGTCCACGAATCATGGCGAAGGTGGGGTGGTTGACAGCGCCCGGTTGCGGCACACGGCCCAGGTGGTCGAACACCACGGGAACGGGCAGATCGCTCCAGACTGATCTGGCATCGAGTAGCGCTGCCGCCGGTGCATTGAGCTGAATATGCCAGCCCATGGGCGCAACGCGCCGTGCCAGCGTGCGCACCATGTCGAGCGTGGTGGTGCCGGGAGGCGCCAGGTTGAACCGAATGCCGCGCACGCCAGCGTCGTGCAGTTGCTTGAGCCCGGCGTCGGTCACGCTGGTGTTGACGACAGCGACACCGCGTGCATTCCTCAGCCCGAATGCGGCGAGCGACTCGACCAGCAGGCGGTTGTCTACGCCATAGGTGGAGGGTTGCACGATCACGTTGCGGGTGGTGCCGATGCGCGCTTGCAGCGCGCGGTAGTCGGCGATCAAGGCGTCGGCAGGCCTGAGGGTGGCGTTCTCCGCTGCAGGGTAGCGCGCATCGTAAATATGGTGATGGCAGTCGATGGCGCCGGGGGGCACCCTGATGCCGGGAGCGTTCGAACCCGATGAGAATTTCATTTGTTGCCTTCGGATAGGTGGATGAGACCCACTCAAAGTGTCAATACATGGTGTGGTTGTCATGGCAAAAAAAGAGGGGTGGATTTGGCCGGGCTAGATGCGGGAGAAGCTGTAGATCTCCTCCACCAGGCGCAGCGTCTGGAGATTGTCTTGTGGGCTGGTCTCGAACGGTTTGCCATCACCCAGCGCATCAATGAAGTGACCGATGGTTGCGGCGTAGGATTCGGTGTAGCAGGCCGGCAGGTCGTAGTTGAGCTGTTCTGGCTGATCTCCCTGGCAGCGCAGCGAATCACCAGATAAGCGGATGCAGCCGCGCTCACCGACCAGCAACAGTTCATCAGATTTGGCCTCGGGTTCACCCCACACCCGCAGGTTGGCCAGAAGGCTCACCGCCGCACCGCTGGTGCTCTCGAAAACGAGCGACGCGCGGTCTTCTCCCGCCATGGCGCTGCAGCCCTTGCCCAGACGGGCATGCACCAGGCGCAGATCACCCAGCAGGAAACGCAGTGTGTCGATGTGGTGAATCAGGATCTCCATGACCAACGCGCGTTGGAGCGTCGCCACGAACGGCTGGCGGTCGAGGGCGGCATACCTGCCTTGTCCATCTGCAATGAGGCCCGAGGTCAAAAGGCTCATGTGCGCCTGTACCACCTGGCCGATGCGCTGCTCGTGCAGCCAGCGGGAGATCTGGCGGTAATAGGGTCTGAAGCGCCAGTTCTCATGCACCATCAGGCGCGTGCAGTCCTGGGTTTCGGCGACCAGTGCGCAAGCTTCTTCATAGGTCGGAGCCAGTGGCTTCTGGCATAGCACGGGCAGGCCGTGCCGCGCGGCCAGGCGCACCAGGTCCGCGTGGGTTTCGCGTGGCGCCGCCACATCCACGGCATCGAGGTCGCCCCGGCCGAGCATCTGTTCGGCGTTGGCGAAGACCTGGTCGATGCCAAAGGCGCTGGCTCGCGCTTGTGCCTGTGCCGTATGGGGGTCGGTGATGGACACCACCCGGGCGCGCGATGCGTGTTGCCGCCAGCCTGCCAGGTGATGCTGGGTGACCCAGCCTGCGCCGATGAGGCCGATCCGCAGCGGCTGGGCCTGGTGTGTCTGTGGTGTCTGTGTTGTGCCCATGCTTAATGATCCGTTGCCACAATGGCTTTCTCGCTGACCGCGTCAAACAGATAGATGGCCTCCGAAGCGCAGCTGAGGCCTACCGTGTCACCGACCCGGACTGATGTTTCGCGGTGCAGCCGCGCCGTGACCTCGCCCGCCTGGCGCTCCAGTTCGACGATCACAAGCGTTTCTGCACCCAGGGGTTCCACGCCGGACACCGTGCCCCGCAGTGATGCCTGCTCGCTGCCTGGCGTCGTGGCCAGCGACAGTTCTTCAGGCCGCACCCCCAGCAATACCTCGTCAGCGGCGCTGAATGAGACGCCTTTCCAGCGCTCCAGGGGCAGTGCGCAGCCGCCCACCATCGCGTGGCGCAGGCCATTGTGTTCACGCAATTGGGCCCGCACGATGTTCATCGGTGGGTTGCCCAGGAAGCGTGCAACGAAGGCATCGGCCGGTGCCCGGTACACGTCCAGTGGCCGACCGATCTGCGCCACGCGTCCTTTGTTCATGACGCAGATGCGCTGGCCCATGGTCATCGCCTCGACCTGGTCGTGCGTCACGTAAATCATGGTTGCGTTCAGGCGCTGGTGCAAGCGCACCAGTTCGTTGCGGGTGTTGACGCGCAAGGCCGCGTCCAGGTTGGACAGCGGTTCGTCGAACAGGAAAACCTTGGGCTCACGCACGATGGCGCGGCCCAGCGCCACGCGCTGGCGCTGGCCGCCTGACAGCGCAAAAGGCTTGCGCTCCAGCAACTCGTCCAGGCCGAGAATGCCGCAGGCTTTCTTGACCCTCGCGGCGATTTCGCTCTTGTCGACCTTGCGGCGCTTCAGGCCAAAACCCAGATTTTCAGCCACGGTCATGTGGGGGTAGAGCGCGTAAGACTGGAACACCATGGCGATATCGCGATCTTTGGCCGCGACCTCGTTGACTTCGCGGCCATCGATATCCAGCTGGCCTTTGGTGATCGATTCGAGGCCGGCAATCATGCGCAATGTGGTCGATTTGCCGCAGCCCGAGGGGCCGAGCAAGACCATGAATTCGCCGTCGTTCACAGTGAATGAGACGTCATTGACGGATGGAACGGGGGTGCCGCGGTAGCTTTTGCAGATATTTTTGAGAGTGACGGTAGCCAATTGGGTTTCTCCGTTGTGTGGGCAAGTGAACGATGAGCGGGCTTATTTCACGGCGCCAGCCGTCATCCCCTGAATGAGCTTTTCCGAGAAGAAGGCGTAGACAATCACGACCGGGATGATGGCGATCATCATTCCGGTGGCAATCATTCCGATGTCCTGGAAGTAGTCGCCCATGAAAGCGCGGATGCCGATGGGCAGTGTGCGCAGGCCCGGTTCGCTGACCAGCACCACCGCAAACAGGAATTCGTTCCACAGTTGAATGAAATTCAGGATGATGGTGGTGGCGATGGCGGGCATGCCCACCGGCAGAACGATCTTCCAGAAGATCTCGAAGTCTGAATAACCATCGATCTTGGCCGCGTCAAACAGGTCCTGCGGGATGCGGGCGAAGAAGCCTTCCAGCAGGTACACGGTCAACGGCAGCTGCAAACCGACATACACCAGGGTGAGACCCAGGCGCGTGTTGTACAGGTCGAATTCCACCAGCACCTGGAACAGGGAGATCAGGATGATCTGTGGTGGAAAGACGATGGAGCTGAACAGGGTGAAGTACACGAGCCGGTTGCCACGAAAGTTGTAGCGCGCCAGGCAGTGGGCAGCGGCCGCGCCGAACAGGGTCACGATGGCCACGGCCGCGCCCACCACCAGCGTGCTGTTCCAGAAATACTGCGCAAAATTGGAGTCAACCCAGGCGACACGGAATTTTTCCCAGTGCAGTGTTTGCGGCCAGGTAAAGTGCGCGGCGCTGATCTCGGACGTGGTGCGCAGCGACATCGAGCCAAGCCAGACGAAGGGCATTGCCGAGTACAGGGTGTACAGGACGATGACAGCCATCAGCCCGCCCTGCCGCAGCAGGCGCGAAGCCGAGTCGCCGAAGGAGTTGGATGCACGCATGTTTAGTATTCCAGACGCTCGCGACGGCGAAACAGCACATTGAAGAACACAACGAAGCCCACCACCACAAAGAACCACACCACGGCGATGGCCGACGGATAACCGAGATCGAAGGTGTTCCAGTTGAAGGCACGCTTGTAGACATAGGTGGACACCGTCTCGGTAGACCACACGGGTCCACCTTCGGTCATGATCCAGACCAGGTCAAACACCTTCATCTTGCCGATGAAGGCCAGGATGTAGAGGTTGAGCAGGGTGGGCCATAGCATGGGCACGATGACGTGCACCAGCTTGTCCCACCAGCCGCAGTTGTCGAGTTCAGCGGCTTCGAGCACCTCGGAGGGCAGTGAATGAAGGGCGGCGAGGCACACCACCATGTTGAAGCCCGCCCATTTCCAGGCATGTGTCACCATGAGCGAGGCCAGCGCGAACCGGGGGTCGCCGATCCAGGCCTGCGCCCAATGCCCCAAGCCGACGTTGCGCAGGGCGACGTTGACCACGCCCCAGTCGTAGTTGTAGATCCAGACCCACATGATGCCGACCACCACATAGGACAGCAGCACCGGCGTGAACCAGGCCACCCGCAGAAAGCGGGCGAACGGCACGCCCGCGTACAGACAGAGTGCCAGCAACAAACCGGTGATGACGTCGAGAAACGGTGCCACGGTGGACCAGATGGCCGTGTTGCGCACCGCCGCCAGAAAGGTGGCGTCACGGAACACCTCGGCGAAATGGGCCAGGCCCACGAAATCCGACGAGGCGATGTCGTTGATGATGAAAAAGCTGTTGTAGAACGTCCGCACCACGGGATAGGCCGTTAGCGCCGCGTACACCAGAAGCGCCGGCGCGAGAAACAGCATCAGGGTCGGCCATGAGGTGCGCCGCGAGTCAGCCTCGGGTGGCGCCAGCAAGGCGCCGAGTTTCGGGT
Source organism: Polaromonas sp. P4_H1 (assembly GCF_056400945.1). Lineage (NCBI taxonomy): Bacteria > Pseudomonadati > Pseudomonadota > Betaproteobacteria > Burkholderiales > Comamonadaceae > Polaromonas > Polaromonas sp. P4_H1. The sequence continues at coordinate 50,466 of NZ_JBFUKG010000022.1, read as the reverse complement.
GCCACCCGGGTTTTGGGGCGGGCAGGGCGTTCGAAATGGAATTGGACATGGACGGCGTCTCGGAAAAACTTCAGGAAGCCGCTTTGCAAGCTGCGTCCATCTGGGTGGCCGCGTCCTTGACGCTGATCAGACCGGCGGGAAAGGCGCGATTGAGTACCTGCGAAAAGGTGTCCCCGCACTTGCCGCTCATGTAGTGCAGCGGTGTGCCGATGAAGAATTTTGCGCCGATGCTGCGGTCTTGCAGGTCCTTGAAGTACTGCGCGTGAATGCTCTGTATGCGCGAAGGGTCCGTGCGCACGCCGGTCTGCAGCAGCACATCCTCCATCCACTTGTTGCCATTTTCCACAGTGGCGATCGAGTTGAGGAGCTTGCCCGCGCATTCCTTATTCTTGCTGCGCGAGTACATCACGTAGCTGCCACCGACGGCGAGTGTCTTGCACTCCGGGCATTTCGCATCGTTGATTGCCGGATACTTCATCAGGCCGAGTGGGAACCCTTGTGGCTGCCCCCCTTTTTCCGCTGAAACGAAAGCGCGGCCGGTGTACCAGCTGGCGATCGGGAACATCATGGCGCCCGGATTGGTGTGAAAGTAGTAGTGCGACTCGCCGAGCTTGAGCGTCGAAAAACTCTTCGGGTAGGCGCCGGCATCCACCAGCTCCTTGATCCAGTTCATGGTTTCGATGACACGCGGGTCAGTGAACGACAGCTTCCCCGTCAGCAAGGCGCGATAGTCGTCAAGCCCCAGTTTGCGCAGGAGCATCTCCTGAAGCAGGTAGGCGCCAGGGTAGGGGCGGTCGCCCACGCCTGAGGCCACCGGTGTGATGCCCGCGGCGGCGGACTTCTTCACCAGGTCCGTGAATTGCGCCTGCGACATCTGCAGGCCAGGCGGCGGCGTTACGCCGACTTTCTTCATCAGGTCCTTGTTGTAGTACAGCTCCACCGTGTAGGCCTCCACCGGCAGTCCGTAGACCTTGCCGTTATGGCTCCAGGACTGGCGCGCCCAGTCTTCCAGGTTGTTGAGGTTGATGTGGCTGTCCAGCGGCTCCAGGTAGCCGCTCTTCGCGAACGCAATTTCATCGGGCTCAAGCCAGAAGATGTCGGGTGCCTGCCCCGTTCGCACCGAGGTCTTGACCGACGCATAGAGGTCGGACTTCTGGACGAATTGAAGGTTGACTTTGCACTGCGGTGTGGCGGCCTCGAACTTTTTCACGCGCTCTTCGACAAAGCCGCGTTTGGACTGCTCGTCGGGCCAATGACTCCACATGGTGACGGTTTGCTGCGAGGTCTGGGCCAGCACTGGGCCAGCCAGGACGGCGCAAGCCAGCGCGCCTGCCAGAGCAGGCGCGAAGCGCTGGACGAAAACTGCGGAAGGAAGGAATCTGGGCAAAGGCATGGTTGTCTCCTGGCTGGGAAAGTTGTCTTATGTAAATGCTGGCTCGGCACTACACCGGGCGTTGGTGCCGCGTGGTGGTGTTTTCTCTGCTGTTTTCTCGGGTGTTTTGCAAGTTGTCTCCTCGTTGTTGGTGGGTGGTTTCGTTTGGTTGTGGAGCACCGAGCACCGAGCGCCGATTGCCGATCGCCTAGCGGCCCGGATAGCCCGGCATGGTGAATTGCGCGTCGCGCAAGGCCGCCAGCACGCTGTGGGTGGTGCCGTCGTCCAGCCCAACCAGGGGTGGACGCACCACTTGCCAGCCGGGGTCAGACGAGAATTCGGCGACTACCCGCTTCATGGCCGGGATCATGGGCACCGCCTGGAAGATCTTGCGGATCACGTCCGCATTGGCCTGCAAGGTTTCGCCCTGTGCGCTGTTGCAGCCTTTGTATAGGGCATGGATCCCGCCAGGGTTCATGTTGACGGTGGCACTGATGCAGCCGGCGGCACCGAGCGGCAGCGCCTTGGAGAGCGTCGACTCGCTGGCAGGGAAGACGTCAAAACCATCTTTGGCAAAGTTGTCGATCATGGCCTGGGTGTTGGGCCAGTCGCCCGATGAGTCCTTGGCGCCAACGACCGTGTCGGGATAGCGCTTGCGCAGCGTCCCGATCAGATTCAGCGTGATCGGCACCTGCGTGAGTTGGGGGATGTGGTAGAGATAGACCTTCAGGCGATCGCTGCCAACCCGCTCAATCACCTCGGAGTAATAGGCATACAAGCCTTCGTCGGACACGCCCTTGAAGTAGAACGGCGGCAACATCAAGGCGCCCGAGGCACCGTTTTCAACCGCATGTTTGGTCAGGACGACCGAATCGGCCAACGAACAGCCACCCGTGCCCGGCATCATGCGGGCCGCAGGAACACCGGCGCTCAAGAGCGCATCCGTCATCGACAAGCGCTCGTTTACCGACAGTGAAGCGGCTTCAGAATTCGTGCCGAAAATGGCCAAACCGACCTGGTTGTCGATCAGCCAGCGGCAGTGGGCAATGAAGCGATTGACATCAGGCTCCAAACGCCGGTTGAAAGGTGTCAGGACGGGGGCGAGAACGCCGCGGATTCTGGTGGTCATGGTGTGCAGTTGCCTCAAATGGAATGACGGGAAGAGGGGATCGATTCAAGAAATTCAAGTGGTTAAAGCGGTTCAAGCGGTTCAAGGGCGCCTTGGGCCCACGACGAAGTTGAAATCGGCAACCCCCTGGATGTGGATGCCGCCACACACCTGCATCTCCGGGCCGCCTTCTTTCGTACCCAGAGTTTCCTTGCACACACTGGCAAATAAAACAGGCTTTCCATGTGTTCATACGATAAAATTTTTAACTTTCCGAGCAGCGTTTCCCCAAGGTGAAATCATGGATGTCCGCTACCTGCAAAGCTTTGTCACCGTCGTGGAAGTCGGCTCGCTGGCGGAAGCCGCCAGACGGCTGGACTTGACGCCTGCCGCCATCGCGGCGCGTGTTCATGCACTGGAGGAGGCGCTGGGTGTGGCGCTCATCAAGCGCGCCGGGCGATCCGTCAAGCCGACCGAGGCGGGCGTGAAAATCCTGGAGCCTTCCCGCTCAGTGCTGCGTGACATACGCGATCTGCGCGTGGTGGCAGGCGACGGGATTGCGTTGGGCGAATTGCGGCTGGGCGTGTTCGCGTCGGCCATGACCAGCGTGCTTCCGCCGGTGCTCAAGCGACTCTATGCCAGGTACCCGGACCTCAATGTCTTCGTGGCCACGGGGTCCTCGGTGGAGTTGTGCCGGCAGGTCAGCACTGGTGCCATTGATGCCGCGATTGTTGTAGAACCTCAATTTGCCGTGGCCAAAAGTTGCGCATGGCGTTCGCTTGTGGCGGAGCCTCTGGTGGTCGTGGCGCCCGCTGAACTGGCCGGTCATGAGGCCCACGAACTGTTGCGATCTGAGCCATTCATCCGCTATGACCGGTCGGTCCTCGGAGGGCAACTGGCCGATCGGTATTTGCGCGACCAAAGTATCCGGCCCAGGCAGCGTCTTGAGATTGACGGCCTCATGGCGATCGCCGCCCTGGTGGCGCAAGGCCTGGGTGTGGCCCTGCTGCCCGATTGGGCACCGCTGTGGCAATCGGGTCTGGCCATCGCCCGCATTCCCTTGCCGGAGCGCCCACCGGTCCGGCACGTCGGGCTGATCTGGGGCGAGCATGGTCCACGCGCCTCATTGGCTCGCGCATTTCTGGCCGAGGCGGAAGCGGTGTTTGCCAGGCCGGTCCCACAGCAGGCGCCCAGCCAGACCATCAAGCCGGCAGCAAGCAGCCGCCGGAAGAAACAAATCGCTGAGGCGGGCTAGCCGATGCGGGGCGTGGGCGACAGCGCTGGCTGCCCGTTCAGGACGGCATGGAGGTTGTCCAGCGTCAGGCGCAACATGGCCGTCCGCGCTTCCCGGGTGGCCGATCCGGCGTGGGGCGACAAAAGCACATTGGGCAGCGACGTCAGCGCAGAATTGCGCAGCGGTTCGTCCTCGAACACATCCAGTGCCGCGGCGCGAATGCCACCCGTCGTCAACGCATGGACCAATGCCTCTTCGTCGACGACGCTGCCGCGCGCGATGTTGACGAGGTAGCCAGCCGGTCCAAGGGCTTGCAGAACTTCCGCATTGACCAAATGCCGGGTCTCGCTTCCACCCTTGCAGCAGACGATGAGAATGTTGCATTCGCCGGCCAGTGCCAGCACGCTCTGGACATGGCGATACGGAACGTCGATTTTTCTGGACCCGGAATAAGCCAGTGTCACACCGAATGGCTGCAACCTTGCTGCGATGCCCCGGCCAATGCGGCCCAGGCCGACGATGCCAACGGCCTTTCCGGCCAGGCTGGTGGTGAGTGCATAAGCGCCATCTGACCATCGCCCCTCACGCACAAAGCGGTCTGAAGCGGGGATGTCGCGTAGCAGGCTCAGGAGCAAACCCACGCCTAATTCGCAGACCGCGTCATCCAGCACGCCTGGCGTGTGGGTGACGGCGATCCCTCTTGCCTGGGCATACGCCACGGGGATGCCGTCGTAGCCTACGCCGCAGGTTGAGATGACCTGCAGGGCCGGGAGCAACTCCAGCAGCGCCAGGGGCACCTGGTAGTTGCTCCGGGTGATCAGTCCGCGGATGGACTGGCGCAGCCCATCGTTTCGCGCAATGTCCTCAGGCCCATGGCACTGGAATTCCCGGTCAATGGTCTGCTGAAGCTCTCCGGCAAAGATCCCGATTTTGACGATAGCCTGCATGTCAGGAGCGAGGCGTCTTTCCGGTGATCTTTGCGGCCCTCAGAAAGTCAAAATCGACGCCCTTGTCGGCTTGCGTGACGGTCTGCAGGAACAGCTTGCGATAGCCCCGCTCGGCGGTCGGCTCGCTCACCACGTTCTCGCGCATCCGTCGGGCGAGTTCTTCATCGGATACCAGCAGGCTGATCTCCCGGTTGCGCACGCTGAGCCGAATGCGGTCTCCGCTGCGCACCTGCGCCAGTGGCCCACCCACGGCGGATTCCGGCGTCACATGCAGCACGATGGTGCCGAAGGCGGTGCCGCTCATCCGGCCGTCCGAAATCCTGACCATGTCCTTCACGCCGGCACGCGCCAGTTTGAGCGGAATGGGAATGTAGCCAGCCTCGGGCATGCCTGGCGCTCCTTTGGGGCCAATGTTCTTGAGCACCAGCACGTCGTCTGCCATGACATCCAGGTCGTCGCGGTCGATGCGGTTGACCAGATCCTCCGCGTTCTCGAACACGACGGCGCGCCCCTCATGCTCCATCAGCTTGGGGTCGGCCGCGGATTGCTTGATGATGGCGCAGCCCGGCGCCAGGTTGCCGCGCAGCACGGCGATTCCTCCCTGCGGGTAGATCGGGTTGTCGATGGGGCGAACCACATCCTGCGCAAAACCTGGTCCGGCCAATTCAATTTCCTCACCCAGGGTGCGTCCCGTCACCGTCAATGCATCCAGGTGCAGCAGGGGCTTGAGCGCCCTGAATAGCGTGGCCATGCCGCCTGCCTTGTGGAAGTCTTCCATGTAGTGCTGGCCGGAGGGTTTGAGGTCCAGCAGGACCAGAGTTTCGCGCCCCATGCGATCCAGCGCCTGCATGTCAATTTCCAGGCCGACGCGACCCGCAATCGCTGCCAGGTGCACGATGCCGTTGGTGGACCCGCCGATGGACAGCAGCACCCGCATGGCATTTTCGAAAGCCGCGGGTGTCAGGATTTTGTCGATGGTCAGTCCATCGCGTGCCATTTGCACGGCCCGCGCACCGGTCTCCTCCGCGATCCGGATGCGGTCGGCCGTGACAGCCGGAGGCGATGCGCCGCCCGGAACCGTCATGCCCAGGGCCTCGGCAATGCATGCCATGGTGCTGGCGGTCCCCATCACCGAGCAGGTGCCTACGCTGGCTACCAGCTGGTTGTTGACGTCCGTTGTTTCCTCGGCATCGATCTCGCCGGCGCGGAACTTGCCCCAATAGCGGCGGCAGTCGGTACACGCGCCGACACGCTCGCCCCGGTGGGAGCCGGTCAGCATGGAGCCCGTGATCAACTGGATGGCCGGAATGCCCGCCGATGCCGCGCCCATCAGTTGCGCCGGAACCGTCTTGTCGCAGCCGCCAATCAGCACCACCGCATCCATCGGTTGGGCCCGGACCATCTCCTCCGTATCCATAGACATCAGGTTGCGCAGGTACATGCTGGTCGGCGCCGAGAAGCTCTCGTGAATGGAAATCGTGGGGAAGTCCATGGGCAGCCCGCCCGCCAGCATGACACCGCGCTTGACGGCCTCAATGAGCTGGGGAGCATTGCCATGGCACGGGTTGTACGCGCTGCCGGTATTGGCAATGCCGATCACAGGCCGGTCCAGCGCCGTATCGGTATAGCCCGCCCCCTTGATGAAAGCCTTTCGAAGAAAGAGCGAGAAGCCCTTGTCGCCGTAGCTGGTCAGGCCTTTTTTCATGCCTGTTTCTTCGGAATGGTTTTTGGATGTGTCGCTTGATGTCATGGTCATGAGGGTGTTTGAAAATATCTGGTGGCCGACGACTCAGTCGTCTGCCTTGATGTTGGCTTCCTTGATGACTTTTTCCCAGCGAGACACTTCGCTGCGCAGGCGCTCCGCAGCTTTTGCCGGCGTGGTGGGCGGCAGGGCATACACGCCCTGGCGCAGGAATTGCTCCTTGACCTCCGGCGATTGGACGATTTTGGCCAGCGCTGCATTTAGTTGGTCCACGATGGCGGCCGGCGTGCCGGCGGGAGCCAGTACACCGAATGTGGAGCTCACCTCAAGCGCAGGCAGGCCGGCTTCTGCCGTCGTCGGACTTTCAGGCAACATCGAGATGCGCGTGGGTGTCGTGACGGCCAGAGCCCGCAGTTGCCCGCTTTTGATGAAGGGCTGCGCGGCCGGCACAGTTTCGAACATCAGGTTCACCTGGCCGCCGACCAGGTCGGTCATCGCAGGACCACTGCCCTTGTATGGAATGTGCAGCATGCCGACCGATGCCTCCTTGCGAAAAATTTCCGCCGCCATCCGTTGCGGTGCACCTGCGCCGGAAGAGGCGTAAGACAGCTTGTCCGGATTCGTCTTCGCATAAGTGATCAACTCCTGCAGGTTTTTGACGGGAAGTTGCGGGTTAACGACCAGGACAAGGGGGACGGATCCGACCACCATCAGTGGGGTGAAGTCCTTGATGATGTCGTAACGAAGTTTTCCTTTCTCAAGGGTGGCCATGGTTGAGTGGGATGTCAAGGCACCCATCAGCAGGGTATAGCCATCGGGCGCCGATTTGGCTGCTGCTTCGGCGCCAAGATTGCCTCCAGCACCACCCCGGTTATCCACGATCACCTGCTGGCCAAGGGATTCACCCAGCTTCAGGGCCAGGATGCGGCCAATGACATCTGTCGCGCCACCGGGAGGGTAAGGAACGATGAGCTTGATGGGCTTGTCAGGGTAGGCCGCGAACGCCCATGACGTGCACATTGCCATCCCCAGCACCAGTCCTGCGCGAATGAGCTTGCGCCGTCCTTGATTCCATTTGCCGCTGTCCATGTAATCCCTTTCGGTTCAACATAAAAACGTTGCCGGCGGCTAGATCATGGATTGACTACCGTCTCTGCACGTCCCTGGAAGATATGGATTCTGGGTGTGGCAATGGATAAAAGGAATGATTGTTTGTTATCTTCAAAAGATAATAAATTTTGTTTTCAATCCGCACGGGATGGCAACCCGGCTTGAGCCAGCCGGAGATGCGGGGCCGCCGGCTGCAAGTCGACCGGGTGTGCAAATGCGGCAAAACTGGCCGCACGGCCAGTGAGCGGGCAGCGAACGAGGCTAGTGAACGATTTACATCTTTGACTGAAACACCAGTCCGGCATGCTCGCGCAGCGCATGGAACCGGATCTTGGGCCACTGCTGCTCGACTGCGCGCAAGGTTGCGCTGTGGTCCACCAGCAGGGTGGGGGCATCCACGGCATCGAGCGCGACACGGTGCGCGTTGGCATCCATGAATTTTTTCAACTCGTTGGCGTCGTCGCTGGTGACCCAGCGTGCCAGGTTGAAGTTGCTACCCATGATGCGGGCCTTGACGCCGTACTCATGTTCCAGGCGGTGTGCCACCACTTCAAACTGCAGCTGGCCGACGGCGCCCAGCAACAGCACGGAGCCGGCAATGGGCCGGAACACCTGGATCGCACCTTCTTCACCCAACTGCGTGAGGCCGGCACGCAGCTGCTTGCTGCGCAGTGGATCGGCCACTTCGACGGAGCGGAACATCTCGGGCGCGAAGAAGGGCAGGCCGGTGAATTGCAGCGCTTCGCCTTCGGTGAGCGTGTCGCCCAACTGCAGCACGCCGTGGTTGGGAATACCGATGATGTCACCTGCGAAAGCAGTATCGAGCAATTCCCTGCGCTGGCTCATGAAGCTCACCACCGTGTTGGGCCGCAGCTCCTTGCCGCTGCGCACCACCTTCAGGCGCATGCCGCGCGTGAACTCGCCGCTGGCCACGCGCAAAAACGCAATGCGGTCGCGGTGGGCCGGGTCCATGTTGGCCTGGATCTTGAACACCACGCCGGAGAATTTCTTTTCGTCAGGCTGCACCACGCGCTGGATGGCTTCGCGCTCTGCGGGGGCGGGGGCCAGATCCACCAGCGCGTCCAGCACCTCCTGCACACCAAAGTTGTTGATGGCCGAGCCGAAGAACATGGGCGTCTGTTTGCCGCTGAGGAACTGGGCACGGTCAAATTCGTGCGAGGCGCCGGCGACCAGCTCAATCTCGTCCTGTGCCTGTTTGTATTCGGCGCCAAAGCGTTTCGCGGCTTCCGCGTTGTCCAGGCCGGCCAGGATCTCATCGTCGCCGCCCGCTTTTTCTTCACCCGGGCTGAAGACGCGCATGCGGTCTTCACGCCGGTCATAAACGCCGTGAAAGAGTTTGCCCATGCCCACCGGCCAGGTGAAAGGCACCACCGCCATGCCGAGCTCGCGCTCGATCTCGTCCATCACGCTCATCGGGTCCTGCACCTCGCGGTCCATCTTGTTCACAAAAGTGAGGATGGGCGTGTTGCGGGCGCGGCAGACCTGCAGCAGGCGGCGCGTCTGCGGCTCCACGCCATTGGCCGCGTCAATCACCATCAGCGCGGCATCGACAGCCGTCAACACGCGGTAGGTGTCTTCCGAAAAGTCCTGGTGGCCGGGGGTGTCGAGCAGGTTGATCACGCAGTCGCGGTACTCCATCTGCATGACCGAGCTGGCCACCGAGATGCCGCGCTGCTTTTCAATCTCCATCCAGTCCGAGGTGGCATGGCGCGCGGCCTTGCGGGCCTTGACGCTGCCGGCGATCTGGATCGCACCGGAAAACAGCAACAGCTTCTCGGTCAGCGTGGTCTTGCCGGCGTCGGGGTGGGAAATGATGGCAAACGTGCGGCGGCGCTTGACCTGCTTTGCGATTTCGGTGGATTCAGACATAACCCACGATTATCGGCGACGGCGGTGATTGCTGCCTCAGGCGGGTTGCCGCGCGAAGCGCGGCTGTCGAATGCCGTCGATCACCACGTCTTCATTGAACATGATCGCCGGGCGTACCCACAGGCCTTTTTCACCATAGAGTGCACGGTACAGGGTCATGGGCTCCAGGCTCTCGCTGTGGCGCACGGTACCCACCACTTCATAGAGCATGCCCTTGTAATGCCGGTAGAGGCCAGGCGGTGTTTCAATGAGCGGCGGCAAGTGGTCGGACATGGTTCAAAAGGTTCAAAAAGCCCGTTGGGTGGGTTTGCGGGGTGCAGTGGGACAATGGAGGGCTATGCATCCTAAAGCCTTACTCGATAGTTGTTCCGAGCTTCTCAAGCAGGTCCTCAAATTTGAACACCCCGCCGACATGGTCGTGTCGCGCTATTTTCGCGAGATGCGCCTCGGCCCGCGCGAGCGCGCCACCGTGGCGGAAACGATTTATGGTGTGCTGCGCAAAAAGAACCTCTATGCCTATCTTGCCCAGCACGGCAGCGGCCCGCCGGAGCGGCGTCTGGCCATCCTGGGTTTTGCCGCCGGGCCGTCCCAAGGCAAAACAGCCCCCTCGGGGGGCAGCGCATTACACGACGTGAAAAGCGTGGGGGCACATGCCCCCGCTGGCCGCGATTTTCTTCTGGGTGCGCTGACCGACCAGGAAAAAGACTGGCTGGGGCGCTGCGATCAGGTGAAGCCTGCAGACCTGATGGAGCTGCACCGCCATAACCTGCCGCAGTGGCTGGTGGAGCCGCTCAAGGCGCAGCTGGGTGATGACTTCTGGCCGCTCGTCGAAAGCCTCAATGCCCCGGCAGGGCTGGATTTGCGGGTCAACACCCTGAAGGAAAAACGGGCTGAGATCCAAAAGGAACTGGGCAAGCATGCTATTAAAACAGTAGCCACGCCGTATTCCCCATGGGGCTTGCGCCTGGTGGACAAGCCGCAGCTGGGCAAGCTGGACGCCTTCACGCGGGGCGCAATTGAAGTGCAGGATGAGGGCTCGCAGTTGCTGGCCCTGCTGCTTGATGCGAAGCGCGGCGAGATGGTGGTTGATTTTTGTGCCGGTGCGGGTGGCAAGACGCTGGCCATCGGGGCCTCGATGCGCAACACCGGGCGCCTCTATGCCTTTGACACCTCGGGGCACCGGCTGGATGCACTCAAGCCGCGGCTGGCGCGCAGCGGCCTGTCCAACGTCCATCCCGTGGCCATCGCCCATGAACGCGATGACCGCATCAAACGCCTGGCCGGCAAGATAGACCGGGTGCTGGTGGATGCGCCGTGCTCGGGTCTGGGCACCCTGCGGCGCAATCCCGACCTCAAATGGCGGCAGAACCCCAAGGCCATCGAGGAGCTGTCGGCCAAGCAAACCGCGATTTTGCAGAGCGCCGCACGTCTTCTCAAGCCTGGCGGACGCCTGGTTTATGCCACCTGCAGCATTTTGCGCGAGGAAAATGAGGCGATTGCCGAGGCCTTTAGCGCCGCCAATAAAGAGTTCAACGTCCTTGAAGCTGCCCCCTTGTTGACCCATCTGGGGGTAGAAGGGGCCGAAAAACTGTGCAGGGGTCCCCATCTCCGGCTCTGGCCCTACCTGCATCAAACGGATGGCTTTTTCGCCGCCGTATGGCAAAAGTTGTGATATTTTTGGCGGAAATTGCGGGAGAATAGACCAAAGTTACAGATTTATCCCGGATTTTGGGAGCTTCTGGCGATTTTGGGGTCCTTACAGAGGACTTGGTGTTTTGAGGCTCTCCCATTACAATAATAGGTTGTCTGGTGCAGCCACTGGAGACAAGCCAGAGATGGTGAGCGGCTGGTGCAGATTGTTTAAAGGACTTTTATGATCTTTTTTGATGCCGCCATCGACTGGCTGGCTCATGGATTGGTAGCTGCCAGCTGGTGGCAAATTGTGTTGTACACCCTGGTGACAACGCACATCACGATTGCCAGCGTGACGATTTATCTGCACCGCCATCAGGCGCACCGCGCCATGGATCTGCACGCCCTTCCGGCGCATTTCTTCCGCTTCTGGCTCTGGCTGGGTACGGGCCAGGTCACCAAGGAATGGGTGTCTGTGCACCGCAAGCACCACGCCAAATGCGAAACGATGGAAGATCCGCACAGCCCCCAGGCGCACGGCATCGAGACCGTGTTCTGGAAGGGTGCCGAGCTCTACCGCGCGGAAACCAAAAACAAGGAAACCCTGACCAAGTTTGGTCATGGCACCCCCAATGACTGGCTGGAGCGCAACGTCTACACGCGCTACAGCTGGCAGGGTGTCGGCCTGATGATGATCCTGAACCTGGCGCTGTTTGGTGTCGCCGGTCTTGCCGTGTGGGCGGTCCAGATGGCCTGGATTCCCGTGACGGCGGCCGGCATCATCAATGGTATTGGCCACTACTGGGGTTACCGCAATTTTGAAGCGCCTGACGCCAGCACCAACATTTCGCCCTGGGGCATCATGATTGGCGGCGAAGAGTTGCACAACAACCATCACACCTATCCCACGTCGGCCAAGTTCTCGGTCAAGCCCTACGAGTTCGACATCGGCTGGGTGTATATCCGCGCCCTGGAAAAGGTCGGCCTGGCTTCCGTGAAGAAAGTGCCGCCCAAGCTTCAGCTGGGCGCGATCCAGCCTGTCGCAGACGAGAAAACACTCGAAGCCCTGATTGCCCATCGCTACGAAGTGATGGCCGGATTTGCGCGCGAATTGCGCCGTGCAGGCAAGGCCGAAATTGAAGTCCTGAAAGCCAGGAAGGCGGACGTGTCGGTACTGCGCGCGGCCAATCGCTGGCTACACCGTGATGATGACAAGGTGCCTGCAGCGGCCAAGCCGCAGCTTGCCCAGGTCCGCGCCGAGCATCCTGTGCTCGACAAGATGGTCACCATGCGTGAAGAGCTGCGCCAGATGTGGTTGAGCACTTCCGCCTCGCGTGAGCAACTGGCTACCGACCTGCAGGCCTGGTGCCACCGTGCCGAGGAAAGCGGTATTGCCGCGCTTCGCGAGTTTTCAATGAAACTCCGGGCCGCCCGCACCTGATCTGATCCTTAAGACGAAACGGACTGACCCCGTTTCGTTGCGCCAAGCCGCCTCAGCGATGTTTTGCTCAGGCGGCTTTTTCATGGCCGTCTCTTCCCCCCCCCTGGGTTCCGTCGTCCCTGGCACCGCAAGGAGAGGGTAATGGGTAATGAAATGAGTCCAGTGAAGCCCAATGCCAGCTGTGCCTACCCTTGGCTGTCAGTTCTTGAGGTGGCGGGGGGCGTGTGAGGGTGAGGGGGGTCAGAGTGCGATCATCGACCTCATTGACTCCCTGGCGGGCCGATGATGGGCGCGGCAAGGAGAGGAGGGCGAACAGGGGACTGGAATCGCTCGGGCATAAAAAAACCCGCTGTGATGCAGCGGGTTTTTGGGCAGCGCATGGAGCGCTGCAGGGAGTCAAGCTGAATTACTTCAGTTTGATTTCCTTGTATTCCACGTGTTTGCGTGCCTTGGGATCAAATTTCATGATCAGCATTTTGTCGGGCGTGGTTTTCTTGTTTTTGGTCGTCGTATAGAAATGACCGGTGCCGGCAGTGGATTCCAGCTTGATTTTTTCGCGTGCGCCTTTAGCCATGGTGTTTCTCCTTAGACTTCACCGCGGGCACGAAGGTCCACGAGGATGGCATCGATGCCTTTTTTATCAATCAAGCGCAGACCGGCGCTGGTGATGCGCAGGCGCACCCAGCGGTTTTCGCTCTCGACCCAGAAGCGACGGTATTGCAGGTTAGGCATAAACCGGCGCTTGGTTTTGTTGTTGGCGTGAGAAACATTGTTTCCCACCATCGGGCCTTTGCCCGTTACCTGACAGACGCGTGCCATGAGCACTCTCCGTAAAAAATTAGAAATCGGATGCTGGCCTCGAAGGGGGGATGCCCTGCGGATGCGCAGCTAAGCCTTAAATTATAGCCTGAAAATCGGCTTTCCACAAAACCGACCTTCACCGCTGCCGTGTGGATGGCAAAAACAGGCAACAAGGTGGTCGAACGTGTGGTCGACCGTATGGCTGAACCGCAGTCCTGCGGCTCTGAATCAGCTGCTTTGTTCCAGGAAGCGCTGGGCATCCAGCGCCGCCATGCAGCCGGTGCCCGCACTGGTGATGGCCTGGCGGTAAACATGGTCCTGCACGTCTCCGGCCGCGAACACACCCGGCACGCTGGTCATGGTGGCAAAACCCTGCAAACCGGTTTTGGTGATGATGTAGCCGTCTTTCATTTCCAGCTGCCCGGCAAAAATCTCAGTGTTGGGCTGATGGCCGATGGCGATGAAACAACCCTTGAGTTCCAGGTCTTGCGTCGCGTCATGCTGCGTGCTTCTGAGCCGCACGCCGGTCACGCCCGAGGCGTCCCCGAGCACCTTGTCCAGGGTATGGTGTAGCCGGAGGTCAATCTTGCCGGCGGCTACTTTCTCATGCAGTTTGTCGATCAGGATGGCCTCGGCCTTGAATTTGTCGCGGCGATGCACCAGCGTGACCTTGCTGGCAATGTTGGACAGGTACAACGCCTCTTCCACGGCCGTATTGCCGCCGCCCACCACGCAGACATCCTGGTTGCGGTAGAAGAAGCCGTCGCAGGTGGCGCAGCCGGAAACGCCGCGGCCCATGAACGCCGTTTCGGATTCAAGCCCGAGGTATTTGGCCGACGCACCGGTGGCAATGATCAGTGTGTCGCAGGTGTAGGTGCCGCTGTCGCCCGTCAGCGTGAAAGGGCGCTTGCTGAAATCGACCTGGTTGATGTGGTCGAATATTATTTCGGTCTTGAAGCGCTCGGCATGCTCGAGAAAGCGCTGCATGAGATCCGGCCCCTGCACGCCCTGCGCATCGGCCGGCCAGTTGTCCACGTCGGTGGTGGTCATCAGCTGCCCCCCCTGCGCAATACCGGTGATCAGTACGGGGTCGAGGTTGGCGCGCGCTGCATACACCGCAGCGGTATAACCCGCAGGGCCTGAGCCGAGGATAAGGACTTTGGAATGTTTCATGGTGAAAAAGCGATTGGGAAAGTGTTAGAACTCAGGTAGAGTCGTGCGGAGCAAATGCAGCAGCAGGTAAAACCTTGACTGTATTTGTTTTTTGCACGTTAAGGCCATTGTAAGAACTCGCGCGATTCGCCGTCGCCGCAAGGTTGGGAGAGAGTTGATATGACGACGATGGTGTCAAACCTGGAATTGATTCGCCGGGTACCTCTTTTTTCGATGCTGACAGCCAATCAGGCCGAGTCCGTGGCCGACGGGGTGGTGAAGCGCCGTTTCAAGCGTGGCGAAGCCATTGTGGAGCAGGGAAAAAAATCAAATGCCCTGTCCATCATCCTCACGGGCCGTGCGCGTGTCATCACCACCGACACCCGCGGCCGCGAGGTCATTCTGGCCACCATGCACCCCGGTGACTATGTGGGCGAGATGAGCCTGATTGACAACGAGCCCCATTCAGCCACCGTGCGTGCGGAGATCCAGACCGATGCCTTGATACTCGGTCAGCAGGAGTTTGCGCGTTGCCTTCCCGAGAACAGCTCCATGACCTATGCGGTGCTCCGGGGGCTGGTGCAGCGCCTGCGTCATGCGGACCGCAAAATTGAATCCCTGGCCCTGATGGACGTCTACGGCCGTGTGGCCCGGGCGCTGCTGGAATTTGCCACCAAGGACGCCGAAGGCAATGCCGTGATTCGCGACAAGGTCTCGCGCCAGGATCTGGCCAAGATGGTCGGCGCCTCGCGCGAGATGGTCAGCCGGGTGATGAAGGACCTGGAAGAGCGCGGATTCATTGAAACCCGCGCTGACAGCTCGCTCCTGGTGAGGGACCGCCTTCATTCGCTGGGTTGACGCCACCTCGCTGTCTTCTTTGCGCGTCCGCTCTTCACCGAAGTGCTTGCCAACTGCGGTAAGCTCTGAGCCGGTCCATGACATACTCACTTGATACCCTGAACTCCAGAACATCCCCTGCCGCCGGCGTGCCCGGCGGCATCAAACGTTTCGCCCATGAAGTCAGCCTGATTCTGGGCTTGCTGGGCTTGATCTTCTGGCTGGCTGCGCTGCTGAGCTATTCACCGCAGGATGCCGCCTGGTCGACCTCGGGCACGGCAGATGCTGCCAGCGGCGTGTCCGCAGCCGCCCGCAACTGGGGCGGGCGTCTGGGTGCGTGGCTGGCCGATGCGAGTTACTTCCTGCTTGGGTTTTCCGTCTGGTGGACGCTGGCCGCGGGTGTCCGCGTCTGGCTGTCTTCACTGGCGCGCTGGTTGCGTGGGGAGCCTCTGGCATCCGCCGCCTCCCAGCAGGCGGACCGCATCAGGTTCTGGGTGGGTCTGCTGCTGCTGTTGATGGTCAGCGCCGCGCTGGAATGGTCGCGGCTGTACCGTTTTGAATTCCGGTTGCCTGGGCATGCGGGCGGCGTGCTCGGTTATCTGGTCGGCACGCTGGGCGTCAAATGGCTGGGCTTTGCCGGCTCGGGCCTCGTTTTTATTGCTCTGGGTGTCATTGCGGTGTCTGTCGTATTTGGCTTCTCATGGGCGCATGTAGCCTTGCGGATTGGCGCGTGGATTGACAACCTGATCGATTCGCGCCGCGAAAAACGCGAAATCGCACAGGATCTGGCCTTCGGCAAACTGGCGGCGCGCGAGCGTGAAGAAACGCTGATCGACGAGCGCATCGAAATCGAGGAGCACCATCCGGTGCCTGTGCTGATCGAGCCGACGCGGCCCGATATTCCGAAGAGCGAGCGCGTTGCCAAGGAGCGGCAAAAACCGCTGTTCAGCGAGATGCCCGACTCCAAACTGCCGCAGGTCGACCTGCTCGACGGCGCGCTGACGCGGCAGGAGACCGTGGCTCCCGAAACCCTGGAAATGACCTCGCGCCTGATCGAGAAAAAGCTCAAGGACTTCGGCGTGGAGGTGCGCGTGGTGGCCGCGGCGCCCGGCCCGGTCATTACCCGCTATGAAATCGAGCCGGCAACCGGCGTGAAGGGCTCGCAGGTCGTCAACCTGGCCAAGGACCTGGCGCGCGCCCTGAGCCTCATATCCATCCGCGTGATCGAGACCATTCCGGGCAAAAACTACATGGCGCTCGAGTTGCCCAATGCCAAGCGCCAGTCGATCAAGCTCAGCGAGATTCTGGGCTCCCAGGTCTATAACGAAGCGAAATCCATGCTCACGATTGGACTGGGCAAGGACATCGGCGGCAATGCCGTGGTGGCCGACCTGGCGAAGATGCCGCATTGCCTGGTCGCTGGCACCACCGGTTCGGGCAAGTCGGTGGGCATCAACGCGATGATCCTGAGCCTGCTCTACAAGGCCGACGCGCGTGATGTACGCCTGTTGCTGATCGACCCGAAGATGCTGGAGATGAGTGTCTACGAAGGCATTCCGCACCTGCTGGCCCCCGTGGTGACCGACATGCGCCAGGCGGCACATGGCCTGAACTGGTGCGTGGCCGAAATGGAAAAGCGCTACAAGCTGATGAGCAAGCTGGGCGTGCGCAACCTGGCCGGCTACAACGGCAAGATCGACGAAGCCAAGGCGCGCGGCGACTTCATCTACAACCCCTTCAGCCTTACCCCTGATCAGCCCGAGCCGCTGGAGCGCCTGCCCTACATCGTCGTGGTGATTGACGAGCTGGCCGACCTGATGATGGTGGTGGGCAAGAAGATCGAGGAACTGATTGCCCGCCTGGCCCAGAAAGCCCGCGCTGCCGGCATCCACCTGGTGCTGGCCACGCAACGCCCCAGTGTGGACGTGATCACCGGCCTAATCAAGGCCAACATTCCCACCCGCCTGTCCTTCCAGGTGAGCAGCAAGATCGACAGCCGCACCATTCTTGACCAGATGGGCGCCGAAGCCCTGCTGGGTATGGGTGACATGCTCTACATGCCCAGCGGCACGGGTTTTCCGATTCGTGTGCACGGCGCGTTTGTCAGCGACGACGAAGTGCACCGTGTGGTGGCCTACCTCAAGCAGCAGGGCGAGCCCAACTACATTGACGGCGTCCTCGAAGGCGGTACGGTCGATGGCGACGGTGGCGACTTGCTGGGCGAGGGCGGAGAAGCCGGCGGCGACAAGGACCCGATGTATGACCAGGCGGTGGAAATCGTGCTGAAGAACCGCAAGGCCTCCATCTCCCTGGTGCAGCGCCACCTGAAAATCGGCTACAACCGCGCGGCGCGCATGCTCGAGGAAATGGAAAATTCCGGACTGGTCAGCGCCATGTCGGGCAGCGGCCAGCGCGAAATTCTGGTGCCGGCCCGGGCTGAATGACGGCAGGCCGGGATTTACCTGGCCGATACATTCTTGAGGCAACCTATGGGTTCAGCCGGAGTCCTACGGCAATACCACGGCAATGCCCAAAAACCTCGATATCTCAAATCCTTTCTCCACAAACCCCTTCACCTGCCGCACCTGCTTAACGCGTGTCCCTCACCGCACCCGATAATCCTGAATCGCACATCATGATGAACCACACTTTCATTGACACCCGTCCGGGCAGGCTCTGGCCGGGCGTGGTGCGGGTTGCTTCGGCAGTCCTGATCACCCTGTTCGCCGTGGTTTCCACGGCTGCAGGCGCTCAAACCACAAGCACGGCCGGCCTTGATAGCCTGGAAAATTTCATCAAGGCCACGAAGAGCGGGCGCGCCAGCTTCACCCAGGTGGTGACCAGTCCGGCCAAGGACGGGCAAACGGCCAAGACCAAGACCTCCAGTGGCAGCTTTGAGTTCCTGCGGCCCAACCGCTTCAAGTTCATCTACAAAAAGCCATTTGA
Source organism: Polaromonas sp. P4_H1 (assembly GCF_056400945.1). Lineage (NCBI taxonomy): Bacteria > Pseudomonadati > Pseudomonadota > Betaproteobacteria > Burkholderiales > Comamonadaceae > Polaromonas > Polaromonas sp. P4_H1. The sequence goes on along the minus strand of NZ_JBFUKG010000022.1, from coordinate 32,294 downwards.
GCAAAGCATCGTCGCCGACGGCCAGACGCTGTGGCTGCACGATGTGGACCTGAACCAGGTCACGTCCCGCAAGCTGGCGCAGGTGCTGAACGGCACGCCGGCCGCCGTGGTGGCTGCCGCGGCCGACCTCAAAGGCCTGGAGGCGGATTTCAGTTTGACACCGCTGCCCGAAAAAGGCGGGCTGCAATGGGTGCAGGCCGTGCCGAAGACCCGCGAAGGCCAGCTTCAAAGCATCCAGGTGGGATTCAGGTCCACGGACAAGGGGAGCGAGCTCGCGGCGCTGGAAATCCTGGACAGCTTCGGGCAGAAGTCGGTCATGACTTTCAGCCAATTCGAGATCAATCCCGTGCTGAGTCCGGCCAGCTTTCAGTTCAAGCCGCCAGCCGGCGCCGACGTGATCCGTCAGTAGCCGTGATGGCCAGGCGCGTCACGCATTAACCAGATGGTTTCCAAGGCAGACACACAAGTGCAAGCGCCGTTGGCGGAACGACTCCGTCCGAAGAGCCTGGGGGAAGTCATCGGGCAGCAGCATCTGCTGGGCGAGGGCATGCCGCTGCGCATTGCCTTTGAATCCGGCGAGCCGCACAGCTGCATCCTGTGGGGGCCGCCGGGTGTGGGTAAAACCACGCTCGCCCGGCTGATGGCCAGCAGTTTCGATGCGCATTTCATCACCATCTCCGCCGTGCTCGGCGGTGTCAAGGATATTCGCGAAGCGGTGGAGCAGGCGAGCATCTGGCAGGGTCAGGGTGGCCGCCGCACCATTGTTTTTGTCGACGAGGTGCACCGTTTCAACAAGAGCCAGCAGGACGCCTTTTTGCCGCATGTGGAAAGCGGCCTTTTCACCTTTATTGGCGCCACCACGGAAAACCCCTCGTTCGAGGTGAATTCGGCCCTGCTGTCGCGCGCGGTGGTTTACGTGCTGCAGCCCCTCGTCGAGGCCGACCTCAAGAAAATCGTCGCCAAGGTCCTTGAAGAACGGGCACTTCCAGCGATTGAGAGCATAGCGGATGATGCGGTGGAGCGGCTGGTGGCTTATGCCGACGGCGACGCGCGGCGGCTGCTCAATACGCTGGAGTCCCTTGGCGTGGCGGCGCGCAGCGAGAAAATCACCGCTGTGACAGGTGCCTGGCTGCTGAAAGTGTTGGGCGAACGCCTGCGCCGTTATGACAAGGGCGGCGAGCAGTTTTACGACACCATCTCGGCGCTGCACAAATCCGTGCGGGGTTCCGACCCTGACGCTGCACTCTACTGGTTCATGCGCATGCTCGATGGTGGTGCCGAACCGCGTTACATGGCGCGCCGGCTGGTCCGCATGGCCAGCGAAGACATCGGTCTGGCCGACCCGCGCGCCCTCAGGCTGGCGCTGGATGCCGCCGAGGTCTATGAACGCCTGGGGTCACCCGAGGGGGAACTCGCTTTGGCGCAGTGCGTGATCTACCTGGCGGTGGCGCCCAAGTCCAATGCCGTTTACAAGGCATTCAACGAAGCCAAAGCCTTTATCCGCAAGGATGGAACCCGTCCCGTGCCGCTGCATTTGCGCAATGCGCCGACCAAGCTCATGAAAGACCTCGATTACGGGAAAGACTACCGCTACGCCCATGATGAAGAAGACGGTTTTGCTGCCGGCGAGAATTATTTCCCCGATGGGCTGCGCGCGCCCGACTGGTACCGGCCCGTCAACCGGGGGCTGGAAATCAGGATTGCTGATAAGTTGAATGAGTTGAAACTGAAGAACAATCAGAAAAACTAATAAAAAACAAAACCGGCTGATAAAGCCGGGTTTGGCGATACAAACCAACTTTCTCAAGGGTAAACCCCGCAAAAACTGGCCTGTTGGCCCGATTCTCGCTAATAACCCGTCGCTACAATTTGCGGATTAGCTCGCCACCCAACCCAGTCACCTGGTTTTGATAGGCGGGCTTTTTGTTAGCTCGCGCGATCCCGTGGTGATCCCATTGGTTCGCGGCCATTGTTGGCAAGAGGCAGAGTTGGCAAGTTCAATCAAACGGGAGAGTGAGTTATGGAAGTATTGCTTCAGCAGATCATCAACGGTCTGGTGCTGGGTAGCATGTATGCCCTGATTGCCCTGGGCTACACCATGGTCTACGGCATCATCAACCTGATCAACTTTGCGCATGGTGAGGTATTGATGGTGGGTGCGCTCACCAGCTGGACCATCATCCGCTGGATGCAGGAGGCCATGCCGGGCACACCGGGCTGGCTGATCTTGCTGATTTCGCTGCTGATCGCCTTTGTGGTGTGCGGTGCGCTGAATTTCGCGATTGAAAAAATCGCCTACCGGCCGCTGCGCAATTCGCCCAAGCTGGCCCCGCTGATCACCGCCATTGGCATGTCGCTGCTGCTGCAGACGCTGGCCATGATGATCTGGAAGCCCAACTACAAACCCTACCCAACCCTCTTGCCGACCGAGCCCTTCCAGGTGGGCGGCGCCGTGATCACCGTGACCCAGCTGTTCATTCTGGGGGCCACGGCGGTTTCCCTCTCGGTGCTGATGTGGCTGGTGCATTACACCCGCCTGGGTCGTGCCATGCGCGCTACCGCCGAGAACCCGCGTGTGGCGGCGCTGATGGGCGTGCGGCCCGATACCGTGATTTCCGCCACCTTCATCATCGGTGCCATCCTGGCGGCGCTGGCGGGCGTGATGTACGCCTCCAACTACGGCACGGTGCAGCACACCATGGGCTTTTTGCCCGGTCTCAAGGCCTTTACGGCAGCCGTGTTTGGCGGCATTGGCAACCTGGGTGGCGCCGTGCTGGGCGGCATTTTGCTGGGGCTGATTGAATCCATCGGTGCGGGCTACATCGGCCCGCTGACGGGTGGCGTGCTGGGCAGCCAGTATTCCGACATTTTTGCTTTTATCGTGCTGATTTTTGTGCTCACGCTGCGGCCTTCCGGCTTGCTGGGTGAACGTGTGGCCGACAGAGCCTGATCCCGCGCTGGCTAAGGAGAATTCTGATGAAACCCAACAAACTGGTCACTTTTTTTATTGTCGCCATCGCGCTGCTGGTGTTGCCCCTGCTGTTGCAGCAGGGCGGTAACGCCTGGGTGCGCATTGTCGATACGGCGCTGCTCTATGTGCTGCTGGCCCTTGGCCTGAACATTGTGGTCGGCTTTGCCGGCCTGCTGGATCTCGGCTATGTGGCCTTCTTTGCGCTCGGTGCCTACCTGTTTGCGCTGCTCGGTTCGCCGCATCTGGCGGAGGCGTTTCCTGCGATTGCCGCAGCCTTCCCCGAAGGCTTGCACCTGCCCATCTGGGCCGCTATCCCGGCGGCTGCCGCCTTGGCGGGGTTTTTCGGGGTGGTGCTGGGCGCGCCCACGCTCAAACTGCGTGGTGACTACCTGGCCATCGTGACCTTGGGCTTTGGTGAAATCATCCGGGTGTTCCTGAACAACCTGGACCGCCCCATCAACCTGACCAATGGCCCCAAAGGCATCAACCAGATTGATTCGATGAAGTTTTTTGGCTTCGACCTGGGCAAGCAGCATGAATTCCTCGGCATCGCGGTCAACTCCGTGTCGATGTACTACTACCTCTTTCTCGCGCTGGTGCTCGTCTCGGTCGTCATTTGCCACCGGCTGGAAAATTCGCGCATTGGCCGCGCCTGGATGGCGATTCGCGAGGACGAAATTGCAGCCAAAGCCATGGGCATCAACACCCGCAACATGAAACTGCTGGCCTTCGGCATGGGTGCTACCTTTGGTGGTGTGTCGGGCTCGATGTTTGCCGCCTTCCAGGGCTTTGTCTCCCCCGAATCGTTCAGTCTGATGGAGTCGATCATGATCGTCGCCATGGTGGTGCTGGGCGGCATCGGCCATTTGCCCGGCGTGATTCTGGGCGCCCTGCTGCTGGCCGCCTTGCCTGAGGTGTTGCGCCATGTGGCCGGTCCGCTGCAGGCCATGACCGATGGCCGGCTGGACTCTGCCATCCTGCGCCAGTTGCTGATTGCGCTGGCCATGATCGTCGTCATGCTGATGCGTCCGCGCGGTCTCTGGCCCTCGCCAGAGCACGCCAAGCCGCTGGTCGAATCCGTTAAAAGCTAAGGAGAATGGACATGAGCGATACCATTCTTAAAGTGGCCGGTGTTTCCAAGCGCTTTGGCGGCCTGCAGGCCCTGAGCGACGTCGGCATCCACATCAAGCGCGGCCAGGTGTACGGCCTGATCGGCCCCAACGGTGCCGGCAAGACCACCTTCTTCAATGTGCTGACCGGCCTGTACACACCCGACAGCGGCTCGTTCGAGCTGGCCGGAAAGCCCTACACACCCACAGCGGTGCACGAGGTGGCCAAGGCCGGCATTGCCCGAACCTTCCAGAACATCCGCCTGTTTGCCGACATGACGGCACTGGAGAATGTGATGGTGGGTCGCCATATCCGGACCAAATCCGGCTTGCTGGGCGCGGTGTTTCGCACCCCGGGTTTCAAGCATGAAGAGGCTGCCATCGCCAAACGGTCCCAGGAACTGCTGGACTATGTGGGCATTGGCAAATACGCCAACTTCAAGGCGCGAACCCTGAGCTATGGCGACCAGCGGCGCCTGGAGATCGCGCGGGCGCTGGCCACCGACCCGCAGCTGATTGCGCTCGACGAGCCGGCAGCCGGCATGAATGCGACAGAGAAAGTACAGCTGCGCGAGCTGATCGACCGGATCCGCAAGGACAACCGCACCATCCTGCTGATCGAGCATGACGTGAAGCTGGTCATGGGCCTGTGTGACCGGGTGACCGTACTCGACTATGGCAAGCAGATTGCCGAAGGCGCGCCCGCAGATGTGCAAAAAGATGAAAAAGTGATCACCGCCTATCTGGGCACAGGTCATTGAAGGAAGCAAGAACATGGCAAACACACTTCTTAAAGTGACCGGGCTCAAGGTGGCTTACGGCGGCATCCAGGCGGTCAAGGGCGTTGACTTTGAAGTCAATGAGGGCGAACTCGTCACCCTGATCGGTTCCAACGGCGCAGGCAAAACCACCACCATGAAAGCCATCACCGGCACCTTGCCGATGCTCGATGGTGACATTCAGTACCTGGGCAGAAGCATCAAGGGCCGGGGCGCCTGGGACCTGGTGAAAGAAGGCCTGGCCATGGTGCCCGAGGGCCGCGGCGTGTTCGCCCGCATGACCATCACCGAAAACCTGCAGATGGGCGCCTACATCCGCAGCGACAAGGCAGGCATTGCCGAAGACATCGAAAAGATGTTTGCACTGTTCCCGCGTCTGCGCGAGCGTAAAGACCAGCTGGCCGGCACCCTGTCCGGCGGCGAGCAGCAGATGCTGGCCATGGGCCGTGCGTTGATGAGCCGTCCCAAGGTGCTGCTGCTCGACGAGCCGTCCATGGGTCTGTCGCCCATCATGGTGGACAAGATTTTTGAGGTGGTGCGCGACGTGTCGGCGCGCGGCGTGACCATCCTGCTCGTGGAGCAGAATGCCAGCCGTGCGCTGGGCATTGCCAACCGCGGCTATGTGATGGAGTCGGGCAATGTCACCATGAACGGCGATGCCAAGCAGCTGCTCAGCGATCCGCGGGTACGGGCGGCTTACCTGGGCGAGTAATCTTCACGGTAGTTGCTGCCAAGCGAATATGTACGGCTCTAATCGACTATTGAATTGATCGCGGGTTGACTCTGCTGAGGGTTGCTGGCCGGGGATTGCCCGGCGGCAAGTAACTTTCTTTTGCTTCGCCAAAAGAACGTCACCAAAGAAAAGGCGACCCGCAGTCTGGGTCCCTTCGCTGCGCTGCGGGCAACCTGCGCTGCTCGACTCCGGCGGGGGTCCGCAGAACTCGCTTCGCTCAAACAACTGCGGCCCTGATCCCGCCTCCATCTGCGCTGCTCGGCCCAGCCACACGGGTGGGGAGCAGATAGCAATACCGAATACACAAAGAAAATACCAAGACAAACAAGGACACGTCATGGCGTGTCCTTGTGGTTTTCGGACTTCGGATGCCCGGCCTGGTGCGCATCCTGCTCGAAAACCTGATTGGCAACGCCTGGAAGTTCACCCTGCAGACCGCGCAGCCCTGCATTGAAGTCGGGTCCGAGCAGCACGAGGGCGTTACATGCTATTTCGTGCGCGATAACGGCGCCGGCTTCGACATGGCAGATGCCGGCAAGCTGTTCACACCGTTCCAGCGTATGCACCGCATTGACGAATTCGAGGGTTCGGGTATCGGACTGAGCATTGTGCAGCGCATCGTGGCCCGGCACCAGGGCCGGGCATGGGCAGAGTCAAAGCCGGGAGAAGGCGCTACCCTGCGCTTCACGCTGCCCTGATCAGTCCACTTTCGCGCCGGAAGCCTTCACCACCTTCTCGTACTTCGCGAGTTCCGCCTTCATGAATGCGCCAAACTGCTCCGGCGTACTGGCCACGGGCTCAGCCATCAACGCGGCAAATCGGGTTTTCGCTTCCGGGGAGTTCAGTGCGGCCACAAACGCCTGGTTCAGTTTGGTGACCACGTCTTTGGGCGTGGCGGCGGGTGCCACCAGGCCCCACCAGGTGTCAACGGAAAAATCCTTGAGGGTTTCAGCCACTGCCGGCACTTCCGGCAGTACGGGGCTTCGCCTGGCGGTCGTCACTGCCAGTGCCTTGAGCTTGCCGGCCTTGATGTTGCCCGATGCGGTGGCGAGGTTGTCAAAGTTGAAATCGACCTGGCCCGACAGCAGCGCCAGCTGTGCCGGGTTGCCGCCGTTATAGGGAATGTGCACCGCAAAAATGCCGGCCTGTGCCTTGAACATTTCACCCGCGAGGTGGCCGGCGCTGCCGTTGCCGCCGCTGGCGTAGTTGAGTTTGGCCGGATTGGCCTTGGCGTATTGAATCAGGTCGGCCAGGCTGTTGATGTTCAGTCGTTTCGCCGTGTCGGCGTTCATGACCAGCACGTTCGGCACACGCAGCATCTGCGTGATGGGCGCGAAGTCGGTCGCGGCGTTGTAGGGCATCTTGCTGTAAAGCCAGGGGTTGATGGCGTGCGTCGCTACCGCCGCAATGCCCACCGTCAAGCCATCGGGTGCGGCCTTGGCAATCGCGTCCGCGCCGATGTTGCCGCCGCCGCCGGGGCGGTTCTCGATGATGACCGGTCCCAGGGAATCCTTGACGCGTTCGGCCATCAGGCGGGCTGTGACATCAATCGGGCCGCCAGGCGCGTAGGGAACGATGATGCGCATGACTTTGGGCTGAGCCAGCGCCAGCGATGATGACAGGGCCAGTGCTGCGATGGACAGGCTCGCAAGGCTTTTTGTGAATGCGCGTGCGAATGGGAGCAGGGCAGGTTGGATCTTCATGTTCTGTATTGTTGCAAAGAATCTCGACGGGCACCCTCTAGGCATACCCTACGGCAGGGCGCGCCTGCGCGTCACACCACGGCCTCGGCTTTTTCCTTCTCCGTGACGAACGAGTCCGCATAAAACTCATCGGCAGGCAAGCCGGCTGCGGCGTAATCGGTCTGCGCGGAGTCCACCACAATCGGTGCGCCACAGGCATAGACCTGGTGACCCGAGAGGTCGGGAAAATCTTCCAGAACGGCTTTGTGAACGAAGCCGGTACGGCCCGTCCAGGCATCTTCGGCCAGTGCGTCCGACACCACCGGCACATAGCGGAGATTCGGCATCTCGGCCACCTTGCCAAGCACCCAGTCATTCATGTACAGGTCGACAGGGCGGCGGCCGCCCCAGTACAGCACGGCGGGGCGCGTGATGCCTTTGAACTGCATGTGTTCAATGATGGCCTTGATGGGCGCAAAGCCGGTGCCCGATGCCAGCAGCACCATGGGTTTGTCACCGTCTTCGCGCAGGTAGAAGCTGCCGAAGGGACCTTCGATACGCAATATTTCCTTTTCCTTCATGGGGCCAAAGACATGCTCGGTGAATTTGCCGCCGGGCATGTACCGGACGTGCAGTTCCAGGCCCGGGTTTTCGGCCTGGGTATGCGGTGCGTTACCCACCGAGTAGGCGCGGCGGTCGCCATCACGCAGCAAAAACTCCACGTACTGGCCAGCGTGGTACTTGAATACGTCGCTCGCCGGCAGTTGCAGCCGAATCACCATCACGTCATGGGACGCCTTGGTCATGGTGTTGACGCGGGTGGGCATTTTTTTGACAGGGAAGGCGCTCTCGTCGGTCACCTGGCGCGACTCGATGACCACGTCGCTGTGCGCCACGGCGCAGCAGGTCAGAATAAAGCCATTGGCTGCTTCCTCGAGCGACAAGGCCTTCAGCTGATGCGCGCCGTGGGTCACGGTGCCTTCCAGTTTTTTGCACTTGCAGGAGCCGCACGCGCCGTCCTTGCAACCATAAGGCAGGCCAATTCCCTGCCGAATAGCCGCGGCCAGCAGGGCCTCATCGGCATTGGCGGTAAAGGTCCGGCCGCTGGGCTGAACGCTCACGTTGAAACTCATATTCGGTATCCTTGCGGTATCTGTTACTTGACTTGGCTGATTTTCCAGCGAACCCCCAATTTTGCCCTCAAACCTGAATCCCCTCGGCGCCTTGCCTTTTCGTTTCCGCCGCGAACGCATCCTGATCGTCGGTTGCGGCGATATCGGCCTGCGGGTGGCCCGCCAGCTCCCCGCACGCGTTGGCCTGATGGCCCTGACCTCATCGGCCGAACGCGTGCCCGCATTGCGTGCGCAGCGCATCACCCCGCTGCAGGGCAACCTGGACGACAGTGCCACCTTGCGCCGTCTGGCCGGCCTGGCGACTCGTGTGGTGCACCTGGCGCCACCGCCCGGCGACAACCCCGATTGGCGCAGCGATCCACGTACCCTGGCCCTGCTCAGGACGCTGCGTTTACGCGGCCGGCCACAGTCGCTGGTCTATGGCTCAACCAGCGGGGTCTACGGTGATTGCCAGGGCGACTGGGTCAGCGAAACGCGGGGCGTCAATCCGAACACCCCCCGGGCCCTGCGCCGCGTGCATGCGGAAGCCCACGTGCGCCTGTTCGGACGCGCAACCGCAACGCACAGCCACATTTTGCGGATTCCAGGCATTTACGCCCCCGACCGTGAAGGCGGCACCCCGCGCGGGCGCTTGCTCAAGGGAACGCCCGTGCTGCGCGCGCAGGACGACGTCTACACCAACCATATTCACGCGGACGATCTGGCCCGTGCCTGCGTCGCGGCCCTGTGGCGCGGCAAGCCGCAACGGGTGACCAACGCCAGCGACGACACGCAGATGAAGATGGGTGACTACTTTGACCTGGCGGCCGATCTGTACCAGCTGCCGCGACCTCCGCGCCTGCCGCGAAGCACCGCCAAGGAACAGTTACCGCTGATGCTGTTGAGTTTCATGGGTGAGTCGCGGCGGCTGGACAACCGGCGGATGAAGGAAGAATTGAAGCTGGTACTGCGTTACCCGACGGTGGAGGAGGGTTTGCGGGGCTGAGGCGGGTTGAGGCACAGCATGCAACGGGCGGCTCCATCTACCCGTTGATGGGGGAGTCCCTCAATACGCTCTCGTGAATCCGCCATCGTGAAGGATATTGAGCCCGGTCATGTGGTCGGAGAACGGCGACAACAGGCCCTCAACCGCAACGGCCACCTCTTCGGGCGTGCCGTACTTGTGCAGGGGAACATTCGATGTCTCTTCGGCCAGGCGCTGTTCAAACGTCATCCCCGCGTTGGTTGCGCGCTTTTCAAGAGATGCCTGATACCCGGGCGTGAGCGTGCCGCCCAGGGACAGCGTATTCACATGGATTCCCTGGTCGCCCAACGCGAACGCCAGCGTCTTGGCTTCGGCCAGCCAGGCGCAGCGAATCACATTGCTGGAGGCATAGTGGCCCAGGACCTGCACCGATGAGATGCCGGAGATGATGACGATCTTGGCGCGCCTGCCCGTCGCCAGGTCCGGTTTCATGGCGGCGATGGCCACCTTGAGCAGCGACAGCGGGCCCACAAAACTGTTCTGAAGGACCTCGCGCCACTTGTCACTGCTGGGGAGCGGATCGTTGGTGGGCGGGTCCTGTGGCGGCATCAGCACCGCCCCGTCCAGCGTCATCTTCCTTGCAGCCAGCTCCCCGGCAAATTCCCCGACCGACGCATCACGCGTCATGTCCACGGAAATCCATGAGTGGCTGCCGGGAGAGGCGTTGGACAGGTCAGTGCACAGTGACTGAAGTTTGTCGGCATCGCGTGCCGCAAGAAGGAGGGAGTTGCCGGCCCTCGCCAGCCTGCGGCAGACGGCGCGCCCGATGCCACCGGTCGCGCCTGTCACCAGAATCGTTGTGGGTATGCTGGACATCATCAACTCCTTCGGGAAGGCTCCATACTAGTCCGAATGTCCGGCGGACACCACCTGACCTCGCCAGGCACCATCAGGTTATGGCTTGCCTGACAACGGCCCGGCAGCCGGGTGCAGCCGGGTGACCGCGACCCCGGCACGGGAGACATGCCGATAGGGCGTTTGAGGTTATCGTCGGCTCCAGACTCACAGCGAAATTGCGAATTGCCCATGTCCAACGCCAATCATTTCTACGAACCCCGTCACGGCCACGGCCTGCCCCATGACCCTTTCAATGCGATCGTCGGGCCGCGACCGATCGGCTGGATTTCGTCACGCAATGCGGAGGGCGCACTCAACCTCGCGCCCTACAGCTTTTTCAATGCCTTTAACTACACGCCGCCCATCGTGGGGTTTGCCAGCATCGGCTACAAGGACACGGTGCGCAACGTCGAGCAGACAGGTGAATTCGCCTGGAACCTGGCCACGCGGCCGCTGGCGGAGGCCATGAACCAGACTTGCGCCCCGGTGCCGCCCGAGGTCAGTGAATTCGGGCTCGCGGGGTTGACGCCGCAGGATTCGCGCGTGATCGCGGTGCCAAGGGTCGCCGAAAGCCCGGTTTCGTTCGAGTGCCGCGTCACGCAGATCGTGCAGCTTCAGGGGGCCAGCGGCGACAAGGTGCCGACCTGGCTGGTGCTGGGCGAAGTCGTGGCCGTGCATATCGCCCAGGCCCTGCTCAAGGACGGTGTTTACGACACCGCGGCCGCCGGTCACATCCTGCGCGGCGGCGGGCCGGGAGATTATTTTTCCATCGGACCCGAGCAGTTGTTCCACATGCGCCGCCCCAGATAAGGCCGTATGGTGAAAGCCTTGACGGGGTCAATTGCCGTGCCCGTGTATTGAGCGGCAGGCGGCCGCGCTGATGTTTGTGCGCTGGTGCCCTTGGGTGGCAGAACATGCCGGTCGTGGTGAAGCAGGGCGGGAGTTGGGTGTTGATTTGCCGTTATGCGGAAACGGCGCAACAATCCCAGGGTATGCAGCTATCGAATGTATAGCGCGAAACCACTGGTGCCCGGGGCCGGAATCGAACCGGCACGCCTTTCGGCGGGGGATTTTGAGTCCCCTGCGTCTACCAATTTCACCACCCGGGCGGAAAGAAGCGAAGACTGAAATTATGGCACAGTGTGGCGTATGAACTATCCAACCATTGAAGACGCGATCGGCAAAACGCCGCTGGTCGCGTTGCAGCGCATCGCAGCCGCTGAAAACACCGAACGCAACAACGTCATCCTCGGCAAACTCGAAGGCAACAATCCGGCCGGCTCCGTCAAGGACAGGCCGGCGCTGTCGATGATCAAGCGCGCCGAGGAGCGCGGCGACATCAAGCCCGGCGACATCCTCATCGAGGCCACCTCGGGCAACACCGGCATCGCGCTGGCCATGGCGGCGGCCATCAAGGGCTATCGCATGGTGCTGATCATGCCGGAGGACCTGAGCATTGAGCGCGCCCAGACGATGAAGGCCTTTGGCGCCGAGCTGGTGCTCACCCCCAAAAGCGGTGGCATGGAACACGCCCGGGACCTGGCCGAGCAGATGCAAAACGAGGGCAAAGGCCGGGTGCTGGACCAGTTTGCCAACCAGGACAATCCGCGCATCCATTACGAGACCACCGGCCCCGAAATATGGACAGATACGTCAGGCAAAGTGACACATTTTGTCAGTGCGATGGGCACAACCGGCACGATTACAGGGGTTTCGCGCTACCTGAAGGAGAAAAATCCGGCCATACGCGTCATCGGTGCGCAACCCAGCGAAGGCTCGCGGATTCCCGGCATCCGCAAATGGTCGCAAGAATACCTGCCCAAAATTTATGACCCCAGCCATGTGGACGAGCTGGTGCTGGTCAGCCAGAGCGATGCGGAAGACATGTGCCGCCGGCTCGCGCGCGAAGAGGGTATTTTTGCCGGTATCTCGTCGGCTGGCGCCTGCTGGGTGGCGCAGGAGATCGCCAAAACCGTCCACAACGCGGTGATCGTGTTCGTCGTGTGCGACCGCGGCGACCGCTACCTGTCTACCGGCGTCTTCCCCGCCTGATTGACCGTGAATACTGTTTTAGGCCCATATTTTGTTGGGATAGTTTGCTACGGAAAATATAGCAAATTGTTGCGCGCGGGGCATCAGCCATGACCCATGAATTCCGCTTTTGCCCCCAATGTGCGACGCCGCTGGCCATGGTGGTGCAAATGGAGGACAGTGGGGAGAAGGCGCGCCTGCGCTGCCCGGCCTGCAGTTACACCCACTGGAACAATCCCACGCCCGTGCTGGCGGCGGTGGTCGAATACCAGGGGCAGATTTTGCTGGCGCGCAATGCGGCCTGGTCCGGCAAGATGTACGCACTGATCACCGGCTTCATGGAGGCAGGTGAAACCCCGCAGGACGGCATCAGGCGCGAGATCAAGGAAGAAACCAACCTGGACACCACCGCGCTGGACCTGATCGGGGTGTACGATTTTCAGCGCATGAACCAGGTCATCATCGCCTACCACGCCGTCTGCAACGGCGAGGTCAGGCTGTCGCCGGAGTTGGTGGACTACCGGCTGTACGATTTTGACAAACTCAAGTGCTGGCCTGCGGGTACCGGCTATGCGCTGGCCGACTGGCTGCGCACGCGTGGCTACGAGCCCGAGTTTCTGGCCTGGGACAAAAGGTCGGAATAACAGTAACAGCGAATAACAGCGTAACAGCGAAATAGCGGTGGTTGGTGGTGGCACCGGCGGCGGCTGTGCGGTGCCCTGTTAGTGCTTAAAATAACAGCAACCCAAGGATAAGCATGCATATCGACAAAGAACTCGACACCCGCGGCCTGAATTGCCCGCTGCCCATCCTGAAAGCCAAAAAAGCGCTGACCGAAATGCTCAGCGGACAGTTGCTGCGCGTGGTGTCCACCGACTCCGGCTCAACCCGCGACTTCCAGGCCTTTGCCAAGCAGACCGGCAATGAACTGGTGGAGCAGCAGGTCGTCGGCAGCGACTTCATTCATGTGCTGAAGCGGCGCTGAAGTTCACCACCGTCTGCCCGGGTTCCCCCCGCGGTTCGGCCTTCAGTCGAGCTTGAGCCCGCTGAGGTATTGGCGAAAGTGTTGCCCGACTTCCGGGTGTTGCAGCGCCAGCTCAACGGTGGCCTCCAGGAACCCTTCCTTGCTGCCGCAGTCGTAACGCTTGCCCTGGTATTGCAGGGCATAAACGGTTTCCTCGGCCAGCAGGCTTGAGATGCCATCGGTCAGCTGGATTTCGCCCCCTACACCGCTCGCCTGGCGGCGTATATGCTCAAAAATGGCGGGTGTGAGAATGTAGCGACCGGCAACGCCCATGCGGGATGGAGCCACCTCCGGCGCCGGTTTTTCCACGATTTTTTCCACCTTCATGAGCCTCGGATTGGCTCCCGGGCTGGCAGCTTGCGCCGCCACGATGCCGTAGCGGCGCGTATGCGCCAGGGGCACTTCCTGCACCGCCAGCACTGACTGCTGAAGCTCCTGGTACTGCACGGCCATTTGGGCCAGCACTGGCAGGCCGCCCGCCGGCCCAACCATCAGGTCATCCGCCAGCAGCACCGCAAAAGCCTCGTTGCCCACCAGGTGTTCGGCGCACAGCACCGCATGGCCGAGGCCGAGCGAACGGGGCTGCCGGACATAGGAAAAATTCATGTCGTCGGGCTGAACCGAACGCACCAAGGCCAGCAAATCCTGCTTTTGCGCGACCTCCAGCTCGTTTTCGAGTTCGTAGGCGGTGTCGAAGTGATCTTCGATGGCCCGTTTATTGCGTCCTGTCACAAAAATCATGTGACGAATGCCCGCCGCATAGGCTTCTTCTACCGCGTACTGGATGAGCGGCTTGTCCACGACGGGCAGCATTTCCTTGGGCTGGGCTTTGGTGGCGGGCAGAAAGCGGGTACCGAGCCCGGCAACGGGGAAAACGGCTTTGTTCAAGGTGAATTTTGGCATCGACTTTGATAAGTGAAAAACTCAAGTGTTGCGGTTCAGGTAAAGCACGCTACGTCGGACGACATCCCGAGTCGGCGTGCGCGAACCGCGCAATGAACAGGACGAGCCGGATTGGCAGGAAAAGGACAAAAAGGACAACTGGGTGGACATCTTACTTCTTGATGCATTGGTGCCGGAGGCTGTGACCTGGCTTCAGACCAGGCACAGCGTGGAATACCGTCCCGAACTGGCTGACGATCTCATCGCCCTGCGCAAGGTGGCTTATAAAACCAGGGGCATTGTCTTTCCCAGGCAAACCATCGTCACCCGGGGGTTTCTGGATTTTCTGCCCAAGCTCAAGGCTGTTGGCCGCCTCCACATTGGCACGGACAACATCGACATCGACGCCTGCAAGGAGCGGGACATCAAGGTCGTACACGCCAGCAGCGCCAATGTACGCTCCAACGCCGAGTATTTGCTGAGCAGCCTGCTGCTGCTTTGCCGGCGCGGTTTGGTATCGGCCCTGATGGGCCACAAGCACCCCAGCGCCCAGATAGGGCGTGAGCTTCACGGCAGCACCGTCGGCATTTTGGGCCTGGCGCCCGCCGCGCATACGCTGGCCGGCATGCTGAGCGGCCTCGGGGTTCGCCTGATCGGCTATGACCCGGCGGTGCACCACACCGCGCCCGTCTGGGAGCGTCTGGGCATTCAGCCGGTCTCGTTGCACGAACTGGTGAGCCAGGCCGATGCGGTGTCGGTGCAGATGGTCTATGCCACGCGGTACAGGGGCTTCGTCAATGCCAAATTGCTGGCCGCCTGCAGGCGTGACCAGCTGTGGGTGGGCATCAGCCGCAGCGATTTGTTTGAGGAAGCGGCGCTGGCTGCAGCGCTGGGCGATGGCCGCATCGAGGCCTGCATTCTCGATGGTGTCGAACCCGGTTTTGTGGGCGACACCTCGCCGCTCAAGGGCCTGAAGAACCTGTTTGCCACCCCGCGCCTCGGGTCGTACACGCGGGAGGCGCGCTTGCGTGCGAGCTGGTATGTGGCGCACCGCATGCATGAAGCCATCGGGGCGCCACAAAGCGGGCTGGATTCGCTGCCCGCCGCAGCCTCACTGTCGCAGTGGCCCGAACCGGACCTCTCGGTGTAGGCGGTTGGCCTGCCCCGGCGCCGGCACAGCGGCTCCGGCCTGCCTATGCGCTGCCTATGCGCTTATGCCAGGCGCGCCAGCTGGTCCCTGATTTTTTCCAGCGTCGCCGTGAAATCGGTCAGGCGTTTGCGCTCCTGCTCCAGCACGGCAGGGGGCACTTTGGTGACAAAGGCCTCGTTGGCGAGCTTGGCGTTGACCTTGACCAACTCGCCTTCCAGGCGGGTCGCTTCCTTGCCCAGCCGCGCTTTTTCGGCAGCCACATCCACTTCCATGTGCAGGCAGATGTGTGCTTCGCCGACGACCGCGACGGGCGCCGCCTGGGCGGCGGCGGCCCAGGCGGCCTCGTCCTCAAACACCTTGACTTCGCTGAGCTTGGCCAATGACTTGAGCACGGGCGCCACGCTGTTCATGAAGGCGGTGTCGCCCAGCACAAACAGCGGCAGGCGCGTGGCGGGCGAGACATTCATTTCGCCGCGCAGGTTGCGGCAGGCATCGACCAGCGTCTTGAGCTTGGCCACATGCGCTTCGGCTTGCGGGTCGATTTTTTCCGGCTGGCTTTGCGGGTAGGCGGCCTGGCCGATCAAGGGGCCTTTTTTGAGGCCCGCCACCGGTGCCACTTTTTGCCACAGCTCTTCGGTGATGAAGGGAATCAGCGGATGCGCCAGGCGCAGCACGCCTTCCAGTGTGCGGATCAGCGTGCGGCGCGTGGCGCGCTTTTGCGCATCCGTGCCGGTCTGGATCTGCACCTTGGCAATTTCCAGGTACCAGTCGCAGAACTCGTCCCAGACAAACTGGTAAATGCTGCCGGCCACGTTGTCGAGGCGGTAGTCGGCAAAGCCTTTGGCCACGTCGGCTTCGACACGCTGCATGGTCGATGAAATCCAGCGGTCGGCCTGCGAGAAGCTCAGGTAATTTTCAAACTCGCCACCGGGTGCGCATTGCGCCTTGGTGTGTTGTGCCAGGCCGCAGTCCTGGCCTTCGCAGTTCATCAGCACAAAGCGCGTGGCGTTCCAGAGCTTGTTGCAGAAGTTTCGATAGCCCTCGCAACGCTTGCTGTCAAAGTTGATGCTGCGGCCCAGGCTGGCCAGCGAGGCGAAGGTAAAGCGCAGCGCATCGGCGCCATAGCCTGGAATGCCGGCGGGAAATTCTTTTTCGGTGTTCTTGCGCACCTGGGGGGCGGTCTCCGGCTTGCGCAGGCCCTGTGAGCGCTTGTCCAGCAGCGGCGCTAGTTCAATGCCGTCAATCAGGTCGACCGGGTCCAGCACATTGCCTTCGGACTTGCTCATCTTCTTGCCGTGGGAATCCTTCACCAGACCGTGGATGTACACATGGTGGAAGGGCACCTGGCCGGTGAAATGCGTGGTCATCATGATCATCCGGGCGACCCAGAAAAAGATGATGTCGTAGCCGGTGACCAGCACGCTGGATGGCAGGAACAGGTCCAGTTCTTTGGTCTTCTCGGGCCAGCCCATGGATGAGAAGGGCACCAGCGCCGAGGAATACCAGGTATCGAGCACGTCTTCGTCGCGCGTGAGCTTCTTGCCGGGTGCCTGCTGCTGCGCTTCGGCCTCGTCGCGCGCCACGTAGACCTTGCCCTCTTCGTCATACCAGGCCGGGATCTGGTGGCCCCACCAGAGCTGGCGCGAAATGCACCAGTCCTGGATGTTGCCCATCCACTGGTTATAGGTATTGACCCATTGTTCGGGGACAAACTTCACGGCACCGCTCTCGACGGCGTCGATGGCTTTTTGCGCGATGGATTTGCCGGTCGGGTCCTGGTCGCTGACCTTGGTCATGGCGACAAACCACTGGTCGGTCAGCATGGGCTCGATCACCTGGCCGGTGCGGGCGCAGCGCGGCACCATGAGCTTGTGCTTCTTCACTTCCACCAGCAGGCCCTGCTCCTCGAGGTCGGCCACCACCGACTTGCGGGCATCGAAGCGGTCCAGGCCGCGGTATTTTTCAGGTGCGTTGTCGTTGATCGCGGCGTCCAGCGTCAGCACGCCGATGATGGGCAACTGGTGGCGCTGGCCCACGGCATAGTCGTTGGTGTCGTGCGCGGGCGTGACCTTGACCACGCCGGTACCGAATTCCTTGTCGACATAGTCGTCCGCAATCACCGGGATCTCGCGGTCGCACAGCGGCAGCTTCACAAGCTGACCGATCAGGTGTCTGTAGCGTTCATCTTCGGGATGGACCATCACCGCCACGTCGCCCAGCATGGTTTCGGGGCGGGTGGTGGCGACCGTCAGGGAGCCGGAACCATCGGCCAGCGGATAGCGGATGTGCCAGAGGAAGCCGTCTTCCTCTTCGCTCTCCACTTCCAGGTCGGACACGGCGGACTTGAGGATCGGGTCCCAGTTGACCAGGCGCTTGCCGCGGTAGATCAGGCCCTGCTCATACAGCCGCACAAAGGTCTCGGTGACCACCGTGGACATCTTGGGGTCCATGGTGAAGTACTCGTGCTTCCACGACACCGAGTCGCCCATGCGGCGCATCTGGCGTGTGATGGTCGAGCCGGATTCCTCTTTCCACTCCCAGACCTTGGCGACAAAGTTCTTGCGTCCCAGGTCGTGGCGGCTTTTGCCTTCACCCTGCAGCTGCCGTTCCACGACGATTTGCGTGGCAATGCCGGCGTGGTCGGTGCCGGGCACCCACAGCGTGTTGTGGCCGCGCATACGGTGGTAGCGCGTCAGCGAGTCCATGATGGTCTGGTTGAACGCATGGCCCATGTGCAGCGTGCCGGTGACATTGGGCGGTGGCAGCTGGATGGAAAACGACGGTTTGGCCGCATCCAGCGTGGGCTCGTACTGCCCGCTCTGCTCCCACAACGGGCCCCAGCGGCTTTCAATGGCCGCCGGTTCAAAGGACTTGGCCAGGCTGTCCAGCCCGGGCGTGGGAACAGGCGCCTTGGCGGTGTCGGGAGCGGGGCTGGCGGGGGTGGGGATGGCGGCGTTGGTCATGGGGCAATGGAAAAGCGGCATCCGGGATGCCGCTTGGTGTTGGAGGTAACTGCCCCGATTTTATTCGACTGGCCAGTCGGTGCCCGTGTGGTCCCTATCTGCGCCATCACCGGTCTTTGCGCCCTCACGTTGAGCCCTCACTTTGCGCCCTCAGATACCCGGGGGTTTCTTCAGCGTCAGCATCCGGTCTTCGGGGTTGATGACAATGGTCTTGACTTCATCGCCCTGGCGCACTGTGAGCGTGACCGGCTCGTCGGGCGCCGCCCGTGCCCACAGTTTCTTGTAAAAACCCTCCAGCGTCGTGACTTCGGTGCCGTCCACGGCCAGTACCACCACGCCTGGCTGCAGGCCGGCATTCTCCGCCGGACTGTCCGCGCTGACGCGCATGATTTGCACGCGCCCCTCGTGGTCATTCGACGTCAGGCCCAGCCACGGCCGGTGGCTTTGGCGGCTGCTGCCCGACTGCTGCATTTCAGCGAGGATGGGCTTGAGCAGATCGATGGGGACGAACATGTTGCCGGGCAGGCGGCGGTTTTCGCCGCTGGCGTCCATCACCAGCAGGGAGCCTATGCCGACCAGCTCGCCCTTCTGGTTGAACAGCGGCGCGCCGCTGTGGTTACCCTGGCCTGCGGTGACCGGCGGGCTGGTGAACAGCGCGGTGTCGATGTGGTACTCCCAGTTGCCCGAAAAAGCGCGCTTGCTGACCAGCTGCGTCATGCTCACGTCACCTTCTTCGCCGTCGACGGTTGCCCCGGTGGCGGCCATCAGTGATTCACCGGGCGTGACGTCCTGGGAATTTCCCAGCGTCACGGGTGCCACGCCGCGCAAGGGCAGCAGCGGCCTGACCAGGCCAAAACCTGTGGCGATGTCGTAAGCCACAGCGGTGGCCGGCAAGCTCTTGTTGTCCTGCGTGACGACCTCGATTCGCTGCGCTTCGAGCATCAGGTAGCCGATCGTCAGGACCAGGCCATCGGTTCCGATCACCACGCCCGAGCCGGTGCGCTCCCGTCCCAGTGTCTGTATTGACCGGGCATCCGGAATGGCGGTTACCTGGATGCCGACAACCGCTGCGTTGGCCTTGCTCAGGGCATCGATCACAGCCTGAACCGTGGGCGGCGGCGGTGGGCTCGCAGCGAGTGACGCAGTGAGCGCTCCCGGGGCCAGCGCTAAAGCAAGGGACAAGGCAAGAAGCGTCCGGACAAGTGAAGCACCCATGATGGACTCCCGGGAAACGCCGTGACAGGCGTATCCAGAGAATGCGCCCGATTCAAATCCCGTGCAAGTGCGGGGCCATGGCGGGCCGGGTCGCTGCCTCGCCCGCAGCCGCGATGCAGGCTTGCAGCAGCGCCGTGTTGCCAATCTGGTTGGCCATGAGCAGGATCAGGCGGGCATTGAGCAGCTCGGACTGCTCCCGGCTCAGGCCCTGGTGGGCGTCGAGCAGGGATTCGTAAAACGCATCGGCATCCTGGAAGTTGACGTTGGTTTTCATGCGGTTTCTCCGTGCAGGCTCCAATGGGTGCCAAGCGCCATGGCAATGGCATGCACCAGCGAGGTGTCAATGCTTTCGCCGGTCGCGGCCACGTAGCTGTCGGGCCGCAGCAGTGCCCAGGCATGGCCAAAGACGTGGCAGCTGGCCTGCAGATGACCCTCCTGGTCAATCACATGTTCCACAGCGCTGGCCCGGCTGTCGGGGGGAATCACCTGCACGCAGCGTACGTCGGTTTGCACGGCCAGCTCCTGGAGCCGCCGGGCGGCGGCGACGGGCAGGTCGCCAAACACCAGCAGCAGCAGGCGGCTGCCGGCCCAGTTGAGCAGGTCAATCAGCTCGCCCCGGGTCCCGTCGGGCCAGGTGAGGGCGCAGTTTTGCGTGGCCAGTCCACCGGTCTTGCCGCACACGCTGGATTGGGTGTAGGTGTTGGGGGTCGACATGCGGCCGGTGTTGACCAGTTGCCGGGCAAATACATGCTGCCTGGCCAGGCTCAGGACGGCGTTGCGAAACAGGCGTTCCGCGCCATCGGTGGGACGCAAAAAGCGTGTGGTGCGGTTGGTGACCCGCATGTTGAACTGTGCGGCCTCACGCCGCTCGTCGCTGTAGCTGTCCAGCAACTGGGGCGCGGCGCGGTCCTCCACCACCGCGGCCAGCTTCCAGGCCAGGTTGTCGGCATCCTGCACCCCCGAGTTGCCGCCGCGCGCGCCAAAGGGGCTGACCACATGGGCGGCATCGCCGGCAAAAAATACCCGGCCGTGGCGCAGCATGTCCAGGCATTCGCTGCGGTAGGCGTAAGGGCCCACCCAGACGATTTCACATTCCTCCGGACTCAGCTCGCGCTTGAACTGGGCGTTCAGCCGGGCGCGCACGACATCTTCACGGCTCATCGATTGCAGGTCGGCATCGGGCGGCATCTGGTAGTCGATGCGCCAGACGCCGTCGGCCATCAGGTGCTGCCAGACGGCTCGGCCCTCGTTGAACGGCGCCTCAATCCAGGTGTGGCGCTCTGCGGGCGGCGGGTTGCTGAAACGCACGTCGGCAATGCACCAGCGGTCGTCGCCCTTTTTGGCGGCGGCCGTGGCCTGGCACCAGTTGCGAAACGGGCTGTGGGAGCCGGTGCAGTCAATTACATGGTCGGCCTGCAGCGAATAGGCCCCGGCCGGGGTGTCTATGGAAAGCGTCGCAAATTCGGCATTCTGCTCAAACCCGGTAACCCGTTGGCGCCATCGGAGCTCCACGCCCGGTTGGGCCTGGGCCAGCTGGTAGATCCGCTCGACCAGAAAACCTTCCACATAAAACTGCTGGATGTTGATGAAGGGCGGTTCCTTGCTCAGGGAGTGGGTTTGCTGCTGGCGCAGGTCGAAGCTGTAGACCTCGTCCTCGCCGGCAAAGGTGCGTCCCACGCTCCACTGCACGCCCTTGGCGGCAATGCGCCCGTAAATGCCCAGGCGCTTGAAGATTTCGAGTGTCTTTTGCGCGTAACAAATGCCGCGTGACGAAGCCCCTTTGACGCCCACCGTGTTGTCTTCGTCGAGCAGCACCGCCGGCACACCGTAATGCGCCAGCAGGCAGGCCAGCGTCAGGCCGGTGATGCCGCCGCCCACGATGACAATCGGGTGGCGTTTGATCTCGCCCGAGGTGAGTTCGGGTGGCGCGATAAACGGGTATTCGGGCAGATGGTAGCCGGTGCCCTGCGTGAATTCATAACCGTTGGTGAAGGCGGTTTCGGCGTAGTCCGGATGTTCTTCTTGCATGGGTGGTGTCCCTCCTGCCTGCATTTCTGCATGTACTTGCACGATTTTCTACTGCAATCCCTGGCCAGCTCTCGCGGCAACTTCGGGCCGGTCATTGCGAATAAATGCTCTTGAAGATATGGTGATCCGTCACGTCGATCACGTCAATGCCATTGGCTTGCAGCCGCGTTTTTGGGGCCGTCGCCCAGATCCTGCTAACATTTGCAAAAATTGTCTATGGTTATCAATATGTGATTATTGATAGCTATTGGCTATTTCAATCATTGATTGCGGCAACTGGACGCGTCACGCCAACAGCGCTAAGGTTGAATCGTCTTCGGCTGGCTTTGCCCGAGGCTTCAAGCAAGGTATTCATCAACCCACGAAGGAGATTTCCATGGCTGCTCTTAAAGGCTCCAGGACGGAAGAGAACCTGAAAGCCGCGTTTGCCGGCGAATCACAGGCCAACCGCCGCTATCTGTATTTCGCAAACAAGGCCGACGTTGAAGGCCAGAACGATGTGTCAGCACTGTTTCGCTCGACTGCAGAAGGTGAAACCGGCCACGCCCACGGCCACCTGGAATGGCTGGAGCAGTGCGGCGACCCCGCCACCGGCATGCCCTTCGGCGCCACCCGCGACAACCTCAAATCTGCCATAGCAGGCGAAACCCACGAGTACACCGACATGTACCCGGGCATGGCCAAAACCGCGCGCGATGAAGGTCACGACGAAGTAGCGGACTGGTTTGAAACCCTGGCCAAGGCCGAGCGTTCGCATGCGAACCGCTACACCAAGGCCCTGGCCGAACTGGTGGACTGACCAGCGGACTGACCAGGCGCGCCGGCCCTGCCGGTGCTGGAACGGCTGCAGGGCGGCGTCGTCTCGGGTAGCTCACCCGGGCGACGTCCGGGGTCGTCCGTACAGTCCGTACCTGCTGCTCGCTATCCCCGGGGTAGCGAGTTTAAGAAAGAGTTCTGCCGCGAAAGCCCCAGTGCCGCAGAGTCATTTCTTAAACCTTCATCCTCAAAACGAGAGACAGCGCCATGGCTACAGAAGGCAATCTGAAAGCACCTACCCGTCATGCAATTGACTGGAAAAATCCGCAGTTCTACAACGAGGAAGCGACCTTTCATGAACTGGAGCGCATCTTCGACATCTGCCATGGTTGCCGCCGTTGCGTGAGCCTGTGCGGCACATTCCCTACCCTGTTTGACTTGGTGGACGAGAGCAAATCCGGTGAAGTCGACGGGGTGGAGAAAAAGGACTACTGGAAGGTGGTGAACCAGTGCTACATGTGCGACCTGTGCTACATGACCAAGTGCCCGTATGTGCCGCCGCACGAGTTCAACGTCGACTTCCCGCACACCATGCTGCGCGCCAAGGCCATCAAGTTCAAGAAGGGCGAGGTCGGCGCGGGTGAGCGGTTTCTGGCCTCCACCGATGTGCATGGCAAATTTGCCGGCATTCCCATCGTGGTGCAGGTGGCCAACGCGGTCAACAAGACCAAGCCCGCGCGCGCCGTGATGGAAAAGGTGCTGGGCGTCGACAAAAACGCCTGGCTGCCCGAGCTGGCCACGCAAAAATTCCGTTCGGGTGCACTGGAGTCACCGCCGCATCCGGTGAAGGACGGCGCCAAGACGCCGGGCAAGGTCGTGATCTATTCGACCTGCTACATCAACTACAACGAACCGGGCATTGGCCACGACCTGCTCAAGGTGCTGGACCACAACGAAGTGCCCTATGTGCTGGTGGAAAAGGAAAAGTGCTGCGGCATGCCCAAGCTGGAGCTGGGCGACCTGGATTCGGTGAACACCAGCAAGGAGGCCAATATTCCGGTGCTGGCCAAATACGCCCGCGACGGCTTCGCCATTTTGAGCGCCGTGCCCAGCTGCACGCTGATGTTCAAGCAGGAGATCCCGCTGATGTACCCGGATGACGCCGAGGTGCAACTGGTCAAGGAGCACATGTGGGATCCCTTCGAGTACCTGATGGCGCGCAAGCGTGACGGCCTGCTGAAGACCGAGTTTCCCACGCCGCTGGGCAAGATCAGCTACCAGATTCCCTGCCACGGCCGGGTGCAGAACATCGGCAAGAAAACCGAGGAAATGCTCAAGATGGTGCCCGGCACCAGCGTGCAGACGCACGAGCGCTGCTCGGGCCATGCCGGCACCTTCGGCGTCAAGGTGCCCTACCACCAGCAGGCGATGAAAATCGGCAAGCCGCTGTTCAAGGCCATGGCCAACCACAAGGATGGCGGCCTGCCCGATGTCATCAGCAGTGACTGCCCGCTGGGTGGCCACCACATTGCCCAGGGCTTTGACGTCAACAACCTGGGCGCGCCGCCGCAAAAACATCCGCTGACGCTGATACGCACGGCGTATGGCCTGAAGTAACCGCCACAAACCTGGATGCATCCCATGGAAACCACCGGAAAAATCACGCGCGAGTCTCTGATGACGCTTGAGGCATACAGCAAGTACCGCAAGGAACACAAGGCCGCCATCATGGCCCACCGCAAGCTGCGCAGCGTGCGCCTGGGCGAGTACATCAACGTGCAGTTCGAGAGCGAGACCAGCATCCGCTACCAGATCCAGGAAATGTTGCGTCTCGAAAAAATCTTTGAGGTAGAAGGCATTGAGCAGGAGATCGAGGCCTATGCGCCCCTGATGCCCGACGGCAGCAACTGGAAGGCCACCATGATGCTGGAGTACCCCGATGTCAACGAGCGCAAGCGTGAGCTGGCCCGCTTGATCGGCGTGGAAGACCGCCTGTTTGTCGAGGTGGAAGGCCACGCCCGCGTCTATGCGATTGCCGACGAAGACATGGACCGCGAAAACGACGAGAAAACCTCGGCCGTGCATTTTGTGCGTTTCGAGCTGGACCCCGCCATGTGCGCCGCCGTCAAGGCCGGAGCCAGCGTCAAGCTGGGCTGCGACCATACCAATTACCCGGCGCACACGATGATTCCGGCGGAATCGCTGGCGTCGCTGGCTAGCGACTTGCGCTGAGAAACCTGCTCCCCGTGCGGGAGGGCTTGTCGCAGCCTTCCGGTCTTTCGGGGCGCTGGCTGTCGTACAGTCACAGGCTTGCTTGTCAATTTAATTTTGCCGGACCATGCTGTTTCTCATTTCGCCTGCCAAATCACTGGACTACGACACCCCCCCGCACGTCTCCACGTACACCAAGCCGCTGTTCACACGCCAGTCGGCTGAGTTGATTGACGTGCTCCAGACAAAAACGCCGCAGCAGATCAGCACGCTGATGAAGCTGTCGGATGCGCTGTCCGGCCTGAATTTCGCGCGCTACCAGGCGTGGTCCCCCAAATTCACGGCCAAAAACTCCAAACAGGCCGTGCTGGCCTTCAATGGCGATGTCTACGGGGGACTGGACGCGAAGACCCTGAGCGAGCAGCAGCTCGGCTGGACGCAGGACCATGTCTGCATCCTCAGCGGCTTGTACGGTGTGCTGCGCCCGCTCGACTGGATGCAGCCTTACCGGCTGGAGATGGGCACTGCGCTGGCTACCGGCCAGGGTAAAAATCTCTACCAGTTCTGGGGCTCGCAAATTGCCGATTACCTCAATCAGCGCGCCGCCGCCCACACCTCGCCGGTTATCGTGAACCTGGCGAGCGAAGAGTATTTCAAGGCGGTCGACCGCAAGGCACTCAAGCCACGCGTGGTGAGCTGTGTCTTCGAGGAGTTCAGGGCAGGCAAGTACAAAATCATCAGCTTCATGGCCAAGCGCGCCCGCGGCCTGATGGTGCGCTATGCCACCGAGCACAAACTGGCCACGGTCAAGAAGCTGGAAGGCTTTGCTGCCGAAGGTTACCGCTTTGACCCCGCCGCATCGGAGGCCGACCGCCTCGTGTTCCGGCGCCGGCAGGCGGCCTGAAGCGCTAGACAGGCCCGGTGTGAAGCAGCAACCCGCCAGCGCCCAGCCTGTCAGCCGCGAATTGCGGGCCTGGGTAGCCGCGCAAACGGCGCTGGGTCACCCCCGGGCCGCCATCTTCCAGGCGATGCTGGACGCCGGCTGGCAGCATGCCACGGCCTGCCGTGCCTTGCGACTGACGCTGGCGGAGCAAGCGGCGTTTGCCTTGCCCCCCTTGCCGGCGGGTGGGTCCGGCACGATGCTGGACGCCGGAGACCGCTGGGTTGAAGTGCTCCAGCGCCTGCAGGTGCCCGATCTGGTGGTGTTCGGCAATTTGCTCAGCGACAGCGAATGCGAGGCCCTGATGGAGGCGGCGCGGCCGCGCCTGTCGCGCTCACTGACAGTGAACACCAAGACCGGCGGTGAGGAGCGCAACCGTGACCGCACCAGCCAGGGCATGTTTTTTGCGCGTGGCGAGAATCCGGTGGTGCAGCGCGTCGAAGCGCGCATTGCCAGGCTGCTGGACTGGCCGGTGCACAAGGGCGAGGGCCTGCAGGTGCTGCGTTATCGGCAGGGCGCCCAGTACAAGCCCCACTACGATTACTTCGATCCGGCCGAGCCCGGCACGCCTGCCATACTGCAGCGGGGCGGGCAGCGCGTGGCAACCCTGATCATGTACCTGAACGAGCCGGAGCAGGGCGGCGCCACGGTATTTCCGGACATTTCCCTGCAGGTGAAACCCCGCCGCGGCACCGCGGTTTTTTTCAGCTACCCGAATGCGAATCCCGCCAGCCTCACCAAGCACGGCGGCGAGCCCGTGAAGGCCGGAGAAAAGTGGATTGCCACCAAGTGGCTGCGTGAACGGGAGTTCACTTAACACCCCCGTCCAGGCTCACTTCGTGTAGCCTGTTCCCCCCTCAAGGGGGCGGCGCCTGCGGCCTGGCAAAGCCAGTTCCGCGGCCCCCGCTGAGGGCGGCGGATCCTACCTGCGGGGGCCGCGGGTCCGGCTACGCCGGCCCGCAGGCGCCCGTCCCCTGCAAGGGGAGAGGAGGCTACACGAAGTGAGCCTCAACAGGGGTGTACATAATCACCATCATGAAGATAAGAGCCAACCACATCGATATAGAAATCGAAGACACCCACCCGGGCGACGCCACGGGCCGGCCTGCGGTGCTGCTCATCATGGGCCTAGGCATGCAGCTGATCGCCTGGCCGCCGGAGCTGGTGCAGGGCCTGCAGGACGCCGGCTTTCGCGTGGTGCGCTTTGACAACCGCGATACCGGGTTAAGCCAGCACTTTGACCACCTGGGAACACCCAACCTGCTGTGGGAAGGGCTCAAGTACCGGATTGGCTTGCGCATCACACCGCCATACAGCGTGGAGGACATGGCGCGCGATGCGCTGGGCCTGCTCGATGCGCTGCAAATCGACAAGGCGCACATGGTCGGCGTGAGCATGGGCGGCATGATCGCGCAGCGGATTGCGCTGCTGGCCCCTGGGCGTGCGCTCAGTCTTTCTTGCATCATGAGCTCCAGCAGCGCGCGCGGCCTGCCTGAAGCCCGACCCGCGGTGACGCGAGCGCTGCTCAGCCGCCCGGCGGGCAAGGGCATGCCGGCCGCCATTGACCATACGGTCAGACTCTTCAAGGCCATCGGCAGCCCCGGCTTTCCCATGGATGACGCGATGCTGCGCGAACGCGTGACGGCCGCGACCGAGCGCAGCTACCACCCGCGGGGCATTGCCCGCCAGATGGCGGCCGCCGTGGCCGACAGCACGCGTGCCGCAGCGCTGGCTCGCATCGCCGTGCCTACGCTGGTGGTGCATGGCAAGGCCGATCCGCTGGTGCCATTTGCCTGCGGCGAAGACCTCGCCCGCCGCATTCCGGGCGCGAAACTGGCCGGCATCGAGGGCATGGGCCATGATTTGCCGCCCGGCGTGGTGGACCGCCTGCTGGCGCTATTGATTCCGCACTTTCAGGCCACAACTTGATATGGCCCTCACGCCTGTCGCTTCGCCTGTCTTCGGCGGCACGCTGCCCCTTTCCTTAGTAAAAGGGTCTTCACTTGCCCGGCGCGGCCCTTCACGGCGCGGTCAGCTACATTGATCAAGATGATCAGAGAATTTACGACCCATGAACACCCCTGAACACTCCCAGCTCGGCAAGGCATCGGCCTATGTTGACCAGTACGATGCCTCCTTGCTCTTTCCGATTCCCCGTGCGGGAAAACGTGCCGAAATCGGCGTCACCGGAATACCGCCTTTTTTTGGCGCCGACATCTGGACCGCGTTCGAGCTGAGCTGGCTCAATGCGCGCGGCAAGCCGCAGCTGGCGCTGGCACACATCACCGTGCCCTGTGAAACGCCGAACATCGTCGAGAGCAAGTCCTTCAAGCTCTACCTGAACAGTTTCAACAACACCCGCTTTGCCAATGCCGGCGAGGTGCAGGCACGCATACGCGCGGACATCAGCGAAGCCGCGTGGCGCGGCGCGCCTTCGCCGTCTTCGGTGGGCGTGAAGCTGCTGCTGCCCGAACTCTTTGACCGTGAGCCGGTGCATGAACTCGACGGCCTGAGCCTGGACCGGCTCGACGTCGAGTGCACGCGCTACACGCCCGCGCCCGAGGTGCTGACTGCCAGCTTTGAAGAGCAGCCCGTGAGCGAGGTGCTGACCAGCAACCTGCTCAAGAGCAACTGCCTGGTGACGGGGCAGCCTGACTGGGGCAGTGTGCAAATCAGCTACTCGGGGCCGCAAATCAACCAGGAGGGCCTGCTGCAATACCTGGTGAGCTTTCGCAACCATAACGAATTTCACGAGCAGTGCGTGGAGCGCATCTTCATGGATGTGTGGACGCGCTGCAAACCCCTGAAACTGTCGGTGTACGCCCGCTACACCCGCCGCGGCGGGCTGGACATCAACCCGTTTCGCACCAGCCATCCACAGGCCCTGCCGGCCAATATCCGGATGGCGCGGCAGTAAGTTGTATTTGTGTATTTGATTTGCGCATGGGTTGGCCAGCCTTGCAGTGCAGGGCATGTCCGCGTGACTTCGCGCGTGTTGCGGTGCAGTAGACCAGGCCGGCCAGCGCACCGGCCTTACCGTGTGCCGCCCCGGCCATGTCGGCAAACAAAAAACCGTGCTTGCGGGACACGTAACGTGATTGCGGAGACTCAGCCAACGCGGGACAATCTTGGGCAGACGGTTGGTTCTGCCGAGACTATGAGGTGGGCGTGAATAGCCCGGTCGCACAGAATCGATGAGTCCTTCTTCGCGAAAGGTGCCGAAAATGACCATTGAATACTTCGAGGAGAGTAATGCGGGTACACGAACGCTGCCGCGCTCACTGGCGACAAAGGCCGGCGGCTTTGTGTTTGTGTCCGGCCAAGTAGGCAGGGACGAAAACGGCAACATGATCGCCGGGGGCATTGAAGCTCAAACGCGCCAGACGATGACGAATGTCGCTTACGCACTTGCATTGGCCGGCTGCACGCTGGAGGACGTGGTGAAGACCATGGTTTGGCTCGATGACGCACGCGACTTCGATGAATTCAATCGCGCCTACAGCGAGTTCTTCCCTGGAAAGAGGCCGGCGCGCTCGACAATGCAGGCGAAAAACATGGTCGACACCAAGATTGAGATTGAGGTCATTGCCTATAAGCCATGAGGCGGCATGTTGGAGCCGGTACCGTGAATACGCGCCTAAGCCTTCCATCGAGCGGACAGCTTCCAGCGGGCTTCGCCCGCCTCCCGCTGCCAAGCCATCTTGTCTAAGTGCCACCAAAGCCCGGTGCCATGCTCCGCGTAGGCCTCATCTCTGACACGCACGGTCTTCTTCGGCCTGAGGCAAGAGCTTTTCTGCAAGGTAGTGACTACATCGTTCACGGCGGCGACATCTGCGATCCGAGGATCCTCGAAGAACTCGCAGCCATTGCGCCGGTCACTGCGGTGCGAGGCAACAACGACAAGGGCTCATGGGCGGAACGTCTGCGAGAGACCGAATTTCTGCAGGTTGGCGAGGTGTTTGTCTACGTTGTGCACGATCTTGCTCAAATCGATATCGATCCAAGTGCCGCTGGAGTGCGTGTTGTCGTTTCCGGTCACTCGCACAAGCCACTGGTCAACGAGCGCGATGGGGTCCTCTACGTCAATCCGGGAAGTGCTGGGCCACGTCGCTTCAAGCTTCCCATTGCCGTCGGAGAGCTCGTCACCGGCCGCGCAGTGTCTGCACGCACCGTTGAGTTTTGAGGCGAGAATGCCACCTAACCATTCCTATATGGACTCCCCCACAAGTGCAAGAAACTGAGCGATAGTTTGGCTTTGAGGGACGGGCCACCCGAGTTCACGAAACCATTTTTGTCCAGGCTTCACGAAACACCCCATGTCGCAACGCCAGCCTCATGTCAAACGAACCACCTGACCCGTACAACCTCGACCGCTTCGTTCAGGCCCAGGCGAGTGACTACGAGCGAGCCCTCGGTGAACTCCGCGCAGGAAAGAAGCGAACGCACTGGATTTGGTACATCCTGCCTCAGCTGCAGGGTTTAGGTTCGAGTGCGATGTCGGCCTTCTATGCGATCAAGTCAATCGCGGAGGCGCGCGCATATATCGGGCATCCGTTGCTGGGCCCAAGGCTCAAGGAGTGCGTGTCAGCCCTGAACGCGCTTCCTGGTGTGAGTGCGACTCAAGTCCTGGGCGACGTTGACGCCGCCAAATTCCGGTCCTGCCTGACGCTCTTTTCCCAGGTGGAGGGCCCGGATTCGCTTTTCGGTCAGGCGTTGAACAGGTATTACCAGGGCGAGCCTGATCGCCAGACACTTGTCCTGCTCGCAGCGCAGCGCGGAGAATCGCGTGAGGCCTGACCCCTCCGTCGATGCGAGGCCCAGGGGCATGGGCCGGCTCCACGGCCAGGGGTATGGTCGCGCTCCGCGAGCCCACACGTCGGTCCCGCTTCACGTCGAATGTTAGGCGCCTCCGAAATGCCTGCATCGCTGCCGTATCAGCTTCTCGCGGACGCGGTGCTGGTCCTGCATTTCGCTGTGGTCCTGTTCGTTGTCGGTGGCCTGCTTCTAATCGTCGCCGGCAACTTGCGGGCCTGGCGTTGGGTCAACAGCCTGTGGTTTCGCCTCGGGCACATCGCGGCAATAGGGCTTGTTGTCGCCGAGTCGTGGCTGGGCATCATCTGCCCACTGACAGCAGCGGAAGTCTGGCTTCGAATACAGGCCGGATCCACGTTCTACCGCGAGAGTTTCATTGAGTATTGGGTTCAGCGCCTGCTTTTCTACGAGGCACCACCATGGGTTTTCAGTGCGGTATACACATTGTTCGGCTTGCTTGTGGTGGCGGCTTGGTGGTACTTTCCGCCAAAGTTCAGAAAACCTGGGCGCAAAGGCGGCGCTTGACCCATCGCTCAAGCGCCCCTCAACGGCAAGAGCCTGACCGATGGTGTTGTTTGCCCTTGGCTGCCTTCGGTTGCCCGTTGAGCGCGGTCAGGCGAAGTCAGCGCACCAGATCCAGCCATTCGCACCGGATGAGCTGCCTGGCATGGGCATGTGCCCGCCAGTGCACATAAAGCCGCGGTGCGAAAACACCCAGCAGGCACAGCGGATACGCCCAGGGGGCCTCAAAGGTGTAAGCAGGCAGCCAGCCTGTCCATCCCATCACCCACAAGGTCAGCACAGCCTCCCACACCTGGCATTCCACAGGGTGCGCCCCATGCTGGGCCACACGCCAGTTCTTGACACGCTGCAGGTGTACCAACGTGATGTGGTGCGGATGGTATCTGGAAGGGTCTGACATAAAGCCTCCGTGCAGAGACTTTACTGTAAGTTTCGTGAAAGGTTCTGTCAATGCTGCGACACCCGTTTCATAGGCCGGGACGGGCTACGGCAAGCCTCCCGGGGCAATGGGAAGGGATCAGGATCGAGACGAGGCGAGAAACCATCCCGGCGGGTTGCCAGGATGGCAGGGCGGCAAAGGGCAAGGCTTTTGGGTTATTTGGCCGCTGCAACGGCCTTGGCCAGGTCGCTGGTTTCCTCGCAGGTCGCGCAGATGGCCTGCAGCTTGGCGAGCTGGATTTCGGCCTGGGCTTTCTGGTTGGTCTTCAGGTAGGCGATGCCCGAATATTCCAGCGCGCCCTTGTGCCTGGGGTCCAGCGCCAGCGCCTTGCCGTAGGCGGCAAAGGCCTCGTCGTATTTGCCCAGCCAGCGGTTGGAATAACCGAGGTAGCTGTAGGCGTCGGCATTCGTGGGGTTCCTGGCGACGACCTTGCTGAAGCTGCTCACGGCTTCAGCCCAGTTTTTGGCGTCCAGGGCCTTTTTGCCGGCAGCGAAGTCGTCGATCTGTGCGTTCTGCACCGGTGTGGTCTGGATATCGGCGCCCAGCACGGCACCGGCCAAAGCCAGGCCCAGGACGGGCAATGCGATGAAGTTGCGGATGGAAAACGTATTCATGTCGGGCTCCTTTAATCGTTGATGGATTGAATGCGCTGCAGGTCAGCACCTGGGATAAACGACGGAACCTGAAAAGCGGATGCAGGGCAATTCGTATTTGTTTGTAGTTTGTAATTGGGTGGTCGCGGGTGGGAGCGGGTGGCGATCGCTCAGGCTGGGGTCGGGTTTGTTCTTTGAAGGTCGGCTTAGAGCGAATGGCACTTACTTTGGCAGGTTGGCCTTCGGCGACGTGCGTAAGTGCTTGAAAGCAAAGGGAGATGGCTGACCAAAGGGTCGATAGGATGGTTGTTTACGAAGCACCCAAACCATCTTCCCAAAGGCCAGCCACCATGGATCGTAATGCCCAAAGCGTCTTGCATCAACGTTGCAGCAGCATTGGACGCCGGGCGAGATCGACCCAGGCGGTGGAATTCTTCAACGTTCTGACGAGTCCGGAGTT